>NZ_JARWOV010000089.1 GCF_029868855.1 Nocardia carnea | reverse complement strand
TTGGGGCCGGCGGTTTTTTTTTTTTTCTCATGCTCGTACCTCCCCTCCGCCGGCGGGCGGGGGGCCGGCGGGGCGCCCGGCCCCCCCCCGGGCGCCCCCCCCGCCCGGGGGTTTCCCGCTGCCGGGTATGTGTTGTGCCTGTTCAGGCCACGCTGGTGAGGCGTCGCGGCCGCCGGGCGAGGGCCGAACGCACCGCCGCGCCGAGCGCGACCACCGGCGGAATCCAGCGGGCCTCGTCGGGGGAGACACCCCAGCTGGCCGAACCCGCCGAGAGGTGGGTGGGCGGCAGCGGGATGCCGTCACCGTCGGTGTGCACGACCGCACCGGCCGCGCGCAGCGCCTCGACGGCACGCTCGGCCTTGCGCATACCGGTCACCAGGTGGATTTCGCGGCGCTGGGCGCCCGGAATCTCGATAACCGGACCGGTCAGGTTGTTCGCGCGCAGGTACCGGCGTACCGACGCGGCCAACTCCCCGGTGACCTCGACGGCGGACACCTCGGCATCGGTGATCAGGCACAGGCCGTTGGTCGTTTCGGCGACCGTCCAGCCACGCTGGACGTAGTCCCGCGCGGCCGCGGACTTGGCGCCCGCCGAGACGGAAGTCGAAAACGTCGTACGCACTGTCATCTCCATTCCCCGGTATAGATCAGCTCCGGCTTTCATGGGTCGTATCGGTGCCGGGTCCCCGTGGTGTTACGCCGTTCCAGCGAATTTTTTCGACTGTCGGCTAGGTCTCATTCCTCTCCACGGGGGAATAGCAGCGGCCGGCGCCGCTATACCTGGTCACGGTTGGCTTCCCGGGTGGAATCCAGGGAGGATCCCGGTACGGCCAGTGAGTCAGTGGACGAATCCCCCGAGAACCGGCCCGGCGGCAGCCGGGGCGCCTGGGCCGGTGGTTTCACCGGCACCGCGGGGCGGTCCCGCGAGGGAACCGCCGGGCAGCGACAATACCGCCGAACCGGCCACTCGGCGAATCCGGCGGAAACCGCCCTTACGGACGGCTTCTGCGCAACGTTCGACGCCGGCCCCGATCGCCGCGGCGGTCAGCGGTCGCGTAGTCGTGGCGCTGCGGCGTCCTTCAGGGAACGGAGATAGGTGAGCCGCTGTCCGTCGCGGCCGGTCGCGGGCCAGTCGATGGCCAGATCCGGATCGAAGGCGTCCAGGTCGTGGTCGTACTCGGGGCTGTATTCCAGGGAACACAGATACGTGAGGGTGGAATCGTCGGCCAGCGACAGGACGGCATGGCCGAGGCCCTCGGATATGAACACCGAGCGCCGGTCGCGGTCGTCGAGCAGCACACTGTCCCACCGGCCGAACGTGGGTGAGCCGGCCCGCAAGTCGATCACCACGTCCAGGAACGCGCCGCGTACACAGGTGACATATTTCGCCTGGCCCGGCGGATCGTCGGTGTAGTGGATCCCGCGCAGCACGCCGGCTGCGGATACCGAGGTGTTGACCTGCAGCAGATCGAACGGCCGGCCGGTGACCTTCTCGAATTCCGAAGCGCGGAAGGTTTCGGCGAAACAGCCGCGATCGTCGCCGTGGATCGCGGGGCTGAAGACCCAGGCGCCGGGGACCGACATCTCACTGATCCGCATCTACCTACTCACCAACTCCGTCCGTGCTCGAGCAGATCGAGCAGATACCTACCGTAACCGGAGCGAGTGAGGGGATCGGCCAGCAGGCACAGTTGTTCGTCGTCGATATAGCCCATCCGCCACGCGACCTCCTCCGGCACGCCGATCTTCAACCCCTGGCGCTCCTCGACGGTGCGCACATAGTTGGCGGCGTCGAGCAGCGAATCGAAAGTGCCGGTGTCCAGCCAGGCAGTGCCACGGGCCAGCACATCGACACCCAGCCGGCCTGCTTCCAGGTAAGCCCGGTTGATATCGCTGATCTCGTACTCGCCGCGCGCCGAGGGGACGAGTCCGCGGGCGATCTCCACCACGTCGTTGTCGTAGAAGTACAGACCCGGCACCACATAGTTCGAGCGCGGGACCTTCGGTTTCTCCTCGATCGAGATCGCCTTGCCGTCGGCGAATTCGACGACACCGTAGGCGGTCGGATCCGAGACCCGGTAGGCGAAGATGGCGCCCCCGTCGATATCGGCGAATCGGTGCAGGCTGGTGCCCAGGCCGGGGCCGTGGAAAATGTTGTCGCCCAGCACCAGCGCGGCGCAATCGCCGCCGATATGGTCGGCGCCGAGCACGAAGGCCTTCGCGATACCGTCGGGAACCGGCTGCACCACATAACTGATCGAGATGCCGAACTGAGAGCCGTCGCCCAGTAGCCGGGCGAAGG
Organism: Nocardia carnea; assembly: GCF_029868855.1. Taxonomy (GTDB): domain Bacteria; phylum Actinomycetota; class Actinomycetes; order Mycobacteriales; family Mycobacteriaceae; genus Nocardia; species Nocardia carnea_A. Next base: position 32,567 of record NZ_JARWOV010000089.1, on the reverse strand, counting down.
ATTCGGCGTCCTCGGGGGTGGTGATCACCAGGATGTCCCGGATACCGGCCAGCATGAGGGTGGACAGCGGATAGTAGACCATCGGCTTGTCGTAGACCGGGACCAGCTGTTTGCTCACCCCGCGCGTGATCGGATGCAACCGTGACCCGGTGCCGCCCGCCAGAATGATTCCGCGCATGTTCGATCAGTGTGCCAGCACGGATGCGGCGGCGCTCGTGCGGCAGGCTCCCCGGCCTCCCGTGGTCGCCCCGGCCGGGTGCGCCGCGCCGGCTCACGGTCGCCCGCAGCCGGTCGATCGTGGTGCGGCCGCGCCGCTTTCGGATGCGGCGTAGGGTGCGCCTCGCCCGGCGCCGGTTTCGTTCCGGAAACATCGGGTACTCGGTAGAAATGAGGGCGTTACATTTTCCGGTCCACGGCGAATTCGAACTTTCGACGCGGATTCGGTAGCGGCCCGATATCTGTGCCGGCGGTGCGGCCGGATTTTCGCGTGTGAACCGACGCCCTCGTGATTCAACGAGCTGTAGATGTGGTCGAGAGGGGAGAGGTTTTGTCGATTTCGGCATCAGCATCCAGAGTCCGGAACCCGGATGAAGAGTACAACCCGGAAAAAGGTTACGTTGCCCTGCTGGGTTGGAGTTTGAATGCCGTGGAAGCGGTGGATCGTTTCGACCGGCGCTACGTTGTGGTGGCACCGGAGTGGGTGGCGGATTATTGTGCCGAAAACGGCATACCCTATCTTCCCTGGAATTTCGAACGACTCAACGATCGGTCGATGGAAATCGCCGAGACACTACAGGAGATGGGCGTGGACGTCGCCATTCCCATCTTCGAGGAAACCGTCGAATGGGCGGGCGCCATCAACTCGGTACTGATGGATAATCCGCGCCTTTTCGGGCAGGCCATGCTGTTGCGGGACAAGGCGCTGATGAAGCGGCGCGCGCAACTCGGCGGTATCCGCGTCGGAATTTTCGAGGAGGCCCACGAGCGTGATGATGTGATCCGTTTCCTGAAACGAGTGAATCAGACCCTGCTGAAGCTCGACGGCGATCCCAACGATCCCATCCACGTCAAGGCATTCGACAAGGCGGGTTGCCTCGGACATCGGGTTATCCGGACTCCGGACGAGATCGATACGATCCCCGACGACGAGTTCCCGGTTCTCATGGAATCGCATCTGGACGGCTGGGAATTCGCCGTGGAGGCTTGGATCCACAACGGCCGGATTTGCTTCCTGAACATTTCCGAATATGTCACCCTCGGCTATTCTGTTTTCGTCCCGGCGACGCCCGAACTGGAAAAGTACCGGCCGGAGATCACCCGGCAGGTCGAACGCCTTATCAAAACGTTCGATATCGAGTTCGGGTTCGTCCACCCGGAATACTTCGTCACCAGCGACGGCGAGATGTACTTCGGTGAGGTCGCCTACCGCCCGCCCGGGTTCAAGGTGTTCGAGCTGTTGGAGCGTTCGTACGGGTTCAACGCCTACCACGCTCTCGTCCTGGCCTTCGACCCGAAGACCACCGAGGAAGAGATCGAGGACTTTTTTCCGAGGGAAGTCGTGGATGCGAAAGGGCACGCGGGGTGCTTCGGGGTTTATCCGCGGCGGCGCGTGGTCAGTCAGTTGTCGGTGCCCGAGGAGACCGAGGACCACGAATATTTCGAAACCCACGAGCTCACGGAGCCGCTGACGGAAAAAGTGACCAAACGTACCGCCTTCGGCAACCATTGGGGCCTCTTGTACTTCTTCGGTGACGACCCGTACACTCTCCGGGATCTGCTGAAGCGACAGGAAGAGCTCGATTTCTACATCTGATTCGTTCGGCAGTAACTGATCACGGGGAGGATCCTCATTTGACCCCACTCAGCGGCGACGGGGCGACCCTCGACAGACGTGTGGCCATGTTGGACGACGCGACGCAGTTGCTCGCGGACACCAGCGATTTCGGCAAGCACCTGAAACTGTCGAGGGTTCTCGCGGCGCTGCGCCGAGTACTGCTGTTACCGGGCGGCTGCGCGACCGTCCGGGCACGGGCGGTGCGGCTGGAAACGGCCGGTCTGTTCCGCGGTACGGACTGGGCGCAGCCGCAGATTCTGATCCCGTCGTTGAGCACGGGTTCGCTGCGCAGCGCCAACGCCGACACCGTAGTGCTGGAGACGGTGAGCAATCTGCGGCTGCTGGCGGTGGCCAAGGGCGAGTACGTGCACCCGATGATCTCCGCCGAACATGCCGACCACCACCTGTCCCAGGTGCTGGCCATGAATCTGACCCTGCTGTTCACGCCACCCACCGAGGCCGAACGGGCGCAGCAGGGCCGGATGGCCCAGGTATCCCGGGAGCTGCTGCGCCATCTCGTCGAGGAGATCGGCTACGAGAAGGTGCTGGAGAACCTGGTCGACGAGATCTGGCGGATCCTGCGGCAGCGCCCGATCCAGGTGGAGCCGGTGAAGCGGATGATCACCCAGATCGCTGTCGCCCGCACCAACCCCGATATCGATCTGGGTGCCGCCGGCCTCGGTGCCGACCGCTTGATCAGCAGCCTCTACGGCACCACCGAGGCGTGCCGGGAGGACCCGGGTGTCGAGGTGTACCGCGTGCGCCTCGAAACCATGGACGACAGTGCGCTGGCGTACGAGACCGCGGGTTTCGCCCGGTCCATGCACGACACCGGCCTGGTCTCCCCGTATCACGCGGTGCTGGTGCGTTTCCTGCTCGGCAAGGGCGAATACCTGCTGGGCGAGGCACTGGGCCTGTCCAGCACCGGCCGCGAATGCCTGCTGTGCTACCACGAACTGGTACGCCGCCTCATCGCCGACGCCGTACACGTCGAAACCGCCCAGTGCATCTACGGAATCGCGCTGCTGCTGGAACGCGGGATCCTCTACCAGCCGCCGGTCGCCCCGGCGCTGTGGCGGCAGCTCGCACTGCAGTTGTCGCCGTATTCGCGGGAACGTCTCACCCGGGCCTTCGGACCCGACCCGGATCCGCGCGCCCGCCTGCTCGCGGGCATGCTGTCCATGCTGGGGCTGCCGCTCGGTGTCGGGCAGGGTGACAACCCGACCTGCCAGTCGGCCCGCGCACTGTCGATGTGGGCCTACAACGACCCCGACTATCTGCTGCAGACATTGGCCTGGGCGGCGCGCGACGACGAGGTCGTGATGCATTTCGAGGGCCGGCCCATCTCCTCGCGCGACAGCGTGGGCGGGGTCGCCACGAAACTGCCGGTCGATCTGGACCCGGTATCGCTGCTGGTGGTGCCGCATCTGGACCGTATCTACGCGGAGATGGGCCGGCAGTGCGCCGATCGCGAGGGCGATCCGCATCGCTGGGTGAACCCGGAATTCCACGGCTGGTGGTCGGGCCGGGGATTCCGCATCAATGTCGACGTGGCCACCGGGCAGCTCACCGAACTGGACGAGTTCCTGCGCCACTTCTATGCCAGTTACCACCCGTTCCACAACGGCAACCAGCCGCTGATCCACCCGCAGCCGGCCGGCGTCGCGGTCACCGACAGCGCCGCCCGGTTCGTGGGCTGGCATGCGATCACGATCCTGCGCGTGGCACTCGATCCACAGGACCGGATGCGGGTCTACTTCTACAACCCGAACAACGACAGCGGCCAGGACTGGGGTGACGGGGTCGTGGTGGGTACGGCCGGACACGGCGAACGCTTCGGCGAGGCCTCGCTACCGTTCGAACAGTTCGCCTCCCGGCTCTACATCTTCCATTTCGACCCGCTGGAACCGGGCGAACTGGCCTCGGTGGACCGCGCCGAACTGGATCGGGTCGTCGGCTATGTGCACCGCAGCTGGGGAGCCGATCGGTTGCCGGCCTGAGCTACGGGTCCTGTCTTCCCGAGTTCGCCCGAATATTCTTTCGGCCTGGCTATACGGGTTTGTTCTTCGGCGGCGGACACTTCGGCGGGCCCCATCGGATGTTTCCGCCGGGCGCGGTACTCGACGTAACGCAAAACCGGACGGCCCCGGGTGCGAATCGTGCTCAGGCCCCGGCTTGGAGATGGGCTGCCCAGAGAGAAGGGGTAGCGCGGAAGGTGTCGCGGACTGCGCGGACGGCATCGTGTAGTGCGTGGGCCGCTCGGTCCGTATCGGGTATCGCTGAATCTGAGTCGAAGAGGGCGGTATAGAAACTTTCGGCGATCTGGGTGGCTGTCTCGTCGTCGACGGTCCAGAGCGTGCCGATCACCTGCGGGTATCCGGCCAGTTGGAACGCCGAGGTGAGATGAATCGCCTCGTCGATGAGTTCCACGCTGGTAGCGGCGGTTTCGCAGGCGGACAGGTACGCCAGCCGGGCGTGGCCGAGGTCGAGCGGGGCGAGCGCGGCGACGGTGAACGGGGCGGTGGCGTGGTCGTGCAGCAGCAATCGGCTGCGCGAGGGGTCCGCACTGTCACTGACACCGTGGCAGGCGAAATGGGCGATCGAGCATTCGCGGAGGAGTTGCAGGACCCTGTCGCGGGTGGGTAACCGGACATCGTCCGCGCCGGTCGTCGCAGGCGTGGACTTCGGGCTTCCCGCCGGCGCGGAGAGGGCGTCGGTGTGTCCCGGGACCGCGTTCAGTGATGTTTCAGGTTCGGTCAGCGTGATCGCGCCGGGCAGACGCGTGGCGAGCATCCCGGCCTCGGCGAGCACATGGTGCAGCCGGCCGGGAACACCGGGCGTGGTGGGCATGGCCACGACCAGGGCAGGCCGCGAGGTAGCCGGTTCGGAGCCGACCCCGGTGGCGCGTCGCCGCGCGTGGCGCAGGGCGGTGACGGTGGGTGTGTAGGAGGAAACCACCCGATCCATCACCGTCCGGACGCCGCCTCTCCGGCGGGACGGGTCGGTGTGGTGACCAGCGGCATGGATGGGCAGTTGGCCGAGCAGCCCGCCGGGTATCCACCACACCCGGGGGCCCGCCCGGCCCACCGCGACGGGACGCCGGTAGCCGAGTGCATCCAGTACGGGGCCGGTGGCGTTGTCCCACAGCCATTCCAGAATTTCGACCAGGCGTTGTTGCGCCGCTCGCCGGTCCGTGGCAGTCGCCCCGTGCCCGGCATCCGTCAAGGCCGCGCGGAAGGCCGTGACCCGGTCCAGCACGGTTTCGCGAGTCAGCCCGCGCATCGGCAGCACCTTTACGCCGGACGCCGTGAGCAGCAGTGCGTCACTGCCGTAGCTGCTGATGTTGAAGATCACGATCGGTCCATCGGCGGCTTGTTCGAGCAGTTGGGCGATTGCCGGTGGCAGCGCGAACGTTTCGAACCCCGGCTCGGCGCGGATACGGGCCAGTACCTCGTCGAACTCTCGTGCGAGGCGGTGCCGCGTATCTATCGTGGGCTCCATGTCGGTGTCGAGGGGGTTGGTGGGGGTGTAGTCGAGAAGTCCGCGCAGTCGGATGAACTCCGCGGCGAGGCCGGGATGCTGCTGTTCCAGTTCACCGGTGTCATTCCGTACCTGCAAAGCCTGCCCCAGCAGCACCGCACGGCCAGCCTCGAGCATCTGCAGTGCGAGCGCCGCCCGCTCGGCAGCCGGAGCCGAGGTGTCCCGGAGGGTCAGGGCCGCGGCGTCGGCGGCCAATTCCGCGTACTCGCCGAGGGCATATTGCTGGTCCGGCCGTTGCAATCGGCGCGGTGCCACCTCGGGCAACAGCCGCACCGCGCCGCATACCATTTCTGCCGCACGTCTGCGCCGGTTACGCAAACCGGTGGGCTTCCGGGACAAGCGGGCCAAACTCAGGGCGCGCATCAGCGCAGGGGCTCCCTTGGCCGACCAGAGCAACAGGGCAGCGTTTCGAGCCGACTGGATCCGAATCGACGGCGGCGCCACGGGTGACTGCGCTGCCTCTTGCCACGCGGCGGCGGCCTCGTCCAGATCCTGCAACGGCACGGCAGCTTCGGCCAGTTCCGTTGTCGCGGGGCTGTGCCCGGCCCGCACCAGCAGGGCTTGTCCGAGAACGAACAGGAGACGGGCCCGACCTGGGTGGTCCGGCGGTCTGGCCTGTACGGCTTGCCGGCATACATCGACGGCCTCGTACACATCCGGTACCGCGCCCGTCTGCTGGAATCGGAGCAGGAGTGCCGACCCCAGCGTGGACAGTTTCGCGGCCCGGTCGAATGTCGCCTCGGGTGTGGTGACCTGGAGTGCTCGCCGGCATACGTCCACGGCTTCGGCTATGTCCGCGGCCGCGCCTGTTCGTTCGAATCGGCTCAGGAGAACCGCCCCGAGGTTGGTGAGACGGTCGGCCAGCACGCTGTTTCCGGCGGGCGTGGCCTGTACTGCCTGCCGGCAGGCATCGACGGCCTCGTCCTGGTCCGCTGCAGCACCGATTCGGTCGAAGCGGAGCCACAGAGCGCTGCCGAGGTTGTTCAGGCACAGTGCCAGTTTGGGGTCGTCGACGGGGGTGAGTTGTAGCGCTCGGCGGCGCAACGCGACCACCTCGTTCACGTCCGCCAGCGCACCCGTCCACTCGAATCGGCTCATCAGCGCATTCGCGAGGTTGTTCAACCGAAGGATCCGGTTCGGGCTGTCCTCAGGGGTGGCCTGTACTGCCGCACGGCAGACCTCCACCGCCTCGTCCAGGTCCGCGGGCGCTCCCGTTCGGTCGAAGCGCAGCAGTAGCGCGTTCCCGAGGTTGCTCAGGCATACTGCGCGGTCGGCCTGACCGGCCGAAGCGGCCTGTACCGCCTGTCGTCCGATCTCCACTGCCTCGTCGAGTTCGGGCTTACCACCCGTCTGACGCGCCATGTTCTGAAGAGATATCCCGAGTGTGGTCAGGTGCTTCACCCGGTTGGGGTGGTTGGTCGGGGTTGCTTGCAGAGATCGGCGGCTCACCTCGACTGCCTCGTGCACGTCCGCCGGTACACCCGCCCATTTGTACCGAGCGCGCAGCGCTGATCCGAGGCCGTTCAGGAATATCGACTGTTCGGTGTCGCCGAGCGGGTGGGTCTGCATGGCTCGACGCCCCAACTCGACCGCCTCGTCGAGGTCCGCCGGCAGGCCGGTCCGCTCGAACCGTAGCAACAGTGCACTGCCGAGGTTGCTCGAGCGCATCGCCAGACCCGGGTCGCCGGCGGGAGTTTCCCGGAGCGCTGCGCGGCCGATTTCCACGGCTTCGTCGAGGTGATCCATCCTGCCTGTCTGCCGGAACAGGTGTTGCAGCGTGATGCCCAGATTGTTCATGATCGTCGACCTGGCAGGCGTGGTCGGCGCGACCGATAGCGCCCGGCGGTCGGTCGCCACCGCCTCGTCCAGATCGGTCCGGCTGCCGGTCCGCTCGAATCGTGCCCGGAGGGTATTCCCCAGAGTGATCAGGTATTCCGCCTGTTCAGGGCGGCCGTCCTCAGTGCAGCCGACCGCGGCGCGACTCATCTCTACCGCGTCGTCGAGTGGTTCCGGCGCGCCGGTTCGCTCGTACCGTTCGAGGAAAGCGATGCCCAGATCGTTCAGGAGCTTCGCTCGATCAGGATGGCCGGCGGGAAGCGCCTCTACTTCCAGACGGTGTGTCTCCACCGATTCGTCGAGGTCTGCTACTACACCGGTCAGTTCGAACCGCGTCTGGAGAGCGAGGGCGAGATTCTTCAGGCACCTCGCCCGATGCCAATGGCCGGCCGGGGCAGCATCCACCGCCGAGCGCCCCGTTTCCACCGCATCGTCGAGGTCGGCTGGGGCCCCCATCCACTCGAATCGGATCCGGAAAGCATTCCCGAGATTGTTCAGGGCCACTGCCCGTTCCGGATCTTCGGCTGCGGTAGCGAGCACCGCTCGGCGGCCCACCTCTATCGCCTCGTACAGGTCCATCGGCGTATCGATGTGGACGAACCGGGCCTGCAGCGCAGCACCGAGTGTGATCAGGCAGGCGCCCCGGCCGGGGTCGTCGGGCACCGTCGCCTGCACGGCCCGGCGACACACGTCCACGGCCTCGTCCAGATCCGCCGGCGTTGCCGTCCGCTGGGATCGAGTCCGGAGCGCATTCCCGAGGGCGTTGAGCCAGATCGCCCGGTCGGTGTAATCGGCCGGGGAGTCCTTCTGCCATACCATCCGGTCGTGGTGTCCGGAGGTGGTGGCCTGCACGGCTCGGCGGCCCACATCCACAGCCCGGTCGAGGTCCGCCGGCGCTCCCGTTTGTTCGAATCGGGCCGCGAGAATCAACCCGAAGCTGCCCAGCCTGCCGGCTCGGCCGGGGTGGTGGTCCGGCGTGGCCGCCAGTATCTGTTGCCAGAGACCGGCCGCGGCGGTTAGGGCATCGGTACCGAAACTCGGCAGGTCGTAAGGGACCGTGATGTCGGCGGCGACATCGTAGACTCGATCGGCGACCAGGACATGTAGTTGTTCGGGCAGCGGGGCTGTATACGCCGTGGAGGCGAAAACCGAGGCGAGCCAGTCGATCGCCACCTGCCACTCCTGCTCGCCCCGGCCCGGTCGCAAAGCCAGGTAGCGATACCCGTGGAACCCGGCCAACAGCAACCGGGAGTCCAGGTCCCCGTCGTCCGGCAGAATAACCGCTGCCAGCCGGCCGGCTTCCGTGGCGGCTTCGGGATCCAGCACCGATGACAGCGATGTGTTGTTCTCTGCTCGCGCCAATCTCTGGGCTACGGCGGACCGCAGGAGATCTCGTACCCCGTCCGCGGGGCCGGGTCCGTCCGGTACTGCGGTCCGCATACGTGCATTGCCTCGAATCCTCGCGTCGGCCACTGTGCTTGGCGCCGTGGCCGTTTCGCTCGCCGGATATCGAGGATAAGATCCGGCGAGCACGCCGCCAAGTCCGGGAACGAGAATGTCGGACAGCGGTGCCTGCGCAGTCGCCGATGTTCCGAGGGGGTCCGACATTGTCTCCGCTGCCACCCGACACCGCCCGTGCCACAGCAGCGTTGGCCTATCTCTGCGAACATCTCGCGGAGATAAGCGGCACACTCGGCGACGACGGAACCGATACCTCCACACCGCTACAGCAGCTGCTGGGCGCTGTCCGTTCGAGCCGTTCGGTGGATATCGCGCCGGCCCTGCACGCGGTCCACACCGCGCTTCGGGTCGCCGGTGACGCGCCGGGGATCTTCGGGCATACGCGAAGCCTGGAAGCTCTCGGCGTGCACAGCTTCGAGGTCGTCTACCGCTGCCCCTTGCAAGTCTGTGTCGGCCGCGGCGATGCCGGCACCGGGGCCGAGCCACCTCGGTGTGCCGTCAGCGGTCAACCGCTGCGGCGCGAACGGCTGGCCTGAATGGCCGGTTTCTGGAGCGAGATCACCAGAAAACTCGCCGAGCAATGGTTTTCCCTGCTGGCCTTACCCGGCGCCCTCTACCTGGCAGTTGTCGCCACGGCACGCGTTCTGGGACACCCGCACGCCCTCGATATCCGATACCTCGGCCACCAGATCACCAGCTACGCCGGGCATCCGGCCGTCACCACCTTCGGTGGTCAGCTCATCCTGCTGATCGCCGTACTCGCCGGCGCCGCCGTCGTGGGGCTGATCGCCCAGTTCCTCGGTGCCGTCGTCGAGAACATCTGCCTGGCTGCCGGATGGCAGAGCCTGTCGCTACCGTTGCGGTTGCCGGCCCGCTGGTTTGTGCGCGTCCGTCGCCGCCGATGGGATGTCGCCGATGCCGCCTACCAGGCGGAATACCGGGGAGCGCTGGCTCCCGACCCGGCCGACCGCCCCGACCCCGCCCGCCGGCATCGCGCTGCCCGGATTCGCGACAGAATCGCTGTCGAGCGCCCCGAACGCCCGACGTGGAGCGGCGACCGTATCCATGCGGCCGCCCTGCGCCTGGATCGCGACCACCATCTCGATCTCGCCACCGTCTGGCCCGCTCTCTGGCTCATCCTCCCCGACACCACCCGCGACGAGCTCACCGCGGCCCGCCTTACCCTTTCGCGGGCGACCACCCTCGCCGCCTGGGCGGTGCTCTACCTGCCGCTCGGGATCCTGTGGTGGCCCGCCGTGCCGCTCGCCGTCGTCATCGCCGCCACCGCCCGCCACCGGATCCGCGGCACCAGCGATACCTACGCCACCCTCCTCGAGACCACCACCCGCCTGCACGCCACCGCACTCGCCACCCAGCTCGGCATCGACCACACCGGCCCGCTCACACCCCAGCTCGGGCATACTCTCACCCGCCATCTCCACAGCCGGCCCCCACAGGACACCTGAGCGTTGCCGGTTATGCCCCGGACCGGGCAGCACGGGAAGTTAGAGTGGGTGGGTGCGTCTTCTCGTGACCGGTGGGGCCGGGTTCATCGGAGCCAACTTCGTCCAGCAGACAGTCACCGAACGTCCGGAGGTGACGGTCACCGTTCTGGACGCGCTCACCTACGCCGGTAACCGTTCCTCGCTGGATCCGGTGGCCGATCGTATCGACTTCGTGCACGGGGATATCGCGGATCTGGACCTCGTCGACGAACTGGTCAGCGGGGTGGACGCGGTGGTCCATTTCGCCGCCGAATCGCACAACGACAATTCGCTGGCCGAACCGTGGCCGTTCGTGCAGACCAATATCGTCGGCACCTACTCCCTGCTGCAGGCCGTGCGCCGCCACGATGTGCGCTACCACCATGTGTCCACCGACGAGGTCTACGGCGATCTCGCCGCCGGTGATCCCGCGTTCACCGAGCGCACCCCCTACAACCCGTCGAGTCCCTATTCGGCCACCAAGGCGGCCAGCGATATGTTGGTGCGCGCCTGGGTGCGGTCCTTCGGGATCCGTGCCACCCTGTCGAACTGCTCCAACAACTACGGGCCCTACCAGCACGTCGAGAAGTTCATTCCGCGCCAGATCACCAACCTGATCGACGGGGTGCGGCCGCGGCTGTACGGCGGCGGGCACCAGGTCCGCGATTGGATTCACGTGGACGATCACAACCGCGCCGTCTGGGATGTGCTGGAACGTGGCCGGGTCGGGCAGACGTATCTGATCGGGGCGGACGGGGAACTCGACAATCGCACCGTGGTCGAACTGCTGCTGGCCGAGTTCGGCCGCGCCCCGGACGATTTCGATTTCGTCACCGATCGCGCCGGGCACGATCAGCGCTATGCCATCGACGCCACTGTGCTGCGCGACGAACTCGGCTGGCGGCCCCGCTACGCGGACTTCCGGACCGGTCTGGCCGCCACCGTCGCCTGGTACCGGGACAACGAATCCTGGTGGCGCCCGGTCAAAGCGGCCACCGAACGCGCCTACGCGGTAGCCGGTGAACAGACCATCGCGACGCCCTGATCCCGCACCTCCGTCCCTCGACTCATCCTCCGGACCGGTCACGTTCCGGTACGAGGGTTGACAAGGCCGCACTGCCGGAGGCTCCGCCACCCCACAACGGCGGAGTGCAGAACGAGACGACGGCTCCGAGCCGCGCCGCCCGAGGCGGCTAAGCCCAGACGTAGATGTGGTACTTCGCCACCGTGGCGACCAGTGCGATCGTCGCCGCGACGACGATGGTCACCGCGGCGCCCCGGCCGGGCTCACGGTCCCCGGGGCCGCGGAGCCGGAAGGGCATCCAGCGCAGCAGCACCGCCAGGGTCACGATGGCCAGTGGAATGAAGTACCGGCCCTGGACACCGTCGATGATGTAGTAGCCGACCGGCGTGAACGACATGTACAGCGTCACGTAGATCATCGCGACACTGGCGGCCATGACCAGCGCGACCACCAGCGTCCGCCGGAAATCCGGGTGCGCGAAGCGTTCGGCGGTCCCTACACTCACCGCGAGAGCCAGCAGGCAGGCCACGATCGCGGTGGCGGGCACGTTCACGTACGCGAAGCCGAGTTCGCCGAAGAACTCCGTGAACCACTCGTGGTCGCGACGCAGAATGCTTTCCCAGAAGGTCCGCAGGAAACCGAACGGGTCGGTCAGGATGCCGATCAGCTGTTCGCCGGTATCGACCGTGTACCACTGGTGCCGCGGCCGCATCAGGCTGGTGCCTTCGCCGGTCGGTGCCGCGATCTTCATCCACGCCGCGAATCCGATGGCGCCCAGGGCGGCGAAGACCCAGGTGAGCCGGCGGCGCCACCCGGTCAGGCCCATCCGCTCGGCCGGGATCAGCACCACCAGCAGGGCCAGCAGGACATAGGTCGGTTTGCACAGCGGCAGCAGGACGGCGCAGGCCATCACCGCGACCGTTTCGGTGCGACCCAGCCGGTCCCCGAGGAACAGTCCTTTCACCAGCAACGCGGAGACCAGCAGGGCGAGCGCGTTGGTGAGGGTATCGGCGGTGATGGTGCCGGCCTGGAACACCGCGATCGGCAGAACGGCCACGGTGAACGCCAGCCATTGGATCCGGTGTGCGCGCAGGGCCCACAGCGCGAACCCGACCACCAGCAGATAGGAGGCCAATCCGGCGAGCCTGGTGAGCCGCACCAGGGTGCCCGCATCGGCGCCGACCAGGTCAGCGGTCCAGATGCCGATCGCGTTCGGGATATAGGGGACCGCCGAATATGCCGCGGTATTGGTGAACCACACCGTTTTCCGCTCGTCGGTAACCGGTGCGTCGCTCAGCCGCTGGTAGGTGCCGGGGTCGGCGACGAGGGGAAACGGCTCGCCCGGGTTGTGGGTGTAATCGTCGAGCGCGAATCCCATGAGCGCTTCCACGGCGGCCGGCACTTCACCGCCGTAGGCGACCCCGCGGTCGTCCTCGATTTCGGTGGGGCCCAGACCGCCCTGCGATACCTGATAGGCGCGGCCGAACTGGGTGAGTTCGTCGTGACCCCAGAACGGCGGGCTCATCACCGCGAACACCAGGCCGAAGATTCCGGCCAGCAGCAGGAAGGCGACGGTCGCCGGGCCGGCCCGGCGGATCACGGCCCGGCCGGCGCGGGCGGGAGCGGACAGGGGTTTACGGCCCGCGGCCCGCTCGTCTCCGGCGGGACGGGTCTCGGTATCGGCGGTCAACGGATATCCCCGGCCACGGGATCCGGCTGGGGTTCGCCGGTCGAGGAGGCCGGTTGCGCCGCGCCCGGCGCTTCGTAGCGCAGGTAGATCAGCCGTGCGGCCTCGTGCCTGGAGCGGCGGATACCGTCCAGGATCAGGCCTGCTGTCCAAGCGAGGAAGCCCACGAGCAGCAGTGTGCACGCGAGGAAGAGGGTGGGGAAGCGCGGCACGGTATGCGATTCGTAGTATTCCGCGATGATCGGGATGGTCAGCACCACCGAGATCAACCAGCTCAGGGTGCCGAAAAGGCCGTAGAACGCCACCGGCCGCTCGTGCCGGGCGAGGCCGAAGATCAGGGCCAGGATTTTGAATCCGTCGTGGTAGGTGCGCAATTTGCTCTCGCTACCCGCGGGCCGATCCCGGAAGCCGACCGGGACCGCGGTCTGCGGTACACGCAAATGCAGCGAGTGCACGGTGAGTTCGGTTTCGATCTCGAATTCCCGGGATACGGCGGGAAAACTTTTGACGAAGCGGCGGGAGAACACCCGGAACCCGCTCAGCATATCCTCGACGTTCTCGCCGAAAACCTTGCCGACCACACCGTTGAGGACCCGGTTGCCGGTTTCGTGACCGGCCCGGTAGGCCGATCCGCCCACATCCTGCTTCCGCACACCGAGCACATGATCGAAGGGGCCGGAGAGCAGGGTTTCGATCATTTCCGGAGCCGCGGACGCCTCGTAGGTGTCGTCGCCGTCGATCATGAGGTACACATCGGCCTCGATATCGGCGAAGGCCCGGCGTACGACATTTCCTTTGCCCTTGGCCAGCTCCTTGCGCACGATGGCGCCGGCGGCCTGCGCCTTCTCGACCGTGGCATCGGTGCTCAGGTTGTCGTACACGTACACGACAATTCCGGGCACCGCGGCCTTCAGGTCGGTGACGACCTTGGCGACCGATGCTTCTTCGTTGTGGCACGGGACCACGGCAGCAACACGGAGAACGGTGGACTCCACCTGGTCAAATCCTCGAAATCGATGGATATGGGAACACCGGGAGAGTACCGGGCTGTATCCATGGGGCAGAAGAGGGCCCTACGTGGTTACGCTGCGCTACCGCCTCCGGGCCTGACTCGCTTCTGCCGTGCGCAACCCGATGGCTCAGGTCACTGCGGTACCGTCGGCGCGTGTCATCTGGTGAGTCGTCGGCCGTGGTCGACACCGGCGCGCCGCCCCCTCGTTCGCTCGCCGCGCGAGTGCGTGCCGGGCTGCGGCAGAGTGCGGCGTTCCTGGTGGTCGGGGTGATCGGGTTCCTGGTCGATGCCGGCACCTACAACCTGCTGGTGTTCAACTTCGGTGCCTGGGGCGGCGAGGGGGTGATGTTCCACGTCCCGCTGCCCGCGAAGATCATCGCGATCGCGGTGGCGACTGTGGTCACCTACTTCGGCAACAAATGGTGGACGTTCTCGCACAAGCAAACCGGTAGCCCGGCGCGCGAATATGTGATGTATGCGCTGATCAATGTGATCGCCATCGGGCTGCAGCTGGGTTGTCTGGGTTTCTCCCGCTATGTGCTGGATCTGTCCACCCCGCTGGCGGACAATATTTCTGGAACACTGATAGGTCAGATTGTTGCCGTGGTGTTCCGGTATTGGGCTTATGACAAGTTCGTGTTTACCGGCGAAGGCGATAGGGAAACGACCGAACGGGCGAGCGGCGTGGCTGATTGATATTCTCGGGCGCGCCGCGAACCGTATTCCGGGACATGTCGGTCCCGTCGGCACCCAGTATGAGCGAGTCAGGCCCGGAGGCGGTAGCGAAGCGTAACCACGGAGGGCCCTCGCTCATGCTTAATAGGCAGAGTATGAGCGAGTCAGGCCCGGAGGCGGTAGCGAAGCGTAACCACGCAGGGCCCTCGCTCATGCGCGATATACGAGGATTTCGAGGACTTCATGGACCAGTCGGCTATGCAGGCCGTTAGCGAGACGAACGAACACTCGGCGGTCGCGCCGGAGTCGCTGCGCGCCGAACACCACCGGGCACCGGACCGGCTGGTGCTCGCCCGCGGCATTTTCACCGGACCGTCGCCGAAGATCAGCGACGAGCTGTACGCGGTGGTCAAAGGTCGCGCCACCCGCGATCGGATGAGCCTGCACCTGGAAAAGGGCGCCACTGCACACACCAACACCTACTTCGGCCGTTTCGCCGCGAGCTACTGGCAGCGCTGGACCGTGGTGACCGAAGTGCAGGCGACAATGACCCTGCACGTCGGCAAACATGCCAGAGTGCGGATCGTCGCCTCCGATATCGCCGGGCACCGCCGCATCGTCGGCAGCACCGAGGTCACCGCCAGTGGCCCGGTCACCCTGACCGCGCCGCTGGACCAGTTCGTCGACGGCGGCGCGCTCTGGCTCGAATTCGACGCCGTCGGCGGTGAACTGGCCGTCTCGGACCTCACCTGGACCGCCCCCGCACCCGGCACCGTACGCCCGGTGGCCATCGCCATCTGCACTTTCAACCGCGCCCAGGACTGCGCCGAAACCGTGGCGGCACTGGCCTCCGACCAGACCGTACTGGGCGCCCTCGACGCGGTGTACGTGGTGGACCAGGGCACCGACCTGGTGGAGAACCAGCCGCGCTACCAGGAAACCCGGCCCGCGCTCGGCGAGAAACTGCGCTATATCCGCCAGCCCAACCTGGGCGGCGCCGGCGGTTTCACCCGCGGACTGTACGAGGTGTCGGCGGCCAACGAGCACGCCGACGTCATCCTCATGGACGACGATATTCTCTGCGAGCCCGAAACCGTGCTGCGGTTGCAGGCCTTCGCCAACCTCACCGTGGAACCGACCCTGGTCGGCGCGCAGATGCTCTTCCTGCTCAACCCCGACTATCTGAACGTCGGTGCCGAGGATGTGCACCTGGACAAGCTGATGCACGGCCAGAAGGTACCCAAGGCGCTGCGCAACACCAGCATGCTGAAGAAGAACCAGGAACGCCGCGTCGACGCCGGCTACAACGCCTGGTGGACCTGCCTGATACCGGCCGAGGTGGTGAAGAAGATCGGGCTGCCGCTGCCGATCTTCTTCCAGTGGGACGATGTCGAGTACGGGGTTCGTGCGCGGGAGCACGGCTTCGTCACGGTCACCCTGCCGAACGCGGCGGTCTGGCACGCGGACTTCTACTGGAAGGATTTCGACGACTGGGCCCGCTACTTCAGCACCCGTAACTCGCTGATCGTCAGCGCCATGCACACCGACCTGGACGCCGACACCATCTCGCGTCAGCTGCTTCGCAATATCGCGGAGTACCTGGTCGGGATGCAGTACGGTCTCGCGCACACCACGCTGCAGGGTATCGAGGATTTCCTGGAAGGGCCGAAGATCCTGCGCGACGGCGGCACCGAGGTACTGCGCCGGGCCCGCACCAGCCGCGCCGACTACCCGGAAACCATGAAACATCCCGCCGCCACCCCGCCGGTGAACTCCGCCGATATCCGGGTGCGCCGGGCGGGCGGCGAACCGAGCCGGTTGCTGGCGGTGCTGATCAAACGGGCGATCCAGCAGTGGACCGGCCGGGTGCAGTACGGGCTCGTCGGAGTGACCCGTGAAGATGCGCACTGGTGGCACGTCTCCCTGTTCGACCATGTGGTCGTCACCGACGCCTCGCAATCGGGGGTGCGGGTGCGTAAACGCGACAAGGCGCGGGCGCGTGCCCTGCTGCTGCGCACGCTGCGCGTATTGCGCCGGTTGCGCAAGGAGCTGCCGACGCTGCAGGAGCGTTACCGCAGCGCCCATGCCGAACTGACCAGCCGGGAGAACTGGGAGCGGCTGTACGGGATCAACGGGAGATGAGCTGACGGGCGGGGGGGAACCATTACGGTTCCACCCCCGGGTGAGGCGGCGGTTGCTCGTCAGAGGAACAGGTCTGTGGTGAGGGGACCGTCGCCGGGCGTCACGCGGTATTTGTCGAGGTCGGTGATGCCGTGGGCGGCGAGTACGTCGTCGTCGACGAAGAAATTGCCGGTGGTTTCGGCGGCCGGTGAGGTGAGCACCAGGTAGGCCGCGTCGGCGTAGATATCCGGGGTCCGCGAGGTGCTCACCATCTCGTCACCGCCGAGCAGATTGCGCACCGCCGCGGTGGCGATGGTGGTCCGCGGCCACAGCGAATTCACGCCGATACCGTCGGATTTCAGTTCCTCGGCCAGCCCCAGCGTGGTCAGTGACATGCCGTACTTGGCGATCGTGTAGCCCAATGAGGAGCCCGCCCATTTCGGGTCCAGGTTCAGCGGGGGCGAAAGCGTGAGAATATGCGGGTTACGCCCGGCCGCAGCGGATTTGCGTAACTCCGGTATGCAGAGCTTGGACAGCAGGAAACTGCCGCGGCAGTTGATGTCCTGCATCAGGTCGTACTTCTTCATGGCCAGCGTATCGGTGGGGGACAGGTCGATGGCGGAGGCGTTGTTCACCACGATATCGATTCCGCCGAAACGTTCGGTGGTCTGCCGGACGGCCTCGGCCACCGAATCGTCGAGCCGGATATCACCCACGAACGGCAATACCGTCCCGCCCACGGCCTCGATCTCGGCCGCCGCGGTGTGGATGGTGCCGGGCAGTTTGGGATGTGGCTGATCGGTTTTGGCGATCAGCGTGATGTTCGCGCCGTCGGCGCCGGCCCGCTTGGCGATCTCCAGGCCGATGCCCCGGCTGCCACCGGACATGATCATCGTCCGGCCGCTCAGTGGTTTGTCTCCGGTTGCCGTCATAGCCTGCCCCTTCTGTCGTCGCGGCCGCCGCCCGCGGTTCCCCACGTGGCAGGCGCATGCGGTTCGAGCGTAGGCAACCGGCTCGACGTTGCCCAGGGGGCGCGCGATCAGCGCAGGTAGGTCGGCCGCGCCTGCCGTGCGTCCGATATCCGGACCGCGACGAGGTCGTCGAAGTCCGAGCTCGTCACGGATGCGTTCGGCGCGTGTCCGTCGGCGCCACGGGCGTGCTCGTGAGGAAGCCCCTCGCGGTCTCGCCGAAATGGCCGACATCGAGGAGCTCTGCGGTACGGCCGAGCGGCCCTCCGCGATCCCGTCCGGCAGCGCCGGGAATCAGACGCTACGCATCACGGTGTGCGCTCGGCGGACCCGGCCCTGCCGGGCGCGCCGAGCGTGCGCATCAACTCACATCGATGCCATCACGGCGATGTTGAGCACGAACATGAGCGCTACGAACGCCCACAGCACGTACATCACCACCATGCCGGGGGTCTTCTGCGGTACCGGCCCGATCGCGCCGTTCATGAAGATGATCGCGGGTGTCCGGTAGTAGTAGCGAACCGCCTGCCCGGGCTGAACAGACACCGGGGCGTCCGCGGGACCCATATCGAACAACCACGGCGTCACCACGCGCACGTGATAGTTGCCGGCGCCGACCGGGATATGGTTCGCGCCCCACCGCGTATTCGGCACCTGCTGCCCGTTGACGAAAATCTTCGGTTTGGTGATGGCGAGCAGGAAGGCCATGGGCGTGTAGGAACAATCCACCGTGATGCCCGGTGGATCGTTCGGCCCCGCCTGACCCGGCTGCTGGCCATACGGTCCGGGCTGCCCGCCCGGCCCGAACTGTGCCGGCGGTTGCCCCGCCGGCTGTGGGTACGGCCCGCTCTGGAACTGCGGTTGTCCCACCGGCTGGGGCTGCGGGCTGCTCGGGTGCTGCGGTTGCCCCGGGGGCTGCCCGAATCCCTGCGGTGGCACGCCCCACTGCTGCTGCCCCTGTGGTCCCCCTGGTTGCTGCGGCTGCCCACCCGGATACGGTGCCGGCGGCGCGAACTGTGGTTGCGGCGCCGGGAACTGGCCGGGTGCGGGCATGCCCTGTGGCGGCTGACCGCCGGGGTAACTCATCGATCTCCTCCCGAATCATGCTGATTGCCAGCCGAACCTACCTGGTGGGGAGGAAACTCTCGCATCCGCCGTCAACCCCTGTTACGCATCGGGTGACCGATATGAGCCGTATCTGCGGTCCGGGGCTAATCCGGTTTCTGGAACTGCTCGTTACGGCCGAGGCTGCGCAGGTGGAACCACTCGCGCAGCCCGGCCGGATCGCGGCGGGTCACCAGGAAGAACCAGGAGAAACGAATCCATTCCTGCGGCAGCAGCTTTCGCATACCCGGCTGCGACATGAGGTAGCCGCGGTTGCGGTAGGTGAAATAGCGCTTCACCGGATCGTCCGGGTACTGGGTGTGCATCCGGCCGCCGAGGATCGGCTTGAATTCGGCGGCACCGTTCGGATGCAGATACGCCGTTTGCAGGCAGGTGCCGAAGGGTAATCCGGAGCGCACCAGGCGTCGATGGACCTCCACCTCGTCACCGCGCACGAACAACCGCAGATCCGGTACGCCGATCACATCCACCGCCTGCGCCGAGATCAGCGCGCCGTTGAACAGAGAGGCGATACCCGGCAGGAAATCATCGGAGCCGAGTTCGGAGCGCCGCCGCCGCCACACCAGGCCGCGGCGCAGCGGGAAGGCCAGCCGATCGGGCTCGTCGATATCGCACACCACCGGCGAAACCTCCACGAGTTCGTGGCGGCGTGCGCAATCGAACAGCGTGGCGAGTACTTCCGGACCGTCTGGGCGGCCGTCGTCGTCGGCCAGCCACACCCAGTCGGCACCCAGGCTCAGCGCGTGCAACATGCCCAGCGCGAACCCACCGGCACCGCCGAGGTTGTGCGCGGAACCGAGATAGGTGGTCGGCACCGGCTGATCGGCGACCAGTTCGGCCACCTCGCTCTCGTTCCCGTTGTCGACCACGATCAGATGATCGACCGGGCGCGACTGGGTCGCCACGGCTTTCAGCGATTCGGCGAGTAGATCACGCCGCTTGTGGGTGACCACCACGGCGACGACGGTGGCGTCCGCGCTGTAGTCGACCGCGGGAAGTACCGCCGCGGCGGGGTCCGTGGGCACGGCACCGGGGGAAACGACCCGGGGTGTCGCGTTCGTTTCGGCCGGCCCCGTCGTGGTCGGTTCGGCCGGTTCCGCCGTGGGCGGCGAATCCTGGGCAGGCGTGGGGGATGTGTCCTGTTCTGCCGACGGCGGCGCATCCTGCGCAGTCTTGGCCTGGTCCGGTTGCCCTGTGGTCGCCGGCTCGTCCTTCACCGCCGTGGCCGGCTCGGCGGGCGCAGTTGTGGATTGTTCCGGCTGTGCCGAGCCACCCGACTCGATCGGGCTCGATCCATCGGGTGTGAGCGAGGGCTCCGCGTGGTCACGCTTCGCCACCCCCTCCGGGCCTGACTCGCTCATACCTGATTTTTCTCCAGTTCTCGTTCGCCGTCGGCCGGTTGTGCCGGGCCGGCGGCTGCGGCCGGGGAACCACCGGCCTTCTCGGCCTCCAGTTCCCGCAGTACCGTCGCCACATGGTTACCCGCCTCGGGACCCTCGTAGGCGCGGACCACCTCTTCGATTCCGCCCTGCAACCGGATCTGGCCGTGGTCGATCCACATCGCGGTATCGCAGAGCTGGGCGAGGAATTCGTTGGAATGGCTGGCGAAAACGAGGATGCCGGAGCGGGCGACCAGTTCCTGCAGCCGGATCCGGGCCTTCTTCATGAACTCCGCGTCGACCGCGCCGATACCCTCGTCCAGCAGCAGGATCTCGGGGTCGATGGAGGTCACCACACCCATCGCCAGCCGGACCCGCATACCGGTCGAATAGGTACGCAAGGGCATGGACAGGTATTCGCCGAGTTCGGTGAACTCGGCGATCTCGTCGATTTTGGCCAGCATCTGCTTACGCGTCTGCCCGAGGAACAGGCCGCGGATGATGATGTTCTCGTAGCCGGAGATCTCCGGGTCCATCCCGACGCCCAGATCGAACACCGGCGCCACCCGCCCGCGGATGCGCGCGCTGCCGCGCGAGGGTTCGTAGATACCGGACAGCAGTCGCAGCAGGGTGGACTTGCCGGCGCCGTTGTGGCCGACCAGGCCCACCCGGTCGCCTTCCTTCAGCGACAGCGTGATGTCGCGCAGTGCCTCCACGACCACCACATCGGACTGGTTGCGGCCGATCGAACCGCCCGCCTTGCCCAGAAACGCCTTCTTCAGCGACCGAGATTTCGCGTCGAAGATCGGGAATTCCACCCACGCGTCGCGGGTTTCGATACTCACCTGATCGGTCATGACCGGCTGACTCCTAAACCCAGTAGGGCACGCGCGAACGGTACTTCTTCAGGGCGATCGCGGCACCGATCCAACCCACCACGGTGATCCCGCCGACGATTGCCCAGTGGTACAGCTTCTGGTCGTCGCCGAGCAGCGGCGCACGCACGATCTCCAGATAGTGGTAGGTGGGGACCAGTTCGGCCACCCGGGCCCGTTCGGCGACCTCGCCGCCCTGGGCCTCGAGGCTCTTGGTGCTCCACATCACCGGGGTCAGCACGAAGAGCATCAGCGTCATACTGCCGAGGATGGGTGCGATATCGCGGTAGCGGGTACTGAAGATCCCGAACAGCACCGAGACCCACATGGCGTTGAGGAACAGCAGCACCAGCGCCGGTAGCGCGAAAATCGCCGTCCAGTGCAGATCGCGCCAGACCCCGAACAGGGCCAGGACCACGACGTAGATCAGCAGGTTGTGCGCGAAGAACAGCATCTGCCGCCACACCAGCCGGAACACGTGCACGCTCAGTGCCGAGGGCAGCTGTTTGATCAGGCCCTCGTTGGCGATGAACACATCCGCGCCCTCGAGGATCGAGGCGTTGATGACATTCCACACGATCAGGCCCACCGCGACGTACGGTAGGTATTCCTGCAGCGGCTGACCGAGCAACGCCGCGTACAGGATGCCGATGGCGGTGGCCTGTACGGCGGTCGCGATGGTGATCCAGAACGGACCGATCACCGAACGCCGGTAGCGCTGTTTGATGTCCTGCCAGCCGAGCGAGAGCCATAGTTCGCGCTGTCCGAAACCGTCGCGGATATCGCGCCAGGCGCGGGCCCAGGACTGCGAATCGGGCTCGATCGGTGCCGGGGCGGTCACCTGGGCGATATCGGTATCGGCTACCGGGGTCTGCTCGGAACTCACGGGCTTCTCATCTGCGGCGGGAGTGTGGTCGGCGCGCACCGAGCTCTCGTCGGTGCTCGCCGGTTCTTCAGGGGTTACCAGGTCGGGGCGAGCGGAAGCTGCAGGCACGGTGCACGACACTACCCCGGCAACACGATCCGGTAACGCCTGGCATATACACCACCGCGTTCAGAGGTATTGCCCGGTGCCCCCGATGGAGTGTCCCTGCTGACCGCCACGGCCCTCACCGGCGTGGATACCCGGTGGCAGGGCACCTTGGCGCATCTGCTCGAGCTGTGCGCGCGCGGCCATCTGCTGGGCGAACAACGCCGTCTGGATGCCGTGGAACAAACCTTCGAGCCAGCCCACGAGCTGCGCCTGCGCGATCCGCAGTTCCGCGTCCGAGGGGACGGCCTCTTCGCTGAACGGCAGCGCCAGCCGTTCCAGCTCCTCGCGCAGCTCCGGGGCCAGGCCCTGCTCCAGCTCGCGGATGGAGGATTTGTGGATTTCGGCCAGGCGGGTGCGGCTGGCGTCGTCGAGCGGGGCCGCCCGCACCTCCTCCAGCAGCTGTTTGATCATGGTGCCGATCCGCATCACCTTGGCCGGCTGCTCGACCATATCGGCGAGTGTTTCGGTGCGGTCGCCCTCGGTCTCGTCGCCGGTGGAGTTCTCCCCGCCGGAATACGACGCGTTCGATGCGGCGCCCGGCGGCAACACCAGCGGACGGCCTTCGGGGCCGATCACGACAACGGGATCCGATGCGTCATCCGATTGCGTCATGCCCCCATCATGTCGTGTTCGCCGCGAACTCGCTAAAGCCGGTGGTGGTAGTGCGGGTCGTACCCGCTGTGCCGCCCGCGGCGAACCGGCCGTGCCGCCCGCGGGCAAGTCCCCACACTGGGCCGGACCAGGGTTACCGAGCCGAGGCCGCTGCCTTAAAGTGGCCTGCATGACTTACGACGTCGCGCGGGTCCGGGGACTGATCCCCGCCCTGGCCGACGGCTGGATCAACTTGGCTCCGCAGGCGGGCATGCTTGTTCCGGATTCTGTCTCGCGCGCGGTGTCGACCGGATTCCGCTCGTCGTCTTTCACCCATATCGGCCGGCACGGTGCCGCCAAACGCAGCGCGGAGATCCTGCACGACGCCCGGGTGGCCGTCGCGGATCTCGTCGGTGCCGACCCGAGCGGGGTCGTACTGGGGCCCGACCGCGCCGTCCTGCTGTCCTGGCTGGCCGAATCACTGAGTTCCCGGCTGGGACTGGGCACCGGCATCGTGCTGTCGCGCCTGGACGACGAGGCGAATGTCGCGCCGTGGCTGCGTATCGCCAACCGGTACGGCGCGCATGTGCGCTGGGCCGAGGTGGAGATCGAGACCTGTGAGATGCCGGCCTGGCAGTTCGAGGAACTCATCGGTCCCACCGCCCGGCTGGTCGCGCTGACGGCGGCTTCCCCGATCGTGGGTTCGGCACCGTCGGTGCGGGTCGCCGCGGAACGGGTACACGAGGTCGGCGGGCTGCTGGTCGCCGACGCGGTGGGTGCGGCGCCGTACGCGCTGATCGATATCGAGGACCTGAATGCCGATGTGGTCGCGCTCAGCGGTCCGAGCTGGGGCGGGCCGCAGGTCGGGGCGCTGGTCTTCCGGGATCCGGCGTTCCTGGACCGGATCCCGTCCATGGCGTTGAACCCGTACGCGAAGGGTCCCGAACGGCTGGAGGTGGGCGGACACCAGTATGCGTTGCTGGCCGGGCTCACCACCTCGATCGACTATCTCGCCGGTCTCGACGAACGTGCCGAGGGAACCCGGCGGGAACGGCTCGAGATCTCTGTGACCTCGCTGCAGGACTACCACGACCAGCTGTTCGAGCATCTGATGAGCACCCTGGACAAGATCAGTGGTCTCACCGTGATCGGCCGGGCGTCGACCCGGATCCCGACGGTCAGCTTCACCATCGACGGTATGCAGGCGGAGAAGATAGCGGCCGAACTGGCCGATAAGCGGATCACCGTGCTCGCCGGTGCCCACGGCGGCAGCCGGCTACTGGACGCGCTGGGCGTCAACGACGAAGGCGGTGCGGTGACGATCGGTCTCGCGCCGTACACCACCCGGCGCGAGATCGACCTCTTCGGCCGGGCGCTCGCGTCCCTCGGCTGAGGTCCCCGGCGCCCGGGTCAGCTGGCCACCTGCAGAATCACTTTGCCGAATGTTTCGTGTTCGTCGAGCATTTCGTGCGCGCGGCCCGCCTCGGCCACCGGCACCTCGGCGTGGATCACGGGTACGATCTCACCCTTTTCCAGCAGGGGCCACACGTGGGCGCGTACCTCGGCGATGATGTCGGCCTTGCTGCCGCGCCCGGTGGCCGGGCGGTCGCGCAGTTTGATGGCGCGGACCGTGCCCCGTTTGGCCATCAGCGCACCCAGATTCAGTTCGGCGTTCACACCGCCCTGCATCCCGATGATCACCACCTGGCCGTCCGCGGCCAGCGCCTCGATATTGCGGCCCAGGTAGGCGGCGCCCATATTGTCGAGGATGATATCGGCGCCAGGTCCGCCCAGACCGTGCTCGGCGCGGATCAGGTCCACGAAATCGTGCTCTCGATAGTTGATCAGAACGCTGGCCCCGAGCTCAGCGCAGCGCTGGAGCTTTGCCGCCGAGCCCGCGGTCACCGCGACCCGGGCGCCCAGCCGCACCGCCACCTGGATGGCATGCGTGCCGATACCGCTACCACCGCCGTGCACGAGCAGCAGCTGCCCGGAATGCAGGCCGGCGGTCATCACGAGATTCGACCACACCGTCGCGGCCACCTCGGGCAGCCCGGCCGCCGCCGCCAGATCCAGGCCCTCCGGCACCGGCAGCACCTGGCCGGCGGGCACCACCACCTTCTCGGCGTAGCCGCCGCCGGAGAGCAGCGCGCACACCCGGTCACCCACCGACCACTCGCGGACGCCGTCGCCGACCTGCGCGATGACGCCGGAACATTCCAGCCCGGGGATCGGTGTCGTCCCGGCCGGCGGCGCGTAGAAGCCGCGGCGCTGCAGCAGATCGGCCCGGTTCACCCCGGCCGCCGCCACCTCGATCAGCACCTCACCGTGCCCGGGTACCGGGTCGGGCGCCGCCGACCACTCCATCACCTCGGGCCCACCGAAACCGTTCAAATTGATCGCGCGCATCGCCCCATAGTGCAACAGCGATCACCGTATGCGCCCTGGACACGGCCGACAGGGCTAGCGTGTGCGTCCGTGAGCAGCTTCATCGACTTCCAGAACGAGATCTACCTCCAGGGAATGGGCGGGGCAGTGCCCGAACTGCCGATGACGGCGGACGGGTTCGAGAGCCGGGCCCGGGAGTTGCTCGACGCGCGCGCCTTCGCCTACGTGGCCGGCAGCGCGTCCAGCGAACGCACCGCCACCGCGAATCTGGCGGCCTTCGAACGGTTCCGGCTGGTGCCGCGCATGCTTCGTGGTACCAGCGGGCCCGGCGCGCGGGATACCGCCGTGGAAGTCCTGGGTACGAAACTCGCGGCGCCGGTGCTCACCGCGCCGGTCGGGGTGCTGGAATTGCTGCACGAAAAAGGCGAGGTCGTGGTGGCCGGGGTCGCGAAGGAACTCGGGGTGGGCACTGTGCTGTCCACAGCTTCCTCGTCGACCATCGAGGAAGTCGGCGAGGTGGCGGGGGACTGGTGGTATCAGCTGTACTGGCCGGCCGACGACGAGCTGGCCCGGTCCTTCGTCCAGCGGGCCGAGCGGGCCGGTGCGCAGGCAATCGTGGTCACCGTGGATACGCCCTCGCTCGGCTGGCGTCCCCGTGATCTGGAACTCGCCCATCTGCCGTTCCTGCTGGGCAAAGGTATCGCGAACTACCTGTCCGACCCGGTCTTCCGGGCCAAGCTGCCGGCCCCGCCCGAGGAGAGCGAGGACGCCCTGCGGATGGCGATCCTCACCTGGGTGGGTCTGTTCGGCAACCACAGCCTTCGACCCGCCGACCTGGCCAAACTGCGGGACTGGACCGATCTGCCGATCGCGGTGAAGGGCGTCCTGCACCCCGACGACGCCCGCCTGGTCGTGGACGCCGGCGCCGACGGCGTTCTGGTGAGCAACCACGGTGGCCGCCAGATCGATAATTCGATCGCCGCGCTCGATGCACTGGGCCCGATCGTCGCAGCCGTCGGCGACCGCGCCGATGTGCTGTTCGACTCCGGTATCCGCACCGGTTCCGATGTCCTGACCGCGCTCGCTCTCGGTGCGAAAGCCGTCTGCTACGGCCGCCCCTGGGCCT
Organism: Nocardia carnea; assembly: GCF_029868855.1. Lineage (GTDB taxonomy): Bacteria > Actinomycetota > Actinomycetes > Mycobacteriales > Mycobacteriaceae > Nocardia > Nocardia carnea_A. Next base: position 6,408 of record NZ_JARWOV010000089.1, on the reverse strand, counting down.
ACGCCCTCGGTATCGCCGGGGCGCCCGGTGTGCGGCACGCCCTGCGGTTACTGCTCGCCGATTTCGATTCCGCGATGGGTCTGTCCGGCTGTGCCGACCTCGCCGGAATCACCCGGGACCTGCTCGCCGTTCCGCGGTGACAACACCGGATCGGCTACCGCCGGTCAGCGCCCGCCGGATTTCGGTTGTGGCCGGGGGTATCGGTTAACATCGAGGCCTTGGAGACGTGGCAGAGCGGCCGAATGCACTCGCCTTGAAAGCGAGAGTCGTGAGAGCGACCGGGGGTTCAAATCCCTCCGTCTCCGCCAGACTCCTCGGGTAGGGCCGGTCGCTGCGGGGATCGCCCGGCTCGAATGGCCGGGAGTTCGGCAAACGCGATGACGCGGACCGGGCAATCGGTGAGTGGACATCCTCCGGCGCGTCCGTGATCATCGGCTGCGCCGGCCGGTCTGTTGCGTACGGTGGACACGTGACAGAAACGAGCGACGAAACCCCTGGTCCGGGCACCGTGCCGGAGCCGGTGCGGTGGCCCGCTGTGCTCACCTGGCGCTCCCACGACTCCTCGCGGATGGAATCGGTTCGCGTAACCCTCAACGGCAACAGGATCCGGGCCAGCGGCCGCATCATCGGCGGGGGTTGTGGGGAGCATCCCGCGTTCAGTGCCTCCTATGACCTGGTCACCGACGAGAACGGGGCGACCAGGCGGCTATCGCTGCGCAGCACGACCGCGGCCGGGGAACGGCATGCGTCGATCGCGCGCGACGAGGAGAACTACTGGCTCATCGACGCCACCGGTGCCCATGTGCGCTCGAAGTTCGGCGGGGCGCTGGACGCGGATGTGGTGCTGAGTCCGTTCTTCAATACGTTGCCGATCCGGCGTTTCGGTCTGCAGCACGCGATGGAGGATGTCCAGGTTCCGGTGGTCTACGTGGGCCTGCCGGACCTGACCGTGCAGGAGGCCGATCTCACCTACAGCAGCGCGGGTGACGGGATCAGTGTGCTCTCTCCGGTGTCCAGTGCGACGCTCACCGTCGATCCGGACGGTTTCGTCCTGGACTATCCGGGTCTGGCCGAGCGAATCTGACCGCTCGGCCCGGACTCGGCAGAGTATCGCGGCGTCGGTTCCCGGGGCCCGCCGAACGGATATGGCGGGTCAGTTCGCCTACGTCCCGATGTCCAGGCGGGTGATCACTCCGCCCGTCCGGCCGGCGTCCTGCAATTTCTCCAGCCAGCCCGGCGCACCCGGCTCGATATCGGTGATCTCCCAGCGTCGCGCGGATTCGTAGCGTTGCCGCGCTGCGTGCCCGGCGGCGGTGAGTTCGTCGAGCGAAGTGTGTGCGCTCAGTGCCTCCCGGGCCTCGGCGAGCGCAGCGAGTGTTTCGTCCAGTACCGCGAGCAGCGCGTCGGAGTTCGGTTCGCAGATCGCGCGCACAAGGTCCGGTGCGGTTGCCGCGACCCGGGTGCCGTCGCGGAAGGAACCTGCCGCCAGCCCCAGCGCGAGGTCGCCACCGCGTGCCCCGGCCACCGCCAGCGCTTCGGCCAGCACATGCGGCAGATGCGAGATCCGGGCAACGGCGCGGTCGTGTTCCGAGGCGATCACCGGGACCACCACCGCCCCGCAGTCCAGGGCCAGCCGCGTTACCCGTGTCCAGGCGTGCGGGTCGGTACCCGGATCGGCGCCCACCGCCCAGGCGGCACCCCGGAACAGGCCGGGATGGGTTGCCTGCCAACCGGATTCGGCTGTTCCCGCCATGGGATGTCCGCCCACATAGCGTTCTTCCAGGCCGTACCGGCGCACTGCCGCCGCAACCGGGGATTTCACACTCACCACATCGGTCAGCGGGCACCGCGGCGCGTACCGGTCGATCGCGTCCAGCATCGGATTGACCGCCGGCATCGGCACCGCCACCACGATCAGGGCATCGGTTTCGGCGGCGCGGCCCAGTACCGCCGGGAGGTCATCGGATACGTCGAAACCTGCTTCCTGGGCGGCCGCCACGCCCGGCGCCGATCGGTTGTATCCCCAGCCGGTGTAGCCCGCCGCGGCCGCCGCACGCAGCAGCGATCCGCCGATCAAACCCGTCCCGAGAACACAGAGCGCCGTATGGTTGTCAGCCGTCACCGGAACAGATTCGCATACGAGTTCATCTAACGGGCTCCAGCCGACTACCGTTGCGCCCATGGCAGCACAGCGCTCGGGCACGAACAGGGCGACGTCGGACGATTACGACGACGTCGAGGGGTTCGCGGTGGCCGTTGTCCGGGAAGACGGTACATGGAAATGCAGTCCGCTGACCACGGCCGCGCTCACCACACTGTCCGCCGCGGAGAACGAACTGAAAGCACTCCGCTCCTCCGGTGCGGTTTTCGGACTCCTGGACGTCGACGACGAGTTCTTCATCGTGGTCCGCCCGGCCCCCAGCGGCACTCGGCTGCTGGTGTCGGACGCGACCGCGGCGATCGACTACGACATCGCGGCCGATGTCCTCGAGGAACTGCATATCGAGATCCCCGATATCGACCCCGACGATCTGGACGATACCGAGCCGTGGGAGGAAGGTGACCTCGGCATCCTGGCCGATCTGGGTCTCCCCGAGCCGGTATTCAGCGTGATCCTCGCCGAAACCGACCTCTACCCGGACGAGCAGCTCGCGATGATCGCCGAACGGCTCGGGTTCGCCTCGGAGTTCTCCGCGGTGCTCGACAAACTGCAACGTTGAGGTGAGCGGCCCGCTCTCCGATACCGATATGGTGCGGGCGGCGCTGGCCGCCGCCGGCGCCGCCGATCCCCGTGACGTACCGGTCGGCGCGGTGGTGTTCGACAGCCAGGGCGGGGAACTGGCCCGCGCCGCCAACGCGCGCGAAGCCACCGGCGACCCCACCGCCCATGCCGAGGTACTGGCTCTGCGCCGCGCCGCGGCGGTCCACGGCGACGGCTGGCGGCTCACCGGAACCACCCTGGCGGTGACCCTCGAACCGTGCACGATGTGCGCCGGCGCCCTGGTCGCGGCGCGGGTGGACCGGCTGCTGTTCGGTGCGTGGGAGCCCAAGACGGGTGCGGTGGGGTCGCTGTGGGATGTGGTCCGCGACCGCCGTCTCAACCACCGCCCGCAGGTTCGTGGCGGAATACTCGAGGACGAATGCGCGGCGATCCTCGACGCGTTCTTCCGCTCTCAGCGTCGGCCCGATGCGTAAATGCAGGTCGAGGCCCGATTTCGAGGATCGGCGGCCGGTCCGGTATTGTGACTTGCGGTGGCGTGTCCGAGCGGCCTAAGGAGCACGCCTCGAAAGCGTGTGAGGGGTAACCCCCCTCCGAGGGTTCAAATCCCTCCGCCACCGCTTCGGGCCCCTCACTGCTCCGGCAGATGAGGGGCCTTTTTTTCGGTGTAACACCCCGGTCGTCCGTGTCGTGTTTTCGGGTCGAGATGGCAGCGCGCATATTCCCTCGTACGAGCCGGACCCCCACACCGAGTTGTACGACGCGACCGCGTTGACCGATGGCCCGGCATTCTGGTCATACCAACTGTGTGCGCTGGCCGGTATTGCGAATCGGCCGAGATCAGCCGGGCGCTCATGCGTTAGTCCCGGGTGGGGCTTCGTATGGACGACTGTGGATGTAGCCGACGGACGCTGTGCCGGCCGGAATCAGGGGGCCGGGTGGACCGTCGCTGAATGCCGCACGGTCGTGCGTGCCCCGGGACTGCGTTCCAGGTGCAGCGAACATGTCGGGTTCACGCGTGGGAGGGCGCGGATCGCGGCCTCCAGCATCGGCGGGGGGCCGCAGACATAGACGGCCGCGCCTGGATTCGCACAGGCGAGAAGATCTGCCATTTCGGGTGTGCCGAATTCGTCGTCGGGACGGATCACGGCGTCGGGGAGCCGGTCGTGGAAGGGCATCGATTCCAGGGTGCGGCCGGTGTAGATCAGCGTGCCGCGCCGGCCCGCCGCCCGGGCCATGGGCAGGAGTGCGGTGATCCCCATCCCCCCGGCGACGAAGAGGTATTCGCCGGCGTCGACGAACGGATAGGTGTGGCGGGGGCCGTGGACGCGCAGAATATCGCCGCTGCGCAGGTTTTCGTGGATTTCGATCGAACCCCCGTTACCGTGCGGCATGAGCCGTACCGCGATCCGATAAGCCGATCGGTCACGGGGATTTCCGCACAGCGAGTACTGCCGCTGCCGGCCGGAGGGCAGGAAGACGTCGAGGTGGGCGCCGGGAAGCCAGGCGGGTAAGGGATCTCCCTCGGGATCGACCAGGACCACGGCGACCACATCGACCGCTTCTCGCTGGATGGCGGCGACGACGAGCCGGCGGTTGAAACCGCTGTGCCAGAGCATTTTCGACCGTGGCAGCACCGATGTGGGCCGGTGGGCCACGAATATCGATCGGCAGGCATCGACCGCCGCACCGATCATCTGTAGGCCGCGAGCCGGCGCCTGGGTGCCCATCAGCTGTGACCCGATAGTCGGGCCGGAAGACACACCAGCGAGAAACAAGCGGCTGCTTGGGTGGTCTGCACCATTGGGTGAATGTACACGGCAACATAATTAATGGCAATGTTGCAATATTGCGAGTGCAGGATATGCGTTTGCGTCCTGGCCGATAGGTGTTTGCACCGACCGCGCTCTTGCTAGCGTTATCTCATGTCCGCCGCGTACACGTCGTCCCCAGGGCTGCAGGATGGTATCGAGGCCCGCATTCTGGACGCGGCGTTGATCAGATTCGGCGAGTTCGGTGTCAAGAAGACCACCATCGAAGACATCGCCCGTCAGGCCGGAGTCGACCGAGTCACCATCTATCGCCGCGTCGGCTCACGTGACGATGTGGTCCAGGCCGTGGTCAGCCGCGAGGTGGCCGCGGTACTCACCGAGGTCGACGCGATATCCACCCGTCACGAACGCCTCGACGACATGATCGCCGACATCTTCGTCACCATCATCACCCGGTGGCGCGAACACGTCCTGGTCCGGCGCATGCTCGACGTGGAACCGGAGCGGATCCTGGAAAAACTCACCATCGAGGGCGGTCCCGTATTCGCGATGTCGGTCGCCGCCGCTCATACCGCCCTGTGCCGCGCCGCGGATTCCGGCCTCCTCACCGAACCCGCCGACCTGCTCAATCGCGCGGAACTGGTATGCCGGGTGGTCCACTCCCTGATCCTGTGCCCGTCGGGGCTCATCCCCCTGGACTCCGACGAACAACTCGAGGAATTCGCCCGCACCTACGTGGTTGCGATGGTCACCGGCTGATACTGCCTCGCGTACTGCGCCCCACTGGCGGCGGTGCGGACGGGTCGAGGTCCGCACACGCCTGCGCTGATCCTGTTCGTCGAAGGGCTGCGGTCGACGGCAGACCGGAGCCCTGACCGGCCGACGCGGTGGATCAGTCCCGGTAGATCTTTACGTAAGCGTTCGTCGTCGTCCCGACACTGAGGGGGCCCAGACACGAGGCGCTGCCGTGGCCGGAGGGAGCGAAAGACCCACCCCACGAACCCTGGTAGTGGCCGATGGTCACGAGCGGGAAGGCATTGGGCACAGGATGTAGGCCGAAACACTCGACGATCAGCGTGTACTCGCGGCCGGGAGGTCCCTCGTCGTGACAGGTCGCGGTCGCGCCGACCAAATCCCGCGTCACAGTGCAGTCCTGGGGCGCGGCGTGGGCGGTGCCGGCGCCGAGGACCGCGGCGAAGCCCGAAGTCAAGGCGGCGGCAACGGCGATCCGTGCGGCGACGATTGTCGTCCTCTTCATCCCAAATCCCATCTCTCACCTTGCTTCTCTGTCACCTGACCATCGGTTGTGTACCACGCGCTGTTACGAACGGGCGGTATCGAGGCGGCGCGGCGCCGGGAACGGATTCGAGAGCTTGTGGCGAGGGGCGGTGGCGGCCGTGTTATCCCGGGTCGGTTCGCTGGTCGAGAGTTTGCTGGAGGTCGGTGTTGCGACGCTGGGCTTCGGCGAGTTCGTCTTCGAGGACGACGATGCGGCAGGCCGCTTCGAGAGGGTTGCCGGCATCGACGAGTTCACGGACACGGGCGGCGATACGGAGCTGGCTGCGGGAGTAACGGCGGTGCCCACCCGGGGAACGCTGCGGGGACAGTAGTTGCACGCCGTCGAGACCGCGGAGGAATGCCTGGGTCACGCCGAGTATTTCGGCGGCGCGGCCCATGCTGTAGGCGGGGTAGTCGTCGTCGTCGAGCTTGTCGGCGGCGCTGTTGCCGTCCGCGGGATTGGTGTTCGGTTGCTGCACAGCACCTCTCGGAATTCAACGCTGGCAGGCCCCGGCGCGGGGGGCCGGGGGCGGGGGGTTTCGGAAAAAGGGGTTGTTTGAAATATTTACACCCGCCGCCGGGGGCGGGGTGGGGGATAGCCAACGGGGCCAGCCGGGATGGGGGACCGGGAGGTGTCAA
>NZ_JARWOV010000088.1 GCF_029868855.1 Nocardia carnea | reverse complement strand
GGATAGTTTCATAGAGTTACGGCGGTTATAGCGGCAGGGAAACGCCCGGTCCCATTCCGAACCCGGAAGCTAAGCCTGCCAGCGCCGATGGTACTGCACTCGACAGGGTGTGGGAGAGTAGGACACCGCCGGAACATAATTTCACGGAAGGGGACCCAGATACTGGGTCCCCTTCCGTCGTTTCTGTATGGGGTTGTTACCCGTAAACTCGGTGTGAGTACATGCTCACCGTTATCGATTCAGCCGATTTCCATTTGAGAGAGGGACCCGCCGTGCCGGAACAGAGCGATGGCCGGAAACCGTTCCGGCGCAATTCTTCCGGGACGGGGAACGGGTTCCGGCGGTCCGGTGAGGGCGGAAACGGACCTCGTCCCGGCGGCGAGAAACCCGAGGACGGCCGGTCGGCCGGAGGTGGACGGGGAACTTTCCGGCGTGAGGGCGGCGCATCCCGAAATGATCGTGGCGCGGAGCCGCGAGACCGCCGCGGCAGGCCCGGGGCGGCCGGCGGAGGCGACGAGAATCGTGGGTCGTTCCGCCCGGATCGCGGATTCCGCCCCGATCGGGGCCGCTCGGAACGGACAGGATCGACGGGAGATCGGGGTAGCAGGCCCGGCGGGTCCGATGATCGCGGTCGTTTCCGTGCCGATGATCCGCGCGGTGGGCGATCCGGCGAGAGTTCGCGCGGCGGACGTGACGAAGCGAGAGGCTTCGGCAATCGTGGCACCCGGCCCGGCGGAGAGAAGTCCGATCGCGGATATAGGGAACGGAGCGGTTTCCGATCTCCGGACCGTTCCGGTACCGACAACGCCGGCGACCGCGGGCGGCGTGACAGCGGCGGGCGCGCTGAACTGCGGGCAGATTCCGAAGATCGCCGGTTCGGTTCCCGTGGCGGAGCCGACCGCGCCGACCGCGGAGCCGGCCGGGGTTACGAGACGAGCGCGTCGTCGAACTCCTCGCGTGACGGAGGGCCGGGCGGCCCGCGCCGCCGGGGTGGTGAGGGCGCGGCCCGGGGAGCGGATCGGCGGCCGCCGCGTCCCGACGAGCCGGATCTGCCCGAGGACGTCCAGGCCAGTGATCTGGATTCCACCATCCGGCGCGATCTGCTGAGCCTCGACAAGGGCAATGCGGAAACCGTCGCACGCCATCTGGCCATGGCGGCGCAACTCCTGGACGACGATCCACGGTTGGCCCTGGCGCATGCGCGGGCCGCCCGGCAGCGGGCGGGCCGCATCGCGGTGGTCCGGGAGACGGCCGGTGTGGTGGCTTATCACGCCGGTGAATGGGCCGAGGCATTGTCGGAGCTGCGTGCCGCGCGGCGGATGGCGGGCGGCACCGGGCTGCTCGCGGTCATGGCCGACTGCGAACGTGGTCTGGGTCGGCCCGAACGCGCGATCGAGATGGGTCGCAGTGACGAGGCCCGGTCGCTGACCGGTGACGACGCGATCGAGCTACGCATCGTTGTTGCGGGTGCGCGGATGGACCTGGGCCAGTACGACCAGGCCGTGGTGACCCTGCAGACCCCCGACCTCGACCCGGCGCGCACCGGTTCCGGGCCGGCGCGGTTGTTCTATGCCTACGCCGATGCGCTGGTCGCGGCCGGGCGCACCGATGAAGGCCTGACCTGGTTCTTCAATGCCGCGGCTGCGGACCTCGACGGCGAAACCGATGCCGAGGAACGCGCAGCGGAATTGACCGGAGGTTCCTGAACCGACCCCGAACACCGTGGGCAATCGGGCGTTCGACCGGATTGCATGGCGCTGTCCCGCCACGTCGCGGCGGGGCAGCGCATCCAGGTGATGACGGTTCTTCAGAGCAAAGGTGTACGACGCCTGCGCGATGAACGTGATCGTTCCGCTTATGGATGGCCGGGCCGAGCGATCTTCGTGCGGAGCGCCCTGAACAGTCAGCAGGGAGTTGACTCGTCGTCCCCCGCGCCGGACCCGAGATCAATGCGGTGCGATCGACCAGTTGAGTTCTGTGCGCAGACCAGCAGGATCCATATGGGGATTCGGCTCGGTGACATAGACCTCCCACCTGGTGCCGGCCGGGGCCAGGCCGCGGTCGGTGATCCAGGAGTGCAGCCGGTTCCAGCTCTGGTCCAGTCCGTCGAAGGATCCGTGGTGCAACAGACGAGCCGTTCGCCCGGCCGGGAGCACCCCGGCTTCGACCTCGCCCTCCGGCCGAATCCGGCGGCCGACCGGGAAGCCGACGGTGATCTCCATGGATTGTTCGTCGACGGTGCCGTAGAGCGCAAGGGCGGGGCCGGTGATATTCGCGCCCTGAGTGTCCAGCACGGCGGCGAGCCGACCGAACGAGGTATCGAAGAAGGTACGGATCTCGTCCGGCGACACCCGACCGTGGACCACTGCGAGATTCTCCTCGGCGACGTCCAGCAGATGAGGTTCGGGGCTTCGAGCCGCGGGTTCGGTTACCACATGTCCTCCACGATGGGTGTGGCGGTCGCGCGATCGCGACCGCGTAGGGGTCCGCTGTTACGACGCCGTCTGTGGTGCAAACTCATCGCCGTGCGGATGGCAGTCTGTTCGCCGCACTCTCTTTCCGTCCATGGAGTGGGCGTCGGGTCCCGGAAAGCGACGACGTAGGGTCCGAGTGTGCGGGATACGAGTGGAACGCGGTTGCGGGACGGATACGAGGCGCTGCTGCTGGATCTGGACGGGACGCTGTACCGGGGGTCCGTGGTGATCGAGGGCGGGCCGGCGGAACTTGCCGGTGGGACGCAGCGGCTGGTGTATGTCACCAACAATGCGAGCCGGTCCGCGGGTTCGGTGGCCGCTCATCTCGCCGAAATGGGATACCCGGCGGCGGAAGCCGATGTGGTGACCAGCGCACAGGCGGCGGTGCGACTGCTCGCCGAGCGGGTGGAGCAGGGTGCGGAGGTGCTGGTCGTCGGCACCGACGATCTGGCCGCCGAGGTGAAGGCGGCGGGGTTGCAGCCGGTGCGTCGGGCCACCGAATCCGTGGTGGCGGTGGTGCAGGGGCATTCTCCGCAGACGGCGTGGCCCGATCTGGCCGAGGCGTCGTACGCGCTGCGGGCGGGTGCGGTGTGGGTGGCCGCGAACACCGACCGGACCTTGCCGAACGAACGTGGTCTGGCGCCCGGTAACGGTGCCATGGTTGCCGCCTTGCGCGCCGCTTCGGACCGGGAACCTGTGGTGGCGGGCAAGCCGTATCCACCGCTGCTGGAAAACGCATTGGACCGGGCCGGGACCCGGGCCGCTCTGGTAGTGGGTGACCGGCTCGACACCGATATCGACGGCGCCGAGAACGTGGCGGTGGACTCACTGCTGGTGCTCACCGGAGTCAGCACGGTCGAGGAACTGGCCGGGCTGCCCACACACCGGTGGCCGACCTATATCGCCGGCAGCCTGGCAGCGCTGAACAGCGCGCCGGTACCCGGCGACATCGACGACCCCGCCGCCGTCCGGCGGGAACTGCTCGCGCAGCCGGGCCGGGCGCTGAGGGTACGCGCGCCTCGTTCGGAAATCCGATAGCGTTGACCTCACGATGACTACCCCGACTTCTCGCCCGAACACGCCCGGTGCCGCCCGGGTGCCGCTGCCCGGACAGCATCTTCCCGGGGCGGCCGGGCACGGCGATCTCGCCGATCCGGAAAAGATCCGCGCCGAAGTTCGTGAACTGCTCGCCGAACTCGCCGGCCGGCCGGCCGGCGGCGGCGCACCGGGGGACGAGTCCGCCGGTACCGACCTGGCCCGCCGCGCGCATATCCTGGAGCAGGCACACGAGGTGCTGGTCCAGGCGCTGGCGACGGTGGACAAGATCTGAGGTGGCCAGGCGGGCGCGAGTGGACGCGGAACTTGTCCGCCGCGGATTGGCGCGGTCACGTGAGCACGCCGTGGAACTGATCGGGGCCGGGCGAGTGCTGATCAACGGTGCGGTGGCGGTGAAACCGGCGACCGCGGTGGAAGCCGCGACACCCTTGGTGGTCAAGGAACAGGTCGACGAGGTGGCGTGGGCTTCGCGTGGGGCGCACAAGCTGCTGGGCGCATTGGATGCCTTCGAACCGCGTGGCCTGGAAATCGCGGGCCGGCGCTGTCTGGACGCCGGGGCTTCCACCGGCGGGTTCACCGACGTCCTGCTCAGCCGCGGGGCGCGGGAGGTGGTGGCCGCCGATGTCGGTTACGGGCAGCTGGTGTGGCGGCTGCGCACCGACGAGCGGGTGCACGTACTGGACCGGACCAATGTTCGCTCGCTGACCCCGGAGGGGATCGGTGGGCCCGTGGATATCGTCGTCGCCGATCTGTCGTTCATTTCGCTGGCCCTGGTCCTGCCCGCACTTGCGGCGTGTGCGGCCCCCGGCGCCGATCTGGTGCCGATGGTGAAACCACAGTTCGAGGTCGGTAAGGAACGTGTGGGTTCGGGCGGTGTGGTCCGTGATTCGCAGTTGCGTGCGGAGGCGGTGTGCGCGGTGGCCGCCACGGCGGCCGAACTCGGGTTGCGGACGGTGGGAGCGGTGGCCAGCCCGCTACCGGGGCCCTCCGGGAATGTCGAATACTTTCTGTGGCTGCGCCGGGAGAACATTCCCGGCGACCAGGCCGGCGAGGTGGCGGAGATGGTACGGCTGGCGGTCGAAGAAGGTCCGCAATGAGCGCGGATACGTCGCGGGGCAGGGAAATTCTGCTGGTATCGCATCCCGGTCGCGCAGAGATCAGCGAAACCGCGCATCGGGTGGCGAAGATCTGCACGGAAGCCGGGATCGGGTTGCGGGTACTCGCCGACGAGGCCTACAGCACCCGCTTCGACGCCGGGGCCGCACCGATCACCGAATCCGGGGGCTATCCGGTGCAGGTGGTGGCGCACGAGCCGGACGCGGCGCTGGGTTGCGAGATGGTGCTGGCGCTCGGCGGTGACGGCACACTGCTACGGGCCGCGGAACTGGCCCGGCATGTCACCGTTCCGGTGCTCGGGATCAATTTGGGCCGTATCGGTTTCCTCACCGAAGCCGAGGCCGAACACCTCGACGAGGCGCTCGCACAGGTGGTGCGCCGGGACTACCGCGTCGAGGAGCGGATGACCATCGATGTCTGTGTCCGGCTCGACGACGAGATCATCGAGCGCGGCTGGGCGTTGAACGAGGCCAGTATCGAGAACGCCGCGCGGATGGGGGTTCTCGAAGTGGTGCTGGAAGTCGACGGGCGACCGGTGTCGTCCTACGGGTGTGACGGAATTCTTGTCGCGACCCCTACCGGTTCCACCGCGTACGCTTTCTCCGCGGGTGGGCCGGTGGTGTGGCCGGAACTGGAAGCGCTGCTGGTGATTCCGAGTAATGCGCATGCCCTGTTCGCCCGTCCCCTGGTGACCAGCCCGGACTCCCGGATCGCGGTCGAATCCGTTGCCACCGGCCATGATGCGATAGTTTTCCTGGATGGCAGGCGCACCCTCGCATTGCCGCGAGGCGGCCGAGTCGAAGCGATCCGTGGTGCCGAGCCGGTGCGGTGGGTGCGGCTGGATTCCGCGCCGTTCGCGGACCGGATGGTGCGCAAGTTCGAGCTGCCGGTGACTGGTTGGCGGGGCCGGCGGCGAACGGAGGGCACACGTGCTGACAGAGATACGAATTGACGGACTGGGCGTTATCTCCACGGCCACCGCGCAATTCCACGAAGGGCTGACGGTGCTCACCGGGGAGACCGGCGCGGGCAAGACGATGGTGGTGACGAGCCTGCACCTGCTGAGCGGGGCGCGGGCCGATGCCGGCCGGGTGCGGCTCGGTGCGAACCGCGCGGTGGTGGAGGGCCGTTTCACCCTCGATGAGGTGAACGCGACCGCGCGCGGTGAAGCGGAGCGGGTTCTGGAAGCGGCGGCAGCCGAAGCGGACGACGACGGTACGGTGATCGCGATCCGCACGGTGGGCAGCGACGGCCGGTCCCGGGCACATCTCGGCGGGCGCGGGGTGCCGGCGTCGGTACTGGCGGATTTCACCGCACCGCTGCTGACCGTGCACGGCCAGAACGACCAGCTGCGGTTGCAGCGGCCCGAACAGCAGTTGCGGGCGCTGGACCAGTTCGCGGACGCGACGGTGGGGCCGCTGCTGCGCGAATACACCGAGCAGCGGCGGGCCTGGCTGGACGCACGCAACGCGCTGCTCGAACGCACAGCGCGCAGCCGGGAGATGGCGGCCGAAGCGGAACGCCTCACCCAGGCGCTCGCCGAAATCGACGCGATCGCCCCCGAACCGGGTGAGGACGAACGTTTGGTCGCGGAGATCCGCCGGCTCAGTGATCTGGACTCGCTGCGGGAAGCGGCGGCCACGGCGCACGAGGCGCTGGCCGGACCGGAGGACGATCCGGGCGAGAACGCCGGTGCGCTCGATGCGCTGGGTGTCGCGCGGTCGCGGGTCGAAAGCTCCGAGGACCCGGCGCTGGCGGCGCTGGGGCCGCGGCTGGCCGACGCGATCGCGGTGGTGGTGGACTTGACCACGGAATTGAGCGGGTATCTCTCGGATCTGCCGTCGGACCCCGGCGCCCTGGATTCCATGTTGACCCGGCAGGCCGAACTGAAATCGCTGACCCGGAAATATGCACCCGATATCGACGGGGTGCTCGCCTGGGCGGACGATGCCCGGACCAAACTGGAATCACTGGATGTGTCCGAGGAGGCACTGGCCGCGTTGGCCGCGGAGGCCGACGCGGGTGCGGATCGGGTGCGGGCCGTGGCGGTGAAACTGTCGCAGGCGCGTACCGCGGCGGCCGGTGAGCTGGCCGCCGCGGTGAGCGACGAACTCGGCGGGCTGGCGATGGGCAAGGCGCGCCTCGAGGTCGAGGTCCGCCCGGTTCCCGCCGGGCCGCAGGATTCGGCGCCGCTGCTGATCGACGGCACCGAACTCCATGCCGGTCCCGCCGGCGTGGACGAGGTGGAGTTACGGCTGGCCGCGCATTCGGGCGCCCAGTCGCTGCCGTTGAACAAAAGTGCCTCCGGCGGTGAGCTGTCCCGGGTGATGCTGGCGCTGGAGGTGGTGCTGGCGGGTAACGAACACGGGGTCACCATGGTGTTCGACGAGGTCGACGCCGGCGTCGGTGGCCGGGCGGCGGTCGAGATCGGGCGGCGCCTGGCCCGGCTGGCCCGTACGCATCAGGTGATCGTGGTGACCCATTTGGCGCAGGTGGCCGCGTTCGCCGATACGCATCTGGTGGTGAACAAATCCGATGACGGTGAGGGCACGGTGGATTCGGGGGTCCGGGCATTGACCCAGGACGAACGGATCGTGGAACTCGCACGGATGCTCGCCGGGCTCGACGACACCGAGACGGGCCGCGCGCACGCGTGGGAACTACTCAATATCGCTCGGGCGGAACGGATGGCAGCGCGCTGATCTCTGGTTTTCCCGCGCACGGGAGAGGATTTCGGCGGTTTCGGCGAATGGCGCCGGGTGCGATTACCTGGATCAAGGGGCAGGCGATCGGATTCCGTTCCCTCGCAAGCCTCGGTCCGGGCACGGCGTTCGCGGCGTACTCACAGGTCGATGGCGAGCTGCCTGCGTCCACGACGGCATCCGGGAAACTCACTGGACCGGAACTCCGGTGTAGCCGGTAGGAGGCAGATTCATGTCCACCGCAGAACACGACGACGAGCCGTCCCGGCGGAGCGATCCCGTTCGGGCCGTGTCCCGGTGGTGGCGTGTGTCGATCGCCGTGATCACGCTGTCGGTGGGCGGGTGCTGCGTGGCGATGCTGTGGTTGCTGATGTCGGACGCCGCGGTTCCCGTTCTCGTGCTCGCCGGCTGGGTGCTGGTGCTGCTGGGTGTGTTGTGGCCGGCGATCGGGTTGTTCGGGGCGATCCGCTATCGCCGCCACTACTCGTGGCTACTCCTCGCGCCTGGCGTGGTCGCACTGACTTGTGCCCTGGCGTGGGCCGACGTCCCAGAGAATCTCGGATGGCGGCTCTCCAGTGACAGCCTGGAACGCCTCGCAGCCGGTTGCGAGGCATCGGCCCACGGACGGTACGGCGTCTACACCATCACCTCGGTCGTGAAACGGAACGACGGTTGCCTGCTCTACACCGGCGGCGGCCTCATCGATCCGGTCGGATTCGCCTATTTCCCGCGCGGCGCACCCGGGCCGGGTACGCCCCGCCACGACAGCGATATCCGCTACTCGCCCATCGAAGGCAGTTGGTACCGGTTCGTCCAACGGTTCTGACGACCACGACAACCGGGGCCTGCTCGCCGGGTTCGGACACCGCGTGTTCGGCGGGCCGTGGATCCGGCTGTGGTCGGCCGGTGTGGCCGGTCAGCGGACGGCTTTGCGGGCGGCGGCGATGAACTGGTTGATAAGACCCTTCAGTCCGATCTCCAGTGCCTTGGCGGGTACGGGCAGGGAAGGGTCGGAAGTCATGGTGTAGACGACTCGGGTGCCGCTGTCGGCATCGGCGAAGGTGATGACGCCCGTATGGCTTTTCACCGGAGCACCCTTGACGATCTTGTATTCCATCCGTTCGTTCGGCACCAGGGTGGTGATCTCCTCCACCACGCCGACAGGTCCGACACCGATCTTGTGCTGAGCGCCGACACCCTCGCGTTCGGTTGTGCCCGGTCGTACGAGCGTGACGTTCACGGCGAGATACGGGCTGATGCTCTCGCGGTCGGCGAACAGCCGGTACACGGTCGCCCGCGGGGCGGCGATCACGGTGTCGACGGTGGTGCTGGCCATGGCGTCTCCTCTTCGAATAGCTGTGCCCGGCAGCATACGGTGCCCCGTGGCCTGGGTTCCGCGTGCAGCCGACCCGCCGGACCTGGCCGCGGGTAGCTGTTCGATTGCTCGAGCGGGCGAATGGATGGCCGGTCAACGGCGTGTCTCCACCGAAGGTTGAGGGTTTACCGACATCATCGCTGCATGAGGATGCTGGCGCTGCTGTCGAAGAGTTCCGAGACACTGCCCGGCCGGACCGGGACCGCCCGGGTCGACCGCGATACCCGGAGGCTACTCGCACGGGTCGGGCCAGGTGATATCGCCGTTCTCGATGAAATGGACATCGACCAGGCCCTCGCCGACAAGCTCGTCGCCGCCGGAGTGATCGCGGTGGTGAACACCTCTCCTTCGATTTCCGGCCGGTACCCCAACGTCGGACCCGAGGTTCTGGTCGCAGGAGGTGTGCTGCTGCTGGACACCGTGAGCTCGGACGCCTTCGGCCGCATCAAGGACGGTGCCCGGGTGCGGATCGAGGACGGTGTCGTATACGCCGATCGGTTCACCCGCAAGGAACCCGAGGTGCTGGTCGAATGCCTGGAACTGGACGAAGACGCGATCGCCGATCGGATGCGGGAGGCGCGCAACGGGCTCGCCGAGCACCTGGAATCGTTCGCGGGTGACGCGCTGGAGTTCATCCGGACCGAATCCTCGCTGCTCATGGACGGTATCGGTGTACCGGCACCGGATCTGGAACTGAGCGGGCGGCAGGTTGTGGTGGTCGGGGCGGGGCCCGGTCACGCCGAGGATCTCGAGAAACTCAAACCGTTCATCAAGGAATACGCGCCGGTCTTGATCGGGGTGGGTGCCGGTGCCGAGGCACTGCGGCGGTCGGGCTATCGGCCGGATCTGATCGTCGCCAATCCCGACGAGCTGACCATCCAGACGCTGACCTGCGGCGCCGAACTGATCATTCCCGCGGACCTCGACGGCCGGGCCGAAGGATTGGAGCGAGTGAAGGAACTGGGTCTGGGCGCGATCACCTTCCCGGGTTCCGGGGCGCCCGCCGACCTGGCACTACTGCTCGCCCACCACCATGGTGCCGCGCTGATCGTCACGGCGGGCGCCGGCGCCTCGCTGGAGGAATTCTTCGATCGCGGCCGCCGCGACAGCAATCCGGCGACCTTCCTGACCCGGTTGAAGGTCGGGGAATCGATCATGGACGCATCCGCGGTGGCGACGCTGTATCGCAATAGGTTCTCGGGTGTGCTGGCGGCGCTGCTCGTGCTGGCGGTGCTCGGGGCGGCGATCGTCGCGATCCTTGCGGTCGGGCACGGAAGTGAGATGCTGGCCGGCGCCCAGGACATGCTGACCCGGGCCGAGCTCTGGGGTCGCGAGGTTCTCGGTAGGTCCGGTTAGCTCGGCTGCGGCGAGTGCCGGTCGAATCGCGACGCAGTCGCGGCGGTGGCCCCAGGTCTGCTCGGATGATGCCGGGCGTTGTCTTCTGCCATGTGGGCGCGGCTTACGGTCGACGGTCCGGACCGCGCAAGCGGCCTCCGCGTCGGTCCGCGGCCTACGCGGAACGCCGGCCTGGGCTCCGGGAAGCGCCCCGGGGTACCGGGGGCTCGGACACCGAGCTCGGTACCGTTCGCCTGCTTCGGCGGGCTCTGTCCGATCGGTGGCTCGTCAGCCCCTTCCGGCCCGAGCCGGGGGTGTCTCGGCGGTCTCTTCGGGGACCGGCTGCAGGTTGCCGGGCCGGCAAGCGGTCCTGCGGCGGTGTGGTGCGCAACTCTTCAGCACTCGGGGCATGCGGTGGATCCGGACGCGCCGGCCCCTGTCCGGGGTAGCGGCATGTGGAGGAAGTGGCCGGTGGTGCCGCCGGGGCAGAAGTGGACCCGTATGGGTGCCCCGGCCGCGGTGGCCGGGTGGCCTGGCCGGGCGATCGGGTGGTTAACGGGGGGTGGCGGTCGTTCACCGGGACGGTTTCGTGTTACTGTGAAGACCCGTGGGTCATACACGGATTCAGGCGCGCGCAGCCACCAAACACATTTTCGTCAGCGGTGGTGTCGCCTCTTCACTCGGTAAGGGTCTCACCGCCTCCAGCCTCGGTCAGTTGCTGACCGCGCGGGGGCTACGAGTCACCATGCAGAAGCTCGACCCCTATTTGAACGTCGATCCCGGCACCATGAACCCGTTCCAGCACGGCGAGGTGTTCGTGACCGAGGACGGTGCGGAGACCGATCTCGATGTGGGGCACTACGAGCGGTTTCTCGATCGCGACTTGTCGAAGGACGCCAACGTCACCACCGGCCAGGTCTACTCGTCGGTGATCGCCAAGGAGCGGCGCGGCGAATACCTCGGCGATACGGTGCAGGTGATCCCGCATATCACCGACGAGATCAAAGCGCGCGTCCTGGCGATGCGCGGGCCCGACCTGCAGGGGCAGGAACCGGATGTGGTGATCACCGAGATCGGCGGAACGGTCGGCGATATCGAATCGCAGCCCTTCCTCGAGGCCGCCCGGCAGATCCGGCACGACGTCGGCCGGGACAATGTCTTCTTCCTGCACGTTTCGCTGGTGCCGTATCTCGCGCCGTCCGGTGAGCTCAAGACCAAACCCACCCAGCATTCGGTGGCGGCGCTGCGCAGTATCGGTATCCAGCCCGACGCGCTGATCCTGCGCTGCGACCGTGAGGTGTCGGCCGGTCTGAAGAGCAAGATCGCGCTGATGTGCGATGTGGAGGTCGACGCCTGTATCTCCACACCGGACGCGCCGTCCATCTACGACATTCCGAAGGTGCTGCACCGGGAAGGCCTCGACGCGTACGTGGTGCGCAAACTCGGGCTGCCGTTCCGCGATGTCGACTGGACCGTCTGGGGCGATCTGCTCGACCGCGTGCACACGCCGCGGGAAACAGTGGAGGTCGCTCTGGTCGGCAAGTACGTCGACCTGCCGGATGCGTATCTGTCGGTCACCGAGGCGCTGCGGGCCGGCGGTTTCGCGCACCGCGCCAAGGTGAAATTGCGCTGGGTGCAATCCGATGATTGCGAAACCCCGGCCGGGGCACAGGCCGCGCTGCGCGATGTGGACGCGGTACTGATTCCCGGCGGATTCGGGATCCGCGGGATCGAGGGCAAGGTCGGCGCGATCCACCATGCCCGGACCCGCAAACTGCCGTTGCTCGGGTTGTGCCTGGGACTGCAGTGCATGGTGATCGAGGCCGCACGATCGGTGGGACTGACCGACGCCAACTCCGCCGAGTTCGAACCCGAGACCGAACACCCGGTGATCTCCACGATGGCCGACCAGGAACAGGCCGTGGCAGGCGAGGCCGACCTGGGCGGCACCATGCGGCTCGGCGCCTATCCCGCGGTACTGGAAAAGGGGTCGGTGGTGGCCCGGGCCTATCGTGCCACCGAGGTCTCCGAACGGCACCGGCACCGCTACGAGGTGAACAACTCCTACCGCGACAAGATCGCCGCCAGCGGGCTCCGGTTCAGCGGTACCTCGCCGGACGGGCATCTGGTGGAATTCGTCGAACTCCCCGGGGACGTCCACCCGTTCTTCGTCGGCACCCAGGCCCATCCGGAGCTGAAGAGCCGGCCCACCCGGCCGCATCCGCTGTTCGCCGAATTGATCGCTGCCGCGCTGCGGTACAAGCTGGCCGAACGGCTCCCGGTGGAAATCCCCGGAGAGCAGGAAGAGCAGGAAATGGCTGCTGCCGAGCAGGCCTCGTGACCGGCGCGCAACCGGCGCCGGGCAGCCACGCCTTCCGCACCGTCGACAGCCGGCTGGTCTACAACGGGGCCATCGTGGCACTGCGGCTGGATCAGGTGGAGATGCCCGACGGGCGGGTCGTGGAGCGCGAAGTGGTCGAGCATCACGGCGCGGTCGCGGTGGTCGCCGTGGACGACGCCGGGCAGGTCGTGCTGATCCGCCAGTACCGGCATCCGCTCGGGGAGCGGTTGCTCGAACTCCCGGCCGGATTGATCGATATCGCCGGGGAGGATCCCCTCGCGGCAGCGCGGCGGGAACTGGCCGAGGAAACCGGGCTGGCCGCGCGGGAATGGTCGGTACTGGTGGATGTGGCGTTGTCGCCGGGGTTCACCGACGAAGCGTTGCGGGTGTACTTGGCGCGCGGGCTGACCGACACCGATCGGCCCGCACCCGAACACGAGGAAGCCGATCTGGAGCTGGTGCGGATGCCGCTCGCCGAAGCCGTGCGCGCGGCCCTGGCAGGCGAGATCGTGAACGCCACCGCGGTCGCCGGACTGCTCGCGCTGAGTGCCGCCGACGCCGCGAACCTGCCGCTGCGCCCCGCCGACGCACCGTGGCCCGGGCTGCCGAGCGCGCTGTTACGGCGTCAAGCGGCGCAACGGAACACGGACTGAGGGCGGGTATGCGGTGCGCGAGGCCGATGTCTACCTGGACCATCTCGCGGTGGAGCGGGGTGCCGCCCGCAGCACACTGTCGGCGTACCGGCGCGACCTCGGGCGGTATCGGGAATACCTGAAGGAGCGGGGAATCGACGACCTCGAGGCGGTCCGCGAAACCGATATCGGTGAATTCGGGATCGCCCTGCGTACGGGCGACGACCGGCATCCGCCGCTGGCACCGGGATCGGTCGCGCGGGCGCTGATCGCTGTCCGCGGGCTGCATCGGTTCGCTGCCGCGGAGGGGCTGATCAGTGCCGATGTCGCCCACGCGGTGAAACCGCCGATGGTGGGTCAGCGGCTGCCCAAGGCGCTACCGGTGGATCAGGTGCTGCGGTTGCTGGAGTCGGTGGGTTCGGATACCGGGGCCGGTGGGGATGCGGGCGCCCGCGGGCTCCGCGATCGCGCACTGCTGGAGCTGCTGTATTCGACCGGTGCGCGGATCTCGGAAACCGTCGGCCTCGATCTCGACGATCTCGACCTCGAGGGCCGTGCCGTGGTGCTGCGGGGAAAGGGCGGTAAACAGCGCATCGTCCCGGTGGGACGGCCCGCGCTGGGAGCCGTGGACGCCTACCTGGTGCGCGGCCGGCCCGTATTGGCGGCGCACGGACGTGCCGGGGTGCGGGCCCCGGGATCGGCCGCCGCGTTGTTCCTCAACGTCCGGGGTGGCCGGCTGTCGCGGCAGAGCGCCTGGCAGGTTCTGCAGCGCGCCGCGGAGCATGCGGGGATCACGGCCACGGTTTCGCCGCACACCCTGCGGCATTCGTTCGCCACCCATCTGCTCGACGGGGGCGCCGACGTCCGCGTGGTGCAGGAACTGCTGGGGCACGCGTCGGTCACCACCACCCAGATCTACACAATGGTCACGGTGAGCACGCTGCGGGAAGTCTGGGCCACCGCCCACCCCCGGGCCCGATGAGCGACACCTGGTTCGACGTTGCACCGATACCACAGAACACGCCGGTTGACACACTGGGCGCCGGAGTGCTGTCAACAGGTAGCGTCTAGGAGGAGCCGGACCGTGGCGAAAGCGAGACCGTGCCTTGATCGGCCTCGTTACGCTCTACGAGGTGACGGGCAGGAACGTATAAGGAGCAGCGGATCGTGACGACAGCCGGAGCGGCGGAACCGCCGAAGGGCGCCGAGAACGACGAGCGCGCCACATCCGTGTGGGGCGCCGGCCCCGAACCTCTCCCCGCGAGCGCCGAACTCGGCCCGACGGGGCGGCCGCTACGTCCGGTCCCGGATCCGCCCGAACCGTCCCACGAGGGCAATGCGCTCATCGTGGCGATGTGTAACCAGAAGGGCGGGGTCGGCAAGACCACCTCGACCATCAATCTGGGTGCCGCGCTGGCCGAATACGGGCGGCGGGTGCTGCTGGTGGATCTCGACCCGCAGGGTGCGCTGTCGGCGGGTCTGGGCGTGGCACACCACGACCTGGATCTGACCGTGCACAACCTGCTGATCGGGACGCCGGTCGGGGCCGACGATGTGCTCATGCAGACCAAGGTCGAGAACCTGGATCTGCTGCCGAGCAATATCGATCTGTCCGCAGCGGAGATCCAGCTGGTGAACGAGGTCGGCCGGGAGCAGTCGCTGGGCCGGGCGCTGGAACCGATCCGGGACCGCTACGACTACATCCTCATCGACTGCCAGCCTTCGCTCGGCCTGCTCACGGTGAACGCGCTGGCGTGTTCGGACGGCGTGATCATTCCGATGGAATGCGAGTACTTTTCGCTGCGCGGTCTGGCGTTGCTCAACGATACGGTGGAGAAGGTGCGGGACCGGTTGAACCCGCGGCTGAGCCTCTACGGCATCGTGGTCACCATGTTCGATGCGCGGCTGTTGCATTCCCGGCAGGTGATGGCGCGTGTGGTGGAGGTGTTCGGGGAGCTCGTGTACGACACCGCGATCGCGCGGACCGTCCGGTTCCCGGACGCGAGTGTGGCCGGTGAACCGATCACCACGTGGGCGCCGAAATCCAGTGGTGCCGAGGCGTATCGCGCGATGGCACGGGAAGTCATCCACCGGTCGGGTCGGTGAGCGCGGCAGCACCCGGACCTGCACCGTCGAGTACCGGCGAACCCGGCGACGCCGCGGGCGCGGCGCCGGAGAAGACCGGTTTCCATCTGCGGCTGAGCAATTTCGAGGGCCCCTTCGATCTGCTGTTGCAGCTGATCTCGCAGCGCCGCCTCGATGTGACGGAGGTGGCGCTGCATCAGGTCACCGACGAATTCATCGCCTACACCAAGGCACTCACCGCCGGGCTGACCCAGCCGGGGAATTCGCTGCGCACCGACAAGATCCTGGATCAGACCACCGAGTTCCTGGTGGTCGCCGCGACCCTGCTGGATCTGAAGGCGGCGCGACTGCTGCCCTCGGGGGTAGTGACCGATCCCGACGATCTGGAACTGCTCGAGGCGCGGGATCTGCTGTTCGCCCGGTTACTGCAGTATCGGGCGTTCAAACAGGTCGCCGAACTGCTCGGCGAACTCGAGGCGGCCGCGCTGCGGCGGTATCCGCGGGCGGTGGGTCTGGAGGAGCGGTTCGCGGGGCTGCTGCCGGAGGTCACGCTGGGAGTGGACGCGGCCGAGTTCGCCGAGGTCGCCGCGGCGGCGTTCCGGCCGCGGCCCGTGCCGACGGTGGGCCTGGACCATCTGCACGCGCACGCCATATCGGTCGCCGAACAGGCCACGCTGGTGCTGGAACGCCTCCGCGCCCGCGGTGCCGGCACCTGGACCACGTTCGCCGATCTGGTGTCCGATTGCGCGGCGCCGATCCAGATCGTGGCACGGTTCCTGGCGCTGCTCGAGCTGTACCGCGGCAAGTCGATCGAATTCGATCAGCCCGACCCGCTGGGTCCGCTCGCGGTCCGCTGGATCGGGGACGACGCCGAGGCCGCACCGGTCGCGATCGAGGAGGACTACGGGTGAGCGAGCCGGGTATGACAGCGGCGGGACCGCTCAACCGCGCAGGAGTTGTGCACATCCGGATCGAGCACCACGTGACCGGGTCGAGCCCGGCGGGAGAGAGGCGGCGTCCCGGCTCGGAGACTTCGCGCATCCGGCGAGCGCGGACCCCGTGCGTGCCGGGCCGGGCGGTGGCAGCGCGACGTGACTGCGCGAAGCCGCGGTCGAAGGCGGAAGGAGCAGTATGAGCGAGAGTGTGACCGAACTCGCGCCCGAGGCGCTCGACGATGCGGAATTCCGGGCGGCGCTCGAGGCGATCCTGCTGGTGGTGGACACTCCCGCGCCGGTAGAACAGCTGGCGACCGCGCTGGACGAGCCCGCGAGCCGGGTCGAACGAACCCTGCGGGAGATGTCGGCGGAACTGGCCGCGCAACGCAGTGGGATCGATCTGCGTTTCGCCGGGGACGGGTGGCGCTTCTATACTCGCAGCGAGTACGCACCGTATGTGGAGCGTATGTTGCTCGACGGCGCCCGGTCGAAGTTGACGCGGGCGGCACTGGAGACGCTGGCGGTGGTGGCATATCGGCAGCCGGTGACCCGGGCCCGGGTCAGCGCGGTGCGCGGAGTCAATGTCGACGGTGTGATGCGCACCCTGCTCGCCAGGGGACTGATCACCGAGGCGGGCACCGACCCGGAAACCAACGGCACGCTCTACGGCACCACCGAACTGTTCCTGGAACGAATCGGGCTGGCGTCGCTGAACGATCTGCCGGAGCTGGCGCCGCTGCTGCCGGGCGTCGACCTGATCGATGAGATCAACGACAGTCTGGAGACGGACCCCCGCTACACCAGACTGCGCAAACCCGCCGAGGACGATCTGAACCTCGGCGCCGAGGATTGACAGGAAATCGTGAATACACCCGCTCGCCGAGATGGCACACCGGATCGTAGACAGCGCGGAGACCAGCCCATCCGGGCCGGTCGCGGACGCGGCGCACCCAGCGGGGCGGGGGAGGCCCGCCGTGGCGGTGAGTTCCCCCGCAACGGCCGTGGTAGTGAACCGCCGCGGACCGGCCGCGGTGGCGGAACCCGCAGCACCGAACGTGGAGCACGCAGTGACCAGGTGCGGACCGGGCGAACCGGAGGTGCGGACGCGCCGATCGGACGTCGCGGCGCCGGCCGGGGCGGTTTCGCCCCTGCCGGGGGAAGCGGTGCCGGTGGACGTCGCGGTACCGGGGTCCCGAGTCGTAGCGGCTCGGCCGCGGCAACCCGTGGCGGATCGGGCTCGGCCGGGCGTAGCGGCGCTGCCGAGTCGGGGCGTGGTGGTTCCGGAACCGTAGGACGTGGTGGCCCCTCTGTCGCAGGGCGGAACAGTTCCCCTGCCGCCGGGCGTGGTGGCCCGTCTACCGGACGTAGCGGTTCGGCCGGTGGCTCGCGGTCCGGCGGACGCCCCGGCGGGGGCTCTTCCGCTCGTAGGACTCCGGCCGCCCGGTCCGGTGGCGCACCGCAGCTGAACAACGCCAAACCCGCGCGCCATCAGCATGTGGAACCGGACGAGCCCGGCCACGAGAAGATGCCCTGGGGCGAAGGTGAGCGCCTGCAGAAGGTCCTGGCCAAGGCCGGTGTCGCCTCGCGGCGCGCGGCCGAGGAGATGATCGACCAGGGGCGTGTCGAGGTGGACGGCATCATCGTGCGTGAACAGGGTTTGCGAATCGACCCCGAGAACGCCGTGGTGCGGGTGGACGGTATCCGGGTGGTGGTGCGCGAAGAACTGGTGCATCTGGCGCTGAACAAACCCAAGGGCTGGCAATCCACCATGTCCGACGATCTGGGCCGTCCGTGTGTGGGCGATATCGTCGCCGAGCGGGTCGCCGCCGGACAGCGGTTGTTCCATGTCGGCCGGCTGGACGCCGATACCGAGGGGCTGTTGCTGCTCACCAATGACGGAGATCTGGCGCACCGGCTGATGCATCCCTCGTACCAGGTGTCCAAGACCTACCTCGCGACCGTGCAGGGTGAGGTGCACCGTTCCATCGGCAAGATCCTGCGGGACGGCGTGGAACTCGAGGACGGGCCCGCCAGTGTCGACAAGTTCCAGGTCCTGGAGGTCGACGCGGGACGATCTCTGGTGAAGGTGGTGTTGCACGAGGGGCGCAAGCATATCGTGCGACGGTTGCTGGACGCGGTCGGTCACCCGGTGACCCGGCTGGTCCGCACGCATATCGGCCCGGTGGTACTGGCCGATCAACGGCCGGGCACCCTGCGGGTACTGGGCCGGGACGAAATCGGCAAACTCTACGAGGCGGTGTCATTGTGAACGGGGCCGAGGTGTTCGGTATGGAAGCTCCGGTCGGGGTCGTCGCGGATCCGGCGGGCGACCGGTCGCTCGTGGTGGCGATGGACGGGCCCTCGGGCACCGGTAAGTCCAGCGTTTCGCGGCGGCTGGCGACCCGGCTTTCGGCTCGTTACCTCGATACCGGGGCCATGTACCGGGTCGCGACCCTGCAGGTGCTGCGGGCCGGTATCGACCCGGCCGATTCCGCCGCCGTGATCGCGGCGGTCACCGATATGCCGCTGCGGATCGGTACCGACCCCGAGAGCGAACTGATCGAACTCGGCGGTGACGATGTGCGCGCGGAGATCCGCGGCCCGGAGGTCACCGCCGCGGTATCGGCGGTATCGGCCGTACCGGAGGTCCGCGAACAACTGGTGGCGCTGCAGCGCGAGATCGCGGTGAGTGCCGGGCGCATCGTGGTCGAGGGCCGGGATATCGGCACCACTGTGCTGCCCGACGCCGACGCCAAGATCTACCTGACCGCCTCCGCCGAGGCGCGGGCGCATCGGCGCAATCAGCAGAACATCGCCGAGGGCCGCGGGGACGACTACGCCGGCGTACTCGCCGACGTCGAACGCCGCGACCGCCTCGATTCGACCCGGGCGGTTTCGCCGCTGCGCCGCGCCGAGGACGCGGTGCAGGTCGACACCAGCAAGCTGACCATGGACGAAACGATCGACGAGCTGTTCCGGGAAGTCGCCCGGCAGCTGGACCGGTCGTACGAGCGGTCCGCGCTACGCCCCCGGGGCGCGGCCGGATGAGCGGGGAGACGATGAGCGATGTACTCGCCGGCGACGGCGTGTGGAACGACGAAACCGAATGGGAGATCACCGACCTGGCCGGTGACCCCGAGGCCGCCGACCAGTTGCCGATGCCCACTCTGGCCGTGGTCGGCCGCCCGAATGTCGGGAAATCGACGCTGGTGAACCGGATCCTGGGACGCCGCGAAGCGGTGGTCGAGGATGTGCCCGGGGTGACTCGCGACCGTGTCTCCTACGAGGCGAGCTGGGCGGGCCGCCGGTTCTGGGTGCAGGACACGGGCGGCTGGGAACCGGACGCCAAAGGGTTGCAGCAGTCGGTGGCCCGCCAGGCCGAACTCGCGATGAACACCGCCGACGCGATCCTGCTCGTGGTGGATGCCGTGGTCGGCGCCACCGCCACCGACGAGGCCGCGGTGAAGGTGCTGCGGCGGGCGAAGACGCCGGTGATCCTGGTCGCGAACAAGGTCGACGACCAGCGGGTAGAAGCCGATGCGGCCGCACTGTGGTCGCTGGGGCTGGGCGAGCCGCGGATGGTGTCGGCGGCGCACGGCCGCGGCACCGGCGATCTGCTCGACGATGTGCTCGGGGTACTGCCCGAGACCCCGCGCGAGGGCGCCGGCGGTACCGGCGGGCCGCGCCGGGTGGCACTGGTCGGGAAACCGAATGTCGGCAAATCCAGCCTGCTGAACAAGCTCGCCGACGATGAACGGTCGGTGGTGCACGATATCGCCGGTACCACCGTCGACCCGGTGGACTCGCTGGTGGAACTGGGCGGCAAGGTATGGCGGTTCGTCGACACCGCGGGACTGCGCCGCAAGGTCGCCAATGCCAGCGGTACCGAGTTCTACGCGTCGCTGCGCACCAAATCGGCGCTGGAGGCCTCCGAGGTCGCGATCATGCTGATCGACGCCTCCCAGCCGATCACCGAACAGGACCTGCGGGTTATCAGCCTGGTCGCCGATTCCGGGCGCGCGTTGGTACTGGCGTTCAACAAATGGGATCTGGTGGACGAGGATCGCCGCCTGCAACTCGACCGCGAGGTGGACCGCGACCTGATCCGCGTGCCGTGGGCGCAGCGGGTGAACATCTCCGCACACACCGGGCGAGCGGTGCAGAAACTGGTGCCCGCCATGGAGACCGCGCTCGAATCCTGGGACAAGCGGATTCCGACCGGCCGGTTGAACACCTGGCTGAAAGAAGTGATCGCCGCGACTCCGCCGCCCATGCGCGGTGGCCGGCTACCGCGGGTGCTGTTCGCCACCCAGGCGACCACCCGGCCGCCGACCTTCGTGTTGTTCACCACGGGGTTCCTCGAGGCCGGTTACCGGCGGTTCCTGGAACGCCGGCTGCGCGAAGAGTTCGGGTTCGACGGGTCACCGGTGCGTATTTCGGTGCGAGTTCGGGAGAAGCGCCCCAAGAAGTGAGCTGGGGCGTGGAGTGTGGTCCGCAGCGTAGATCAGCGGAATGGGCGGTGTGTTCCTCGGTATGTCGACCGCTGAGGACCACATGCACCCCTGCTGCGGCCACCACCCGCGGATCCTTCGGTCGGTGAGCACAGCACAACTTTCCGCTGAGCCTCGTGGCCGTGTCCCGGCGCGAGGCTTTCGCCATGGCAGGAACCGCGGAGTGCCTCGCCGGTAGACGGCCGGGCTCGGGGCGCGCGGTCAGGTGGCGGTCGGCGGACTCACCCGTGGCGGAGCGACAGTGCCTCGGCGGGCGGGAAGCCGTGGCGGGTGGCGTGGTCGAGGCGGGCACGTAGTTCGGCGCGGGTCCGGGGGCGGGACTTCGGTTCGCGGCCGCAGCCGCAGGGTTCGTAGCCGTCATAGCGGAGGCCGGCCGCCAGGACCGCCGCCACCACCGACCATCCCGCGTTGTCGTGCCGGCGCGGCGCGGCGAAATCGTGGCCGGCGTTGCGCATCTCGGTCGAGCACCGGGGACAGCAGGGCGGCTCGGCGCGGCCGTTGTGGGACATCGGAGCCCAGCGCTTCTGCGAGACCCGGCATGCCGGGCACACGTAGTGGGTGCGGTAGCGATGGTCCCTGTTGTCGCACATGGGTTGACGGTAGCGTGGCCGGGTAGTGGGCCGCATCGCGATATGGTCCGGCCGATCCGCGTGCGCTGGGTGCCGAGCGAGGAGAGATGATGGTCGGTCGTCGTAGCCGGGCGGTGTCGGTATACCTGCGGCTGACCCGTAAGCGCGGTATGGACACCGCCGAGAAGGCGCGTGCGGCGATGGCCGAACCGCCGGGTGATCATGCGCCACCGCGGGGATTGCGGCGGCGTTACTCGGTCTCCTGCCGTGCCGTCGCCGGTTTTCCGAGCTATACGGTGGTGCCGCGGCCGGGCCGGGAATCCGGCACCGTGGTGATCTATGTGCACGGCGGCAGTTTCTTCCGGGAGATCAGCCGGTGGCATTGGCGGTTCATCGCACGGCTGGTCGCGGCGGGACATCGGGTGGAGGTGCCCATCTACCCGCTGGCTCCGCGGTATACCTACCGGGACGCGCGCCCTTACCTGACCGAGATCTACCGGGGTGTGCTGGCCGACGTCGACCCCGCGCGCGTCGTGGTCGCCGGGGATTCGGCCGGCGGGACCCTCGCGCTCACACTGGCCCAGTCCCTGCCGGCGACGGGGTTACCGGCGCCGGCGCGGTTGATCCTGCTCTCGCCGTGTCTGGATATGCAGTTGTCGAACCCCGAGATCGATCGGGTCGAAGCCGCGGATCCGTGGCTGGCGCGCCCCGCTCTGCTGGAGGCCGGCCGGGTCTGGGCCGGCGGGGACGATCTCGGTCTCCCCGAGCTGAGCCCGATCAACGGCCCGCTGGAGGGGCTACCGCCGACCGATATCTTCATGGGCACCCACGACATCCTGCACCCCGATGCGCGGCTGTTCGCCGAACGGGCCGGTTCGGCAGTGCATTTCACCGAAGTGACCGGCGCCTTCCACGTCTATCCGCTCGTTCCGGTCCCTGAAGCGGGGCCCGCGGTGCGGGCGATCCTGGCCGCCGTGGCGCAATGTGACGGGCGTGCGACGGCTGCGGAACCGGAACCGCGACCCCGCCACGGGAACTCGTGAACGGCCTGTGAACGCCCATGGAAATCGGTTGTTTCGACCGTGACGGTGCATCGCGCGGCAAAGGGCGGTACCGTACCCCGGCGTGACTACTTGTCTGCCATCGAATCACCCGAGGCGGGAGCCGTAATGACTGTCGAGCCGCCGATCGAGGACGATGTCACGCAACTGGCCCAGCGTGTCGAACACGCCCGCAACCGACTGGCCTACCAATTCGATCCCGCGCTCACCGAAGCGCTGTCGGAAACGGAGCTACAGGCCGAACGTGAACTCGCCGAGCGTATCCGCGAGCAGGAGCGCGGACAACGCTGGAAGGAGATCCAGGCCGTCGCCGCGGCGAACGACCGGGCCAGGCAGACCACCGAGCAGATCGAGAAGGCGGATATGCGCGACCTCTTGCTCGCCCGTAAAGCCATCGCCGCACAGCGCCGGGAATCCAGCCCGCACGCCAAACTGGCCTCGCTGTACCGGCATCGGTCCTGGTCGTTGCGCGCACTGGCCGGCGTGGTCGGTGCGGGCATGTTGTGGTCGGCGGTCAACGTCCAGCAGAACATCGCACCCACCGGCCCCAGCGACCCCTTGTTCTGGTTCAGCTACCTGCTGGAAGGCATGATCAGTGTCTGCCTGATCATCATCATGATCGGCACCAACAAGGTGGCCGAATGGGGCGTGGTCAACAACCGGAAGCAGACCGCGGCCGCCGAGGTCGCGCTGCTGGCCCTGACCGTCGGGCTCAACACCTATCCCTATCTGCGGGTGGGGAACTGGTACGACGTGGGTGTGCACGCCGTCGCGCCGGTGATGATCGGTGTCGCGCTGCTCATTCACGACGCGGCCAGCGCCCGCTACGGTATGGCGATTCTGCGGGCCACCGAACAGGTCCGGGGCCTGCCCGATCCGGCCGCGCAGATCCGTAACAGCCTGCCGCGGGTCAGTATGAAACTCGAGCCCAGCGCGGGTGAGTCGCGGGCACTGCCGACCGGTGATACCGCCGCGGCGCAACCGGCGGCGCTGGAATCCGGTGCGAAGAAAGCCGGTGCCGGTTCGCCCTTTCGCTCGGAGGGCAAGTCCGCTGATGCCGGGAAGAAGCGGGCGGGCGATCTCGCCGACGTGACCTCCGGCCTGATCGGGCGCACGAGTTCCCTGCTGGACGAGCTCGCCACGAATTCACCGCTGTTCGACGAGTCCACGGCCAAAACGGCCGAGGTCACCGACAAACTGCCGATCAGCAATTCGGCGAGCGCCGCGGTGAAGAAACTGGGTCAGGCCAAGCAGGCCGGCGCGGCGGGTAACGGTGCGGGCGAATCGGGCGCCAAGGGCAAATTGTCCGGGGACAAGGAAACCGACGAGTTCTTGGAGGTCGTGCGGTCCTCCGACGGCTACGACACCGGACAGTTCCGGGTCGCCGACATCCTGGAGCAGGAACTCGCCGAGCTCCAGGCCGAGCGGCGCAAGGCCCGGTCCGGTCGGGCTCGCAGCGGCTCCACCAACGGGGCCTGACCGCCGCACACACCGTCTCCCACGCAGGTCGTCGCGGCGAGGGTTGCGCGCTACCGTGAGGGGGACGGTGAGGAGGCACGATGTCGGAGCGCAAACCCGCGGGCGTCGACTTCGAATCCTGGGTCGACCGCAAGATCCGCGAGGCCACCGAGCGGGGCGAGTTCGAGAACCTCCCCGGCGCCGGGAAACCGCTGCCGGGGGCGGGAAGCCGGTATCACGACGAGAACGCGTGGTTGCGTGAGTACCTGCGCCGCGAAGGGGTGAGCGGGGACGTGGCCCTGCCACCGTCGCTGCAATTGCGCCGCGAGGTCGAGCGGCTACCCGAAACGGTGCGCGAGCTCACCACCGAGGAACAGGTGCGGGCCACCGTCACCGAACTCAACCGGCGGATCGTGGACTGGTTGCGGGTGCCGACCGGCCCGCAGCTGCCGGTCGCCACGGTCGACGCCGAGGAAATAGTCGCCGGCTGGCGTGCCGCGAACGCTACAGCCGGAGGGAGCTCCGTTCCACAACCGTCCGCGCAGGAACCGCAGCGCGGCGTGGCGGCCGGGCCGAGCCCACGGCGCCCGTGGTGGCGGCGGATCCGTCGCAGCAGCCGGGATAGCTGAGCCGATCCGGCCCGGCGCACCGCCCCGGTGCGGTTGTATGAGGGGATGGATTCACGCACGCTCGCCGACCGGATCGAGATCACCGATCTGCTCACCCGCTACGCCACGGCCGTCGACGACAAGGACTGGCCGCTGTACCGTTCGGTGTTCACCACCGACGCGCAGATCGACTACAGCACGGCGGGCGGGCCCACCGGGGATCTGGACACCGTTGTCGCGGGACTCACCGAACAGTTGCAGCTGTTCACGCGGACCCAGCATTTCATCTCCAATATCGCGGTGGAACTGGACGGCGACACCGCGAAGGTTCGCGCCATGTTCTTCAACCCGATGATCGTCTCCCCGGGTAAGCAGTTCACCTGTGGCGGCTGGTACAACCACGAGCTGGTGCGCACCCCGGACGGCTGGCGCAGCGCCCGGCTGGTCGAGGAAGCGGCCTGGTTCGACGGGCTCGAGGCCGCCTTCACCTGACCGGACCCGGTGAGCCGGCACACTCGATCCGCGCGTTATCGCCGGATTGAAGGCTCCGGGGCCGGGTACGCGGCCGATATCCGACCGAGCAACCGAGATTCGGAGGTGGATATCGTGGCCGAGCACAAGACCGCACGCGAGGGCGTCGAGGGCGCCGTCGAGGGCGTGAAGGGCAAGGTCAAGGAGGCCGCGGGAGCGGTGCTCGACAACGACTCCCTGCGTACCGAGGGCAAGGCCCAGCAGGACAAGGGCGAATCGCAGCGCGCTGCCGCCGAGAAGGAGAACGAGGCGCAGCAGGAACGTCTCGAAGCCGCCGACGCCGAACAGCGGCAGCGGGCCCAGCAGGACCCGGGGCACGGGCAGACGGTGGCGCCGACTCCGCGCGACGTCTGAGCCGGTACGACCCGGCGGCGTTGCGCGCCCGGCCGGAAGTGAACTACGGCGATCTCGCAGGAGGTCGCCGTAGTTCTTTGCTGTTCTTGCAGATCTTTGTACTTGCAGAGCACAGGGGTACGCACTCAGCCGGATACAGCGGAACGGCCGCGGACCGCGGGACTGTCCGCGCCGGGCTGCAATTCGTAGACGGCGAAAGCCTTGCCGATCACCGGCTGGGCCACATTGCGCACCCGGATACCACCAGGTGTACTGCCGCGTTCGGTGCCGGCATGGGCGTGACCGTGCACGGCCAGATCGGCTCTGTGGGTGTCGATCGGTTCCCCCAGGAGATAGGAGCCCAGGAATGGGTAGATCTCGCGCGGCTCCCCGTGCAGGGTGTCGCTGACGGGCGAGTAGTGCGTGAGCACCACCGTGATATCGGTATCGAGCTCGGCCAGCGCGGTGTCCAGCGCTGTTGCCAGCTCGATGGTGTGGCCCGCGAATTCGCGCATCAGACGCTCGCCGAACACGCTCGCGCATTTGCCGGCGAAACCTCCGCCGAAGCCCTTGGTACCGGCGATACCGAGGGTCGCGCCGTCGATATCGAGCGTGGTGGCGGTGCCCTCCAGCACAGTGATACCGCAGGATTCCAGCAGATCGGTCATCTCGGCCGCGGCGTCGCTGTGGTGATCGTGGTTTCCGAGGACGGCCACCACCGGGACACCGACATCGGCGAATTCGCGCGCGACGACCTCCGCTTCGGCCGGGGTTCCGTGCTTGGTCAGATCACCGGCCAGTAGCAGCACATCGGCCAGCGCCGGTAGTTCACGCAGCGCGGGCCGTAACAGTCCGCGTGAATCGGTTCCCAGATGGACGTCTCCGACAGCGGCGATCCGCATCTGCCCACTCCCTTCTGCCCGGCGCCGGGCACCGAGCTCGGCTCGGTATCACGCACCGAGATCTTCACTTCCGCCCGGCCGGGCTGTCGCGGTGACGTGCACATCGTTGTGAATCGGCAGGTCCGGGGCGATATCGTGCACCACCTCCTCGAGCATCCGCCGCCGTTGCGCGGTGCTCACCTCGCCGTCGAGAACCACCACATCGCCCCGGATCCGGACCTGCACGCCCTGTTCGGCCGTGCGCGGATCCTCGGCCAGCGCCCGATGCAGTTCGGCGGCCAGATACTCCGGCGGCCGCGGCCGGGAGGAATGCGGGTTACCGGACATCTAGTGCGCCTTTCCGGAGGTATGCGAGGGTGCGGTGGTTTCGGCGATACCGAGATCGTCGATCAATCCCAGGAATGCTTTCGCGTACGGCGAATGCTCGGTCTGCGCGCGCACCGCCGGCCAATCCACCTGTTCGCGCAGATCGCGGGAGATCCGCAGCAGCGGGCTGAGGTCGAGCCGGTGCGCGTCGAAGACGAGGAGTTTGTCGACCAGCAGATCGGTGGCGTCGACCACCGGCGCCACAGCGGGGCCGACCCGCATGACCTGGGCCCGGCCCAGCAGCGCGTCGTCGACGTCCCGGTTGTTGGGCCGGTGGATGATATCGATCAAGGTGTCGCCGTCGTAGGCCTTCGTCAGCCAATCCTCGGCCGCGTCCGCCAGCCGCAGCCCGGCGCGCGCCAATTCGCTGCGCGCGCGGGCACTGTCCTCGGGTTTGACGAACAGGTCGACATCGTGGTCGGACGGCGGTCCACCCCGCGCGTACACGGCGCATCCACCCGCCACGGCGAAAGGTATGCCTTCTTGTTTCAGGGCGTTCGCGGCCCGGGTCAAAGCGTGCAGCAGCTGCTCCTCCGTCGGAACCATATGCGGCGGCTACCCGCACATCGCACTGCTAATCAGCCCGCGACCGGCCGTTCATCGGCAGTGCCCGCGCTGATTCCGTGAATTGTCACCGCGCTCGACCCGCCGATATTCCCAGCCTGGACAGGCGTCTCAGCCCAGGGAGGCGATGAGCACGATCGCTACCACCGCGAACACCGCCACGAGAGCGATCACGGCGACCACCGCGGCGACTCCGGTCGGCGGGAAACGGTGGCTTGTGCGGGGTTCGGGCGCCGACAGCCCCGAGGTCTGGGCGGTATCGGGCGGGGTGGAACCCGCGGGCACCCCGCCACCGGGTTCCAGGTCCGGGGTGGCGGCCGGATCGGGGTCCATCGAACTCATGAGCGCTTCCCCGCTTTCGGTTGTCGCGGGGCGCGCCCGGCGGGGTCGGGTCGCCGTCGGCCCGGTCCGCGGACAACTACCGGTGTGAGGGCCGGTGAGACGGCGGCGATGATCGTTCGTCGCACCATGGGCGGCGCGTACCCGTTACCTCGCCGCCCAATCGGGTCGCGCCGGGAAAGCGTCAGCGGCCGCAGCGGCGCTGCCGGCGGTGGCTGGTATCGCACAGCGGATAGGTCCGCGATCGTTTGCACAGGCAGATCGCGACGAGGAAGCGGTCCGCGTGGATCACCGCGCCGTCGGCGGTCACCAGTTCCACCGGGCCGTCGACCAGCGCGGGCCCGTCCTCGGTGAAAACGATCCGGGTACGCCCGGTCGCCGACGGGACCGCTGTACCGGGATCGGTCTCGGGCCGGGCGCAGGCCGCGATGTCCCGCGACCCCGCGTCGTCGGCGGGCCGAGGCGGCTCGGCGGGCGCCGGTGCCACCACCGGACCGATTCGGCGCTCTGCCGTACGAGGTGATGCCGTGTGCGGGGCAGCCGCCGGATGAGCCGGGCGGTCGCGGACCGCCGGCTCCGCAGGGTCGGCCGGTGTCTCATCGTGTTCGGTCGGCACGGATCACCACCAACTCCTCGTGTTGCTGATCGGGCCGGATCAGGCCGTGGTCGCGGAGCCAGGCGCTGCGGCGGGCCAGTACCGGGCCGAAGGGGATCACTGTCCGCGCGACCACGGTCGCCTTCAGGCCGCCGCTGCGCAGCTGGCGCAGACTGGTCGCGGTCCCGGAGAGAGCCGAATGGACCATCAGGGCGGTGCCGCCGGTTGCCAGCAGGCGCGGCATCATCGCGCACAGCGGGTCGAGCAGGGACCGCCCGTGCCGGCCGGCGTCCCAGGCGCGGGCCGCCCGCCCGGCCGGTCGCTGCCCTTCGCTCGGCACATACGGCGGGTTGGCGACGATGACGTCGAAGGTACGCCCAGCGACCACCTCGGTGACATCCCCGCACAACAATTCCAGCCGCACCCCGTGCAGCCGGCTGTTCAACCAGGCCGAGGTCACCGCGGCCCGGGACAGATCCACCGCGGTCACCGTCGCCGCACCCGTCCGGGCGGCGTGGATCGCCAGCGCCCCGGTGCCGGTGCATGCGTCGAGCACCCGGGCTCCGGCCGGCAACGCCGCCTCGGTCATCGCGCGGGCCAGCAGCCAGGTATCGGGCTGTGGCCGGTACACCCCCGGAGCACGAACCAGCATCGGGATCACCGGGCCTCGGGACGCAGCGAACTCTCACCCGCCCGCCAGCAGCTCAGCACGGCCTCGGTGCAGCGGGTCTCGAGCAAGTCGGTGGCCTGGATACCGAACACCACCGATTCGGCGAGTTCCGGTTCGGCGGCGAGCAGGCCCGCGAGTACGTCGCGTCGTACAACTTGCTCGTGCACGGCGTCCGCGGTGACATGTTCGGCGTAGAACCGCACACAGTCCGGATGCGCCGAGAACCGCTGCAGTGCCTCGACCATGACCCGCGAGGCGGGGGAGGAGCTGATCTCCACGGCCGCGAAATGACCTACCAGGGCACCGCGCAACGACCGGTGCAGCCCGAACAGCGACATCATGTCGACCAGGGCCAGCATGGGAGCCGGCACGATGTCGAGGTAGTGCAGGTAGCCGTCGGCCAGATCGGCGCCGCGCAGCAGATCGGCGTAGAGGCGGGCGTGGATCCGGTCGCCGCGTCCGCCGCCGAATTCGTCGAACTCGACCGCCACCAAGGCGGCCTTGGCCCGATCGCGCAACCGCGGAATCACCCAGGCGACCGGATCGGCTTCCTTGTGGTGGTAGATCGAGCGCTGGACGAAATATTCGCGCACCTGTTCCCAGGTGCCCTCGTCGCGCAGCCAGGCCGCGGTACCGCCGGCCGCGGGCGCGGTCAGCAGCCGATCCAGTTCGGCAGCCACATCGTGACCGCCGGGGACATCGGCACGTAACGCATCCTCGAAACGGCGTTCCAGTTCCCGCCGCAACCCGAGCAGGCCGCTGTCCCATTCCCAATCGGGGTCCACATCGCGGAATCCCTGATAGTGCAATTCGTAACAGGTGTGCAGGGCCAGTTGGAGATCCTCGCCGTAGGGGTCGAGATCCGGCGGCGCCTGGGGTACGGGACTGCCGGGTTCGGCCGGCAGCAGCGCCACCAGGTCGGCGGAAAGGGGCCCCCGGGGCACGGGCAGACGTATTCCCCGGGCGAGGGTGCCCGGGGCGGCGAGTGTTTCGGCCATGGATTCACCTTTCGTGGCGACGGTGTCGTCGTCCGTGCACACCGCAGGAGCAACAGCGGTGATCAACCGGCCGGGTACTGCGTGGCGCGCAGCAGCCGGGCCAGGTGGGCGGCGTTGCGCGCCGCCGTGGAATTCGTCGACGCGACGGCGTCGGGTGTGTGCTCGAGGTCCAGATAGTCCACCCCGCTCATCGCCTCACCGTTCCAGTAGGTCGCGCCCTGGGCGGGCACGGTGAAGCCGATATCGTTGAGCCCCTGGAAGACGTCGGCGACGATCTTGTGCGCGCCGTCCTCGTTACCCACCACGGCCGCGACCGCGACCTTGCCGAACATCGCCGGCCGGCCCGCGTCGTCGGTTTCCGAGAGTTCGGCGTCGAGCCGTTCCAGTGCGCGCTGCGCGACGGAGGACATGTGACCGAGCCAGGTGGGGGTGCAGAACAGCAGGATATCGGCGGCGGATATCCGGGCGCGGATATCCGGCCACTGGTCGCCGTCGCCCTCGTCGGCGCCGACACCCGGCCGGACATCGTGGTCGACCACCCGGATCACCTCGCCGGTCACCTCGTGTCCGGCGAGCTCGTCGAGCAGTTGCCGGGCGATCCGGTCGCTACTGGATTCGGCCGGCGATTTCTTCAACGTGCACACCAGCGCGACTGCGCTCAGAGAAGCCATCGTCGTATGAACCTCCGCTTCCGCCGTACCCGGAGCCGCGGCCCGGCTCCCGTTGCCCCCGCAATAGCCGCACCGGCGCGGGGTAAACGTCTGCCCTCGCGACCGTGACCGCGCCCGGTGTACAGCGTCGGCGACTCGTGCCAGAATGAGGTCGAGGTTGAACACACAGCCGAACCCGGTGCGGCGTACGTCGGCAGTCGGGGTCGCCGGATGGGCGCTTCACCCATCCGGTTGCTGGTCCCGACCGGGTATGCCAACCGGAAATCCCCAACGCAACGGACGGGATTCATATGTCGGTAACCACCGCCCTGTACCAGGTCGAGCAACACCGGGGAAACGATCCGCGCACCGCAGCCGCCGGCCGTATGTGGTCGCGTCGCAGTACCGAGTATCCGGACTGCCTGATCGCCCGGGTCGAGGGCGAACTCGACGCGGTCGGCCTCGACGATTTCCGTGCGCTGCTCGGGCGTTGTCAGCACGACGGATGCCGGGTGGTCGTGCTGGACCTGCGGGCCACAACGTTCCTGTGTATCCGTGCCGCATCGGCGCTGTCCGGCGCGAAGAATGACGCCTGGCGGCACGGGGTCGAACTGCGGCTGGTCAGCGGTCGGCGCGATATCGAGCGAGTGCTCCAGGTTACGGGCGCCCGCCACCAGTTCCGCTATTTCCCGACCCTGCGCGCGGCGTTGACGGGCTGATACCGCGATACCGACCACCGCCGGAGCCCCCGGCGGTGGTCGGGAGTGTGTCCGGCGCTCGTCATTGCGCCGGGATCAGCGGATAATCAGTGGGTGACGCAAGACGACAGCGATACCGCCGGCGAGATCCGAGTACTCGATCCTGCGATCGGTCCCGATTCCTCGCAGCGGACCGGTGCCTTC
This sequence comes from Nocardia carnea, assembly GCF_029868855.1. Lineage (GTDB taxonomy): Bacteria > Actinomycetota > Actinomycetes > Mycobacteriales > Mycobacteriaceae > Nocardia > Nocardia carnea_A. Next base: position 58,412 of record NZ_JARWOV010000088.1, on the reverse strand, counting down.
CGTTTCTGGTTCGCCGACCAACGGTGGGAATGGTCGGCGGGTGTCGCGCAGATGCACGGCTACCCGCCCGAGCCCATGGAGCCGAGCAGCGATCTCGTCCTGGGGCACAAACATCCGGAGGATCGGGCCCAGGTGGCCGGGGTGCTCGCGAAATCGGTGAGCCAAGGCGCACCGTTCTGCAGCCGGCACCGGATCGTCGACACCGCCGGGCAGACCCGGCACGTGATCGTCGTGGCCGATTCCATCACCGGTGCGGATGGGCAGGTCGTCGGTTCCGCGGGATACTACGTGGATCTCACGGCGACCCTGGCCGAGGAACGACAGGAAACGTTGCAGGACACACTGCCCGAGCTGTTCGCGGCCCGTGCGGTGATCGAACAGACCAAGGGTGCGCTGATGCTGGTCTACGGGATCAGCTCCGAACAGGCCTTCCGGGTGCTCACCTGGCGCTCACAGGAAACCAACACCAAGCTGCGCGCCCTGGCGCAACGACTGGTGAGCGAACTGTGCACGATCGAGCACGCCACACCGGCGCTGCGTACCGAATTCGACCACCTACTGCTGACCGTGCACGAGCGGATAGGTCGGGTCTGAGGCGCGCTTGTGGTTTCGGCACCATGATGCGGGGTACCAGCGCATGTGACAATCAGGCCGAGACAGACAGCCGCGGCGTCGCCGCAGGGTCAATGCCACTGTGGCCCCGGTAGGCGCCACCGGCCCGTGGAGAGGGCCGTAGGAACGAGGTGGTGGTGGTGCGCATGGTGGACAGCGTCTCCGACTCTGTGGAAACGACTTCACGGGATACGACGACCGTAGGCGTGCGGGTTCCGGCGGAGCACGAGCAGTTGGTGATGCTGCGCGCGCTGGCCGAGACGGTGGCGTTGATAGCCGATTTCGGTTTGGACGAGGTGACCGATATCCGATTGGCTCTCGACGAGGTGGCCACCTCGTTGATTGCGGCCGCCGTTGCCGACTCGACACTGAGCTGCGACTTCGATTATGACGAGCACCGGATGACAGTGCGCGTAACCTCGACAGCGGCGACCGAATCGTTCCTCGATCAGGAAGGGTTCGGCTGGCATATAGTACGGACCCTCACCCGTGGGGTCGGAGTCGTGCAGCATCCCTACGACGTGGCGAGGGGTGGATACCCGACCGATGTCGAATTCAGCTGGTACCGAGGGGGCGCCGATGGCGCCTGAGGCACCGCGTATCGATCCGGGGCCTTCACGTCGCCATCGAGGCAGCGACAGCTACGACGATATCGAGCCGTTGTTCGGCGAAATGGCCGCCGCGCCCGAGAATTCTGCGCAGCGGGCGGCGCTGCGCGCGGAAATCCTCGACCGGTGCCTGCCGCTGGCCGAACATATCGCGCGGAAGTTCTCCGGCCGCGGCGAGGCCTACGACGATCTGCTCCAGGTGGCCCGGCTGGGCCTGCTGAACGCCGTAGAACGTTTCGACGTCACGCGGGGTTCGTCGTTCCTGTCGTTCGCCGTACCGACGATCATGGGCGAGGTGCGCCGCCATTTCCGGGACAACACCTGGTCGGTGCGGGTGCCCCGGCGGGTCAAGGAGATCCAGCTGAGCCTGGGTCCCACCATCGAGATCCTGTCGCAGCGGCTCGGTCGGGTGCCGCGGGCCCGGGAGATCGCCGAGGAGCTCGAGATCGATCTGGTGGAGGTGACCCAGGCGCTGATCGCGGGTAATGCCTACCAGACCTCGTCGCTGGACGCACCCGCCGGGGAGGACGGCGATTCCGCCGCGCCGGCGCTGGTGGATTCGCTGGGTAGCGAAGAAGCGTCGTACGGCTGGCTGGAGGACTATCTGGCGGTGGAACCGTTGCTCGGCGAGCTCAGCGACCGGGAGCGTCAGGTATTACGGATGCGTTTCTTCGAATCCAAAACGCAGTCGCAGATCGCCGAGCGGCTGGGTGTCTCGCAGATGCATATATCCCGGATACTGTCGCGGACGCTGGGGTGGTTGCGGGAGGAAGCGCTGCGGGACTGACCGCCCCCGATGCGGCGACGGACGCCTCCGGCCTCGCCGGGTGGCGTGGTGGGTCAGGGCCGTACGGCCGCGGAATCCGCCGTGCGTGCGTGCACACCCCGCAGGTAGGCGGCCTGTCCCGCGTGCTGCAGATCGTCGGCGATCACGCTGATCAGTCGGACGCCCATGGTGACCGGCGGGTTCCAGGCCTCGTCCACTATTTCGTCCAGGTCACTGTCGGTGAGGTTGCCGACGAATCGCAGAGTGTGGGCGTGGACGGTGTCGTAGTAGCCGGTGAGCAGTTCCGCCGGAGCCTGGATCCGGACGACATCGGCGGGGGTGTCGCCGTAACCGGTGGCTCCGCGGTCTATGGGGAGGTCGAAACGTTCGTACCAGCCGCGCCCGGTCCAGAACGATTCGCCGCCGGTCAGTTCCGCCAGGTGTTCGTCCTGCACCCGGGTGAGATGCCAGATCAGCCAGGAGATCGAATTGGCTCCCGGGTCGGGCCGGTAGTTCAGGGCCTCTTCGTCGAGACCGTCGACCGCCTCGTGCACGACCTCGCGGATCCGCTCGAAGGCATCGGTGAGCATATCGGCGCTGTTCATGGATTCTCCGTCGCTCGGTGCGGGAGCGGCGCTCCTGTGCGACGGGCCGCTTCCCACGGTCGGCTCTGCTTCCGTTTCCGACAGCAGTACCACCGCCCGGCGTCGGAAAACCGGGCCGCGCCGGGCGGTCAGGTCGTTTCGAGTTCGGCGAGATAGCCGCGCAGGGCGCGTTTCGTTTCGGCCACCAGCGCGGCGCGTTCCGGTCCGTTCGCGGCCACGATCGCCCCCGTCATCGCCCGCACGATCTGTACCGCGACGAGCGCGCTGCGAGAACGATCCTCGGCGGAGAGCTGCGGTGCCCGGACACCGATAACGGCATTCACCCGTCCGAGCAGCGCCTCCTGGAGCGGCCGGGTGCCCTCGGCGAGGCCGGCCGGCATATCGGTATCGGCGAACAGCGCCTTCGCTCCGGGATGGGCCACATTGAAGGCCACGAGCGGATCGATGACAGCATCGACCAGCTCGTCCAAGCCGATCTCGGCGAGGTCGCTACGGTCGAAGGCCGACGAGTGCGCGGCGCGGAAGGACTCCACCAGCCGTATCGACAGCGCCTCGGCGATCGCCTCCTTGTTCGGGAAGAACTGGTACAGCGATCCGGGGGAGATGCCCGCACGGGCCGCGATGGCGTTGGTGGATACCGCTCGATAGCCCTGTTCGCCGAACAGTTCCAGGGCGGCGTCGAGGATCTGCGCCATACGCTGCTTACCCCGTTCCTGGCGGCGAACGGATCGGGTGTCGGCCACGGCTCCTCCATCGGCTGCGAACAAGTGCACGGATGCTCAAGCATCGCGCTGCCGGGGCTCCGTTGACAAATACGAGTAGTGGCTCGTATTCTCGGATTTGCGAGCGGTCGCTCGTAAATTTCTACCAGCGGAGATCGCGGAGTTCTCATGTCCCCATTGAATTGGCTGGGCGCGCTGCTCGCCGCCCGACCGCGTCCGGTGCTCGTGGCCGGGATCCTGCTCACCGTGATCTCGGGGGTGATCGGGGCCGGTGCCATGGGGGAGATGATCCTCAGCCGCTGGGAGGCTCCGGGCACCGAATCGGTGCGCGCGCACGAAGTACTGCAGCGCGAATTCCACACCGGCAACGCGAACCTGATCCTGCTCGTCACCGCTGCCGCCGGCTCGGTCGATTCGGCCCAGGTCGCGGCCGCGGGCGCCGCGCTGACCACCGAACTCCGTGACGACCGCGCCGTTACCGACGCATGGTCGTACTGGTCGGCACACGGCGATCCCACGCTGCGCAGCGCCGACGGCCGACATGCGGTGGTACTCGCCCATGTGTCCGGTGAGGCGACGACCGCGCGAGCGGAAATCATCGATCGACTGCTGCCCGAGTTCACCCGCGCCGATGGCACGGTGCAGGTCCGGGTGGCCGGCGCGGAAGCCGTATCCGGCCAGATCAGCGCCCAGGCAACCCAGGATTTCCTACGCGCCGAACTGATCATCGTCCCGCTGATGCTGCTGTTGCTGCTCCTGCTGTACCGGCGGCTGCGGTTGGCGCTGTACACGCTGGCGATCGGACTGTTCGCGGTTTTCGCGACGCTGGCCGCTCTGCGGATGGTCACCTCGTTCACCGAGGTATCGACATTCGCCGCCAACATCACCCTGGTGATGGGGATCGGGCTGGGTGTCGACTACAGCCTCTTCGTCATCTCCCGCTTCCAGGAGGAACTGCGGGCCGGAGCGGCAGTACCGGTCGCGGTACGTACCGCTGTGGTAACCGCGGGCCGGACGGTGATCTTCAGCGGACTCACCGTGGCCGCGGCGCTGTCGGTGCTGCTCGTCTTCCCGTATTCCTTCCTGCGATCGTTCGCCTACGCCGGCGTGCTCGTCGTGGTGATGGCGGTGGCCGGGTCGCTGGTGCTGCTGCCCGCCGCCCTGGCTCTCACCGGCCACGGGGCGCTGCCCCGCCGTGCCCGCGCAAATACCTCTCCCGAGCAGGGTTTCTGGTACCGGTTCGGTGATGTGGTGATGCGGAACCCGGTGCGTTCCGCGACCGCCGCGATCCTGCTGCTCGTCGTGCTCGCCGCGCCTGCCGCCGGATTGCGGATCGGCCTGCCCGACGACCGGGTGCTGCCGCCGAGCGCCTCCACCCGTCAGGCCTACGACGAACTGCGGGCCGCCTTCGATGTCGAGGCCAACGACGCCGTGCATTTCTTGGCGCCCGGGGGCCGGGCGGTACCGCCCGAGGACATCGGCCGGTATGCGGCAGCGCTGTCGCGGGTCGACGGGGTGGCGCGGGTGAATTCGACCGCAGGTGTGTTCGTCGGTGGTGTGCTCGCCGGACCGGCCCCGAATCCCGGCCGGCTCGTGAGCGATACCGGAACCCGCTTGGAGGCGATCCCGACCCGGCAGATGCTGGCGAGTACCGAGGTTCCCGCCTTCGTCGGCGAACTGCGTGCGGTACCCAGGCCCTTCGACGAGGTGCTGGTGGGCGGCTATCCGGCCGAACTCACCGATTTCCGGGCGGTGCTCACCGAGCGGATTCCGGTGGTCGCCGTGCTGATCGCGCTGGTGACTTTCGCGGTGTTGCTGGCGATGTCGGGCAGTATCGTGCTCGCCGCCAAGGCGATCGTGCTGAATCTGCTCAGCCTGGCGGTGATGTTCGGCGTCCTCGTCTTCGTCTTCCAGAACGGTGCCTTTGCCGAGGTGCTCGGGTTCACGCCGATCGGCACGCTCGACCCCGCCTTCCCGATCCTGCTCTTCTGTGTCGCCTACGGGTTGTCCATGGATTACGAGGTGTTCCTGCTGTCGCGGATCACCGAGCGGTATCGGATCACCGGCGACAATCGCCGGGCGGTGCTCGAGGGGTTGCAGCGTGGGGCTCCGCTCGTCACATCGGCCGCGTTGGTGCTCGCCGTGTCCTTCTCGCTGTACGCCACCGGCCGGGTCATGTACCTGCAGATGCTCGGAGTGGGGATCGCGGTCGCGATCGTGGTGGACGCGACCGTGATCCGGGCGGTGCTGGTCCCCGCGTTCATGCGGCTGGCCGGATCGGCGAACTGGTGGGCTCCGCCCGGACTGCGCCGATGGGCGGTCCGGCCGGACGTGCGGGATACCGCGGCAGAGGCCGCGAAACCCGCCGAGGGTCTCCGGTCGGTGGCGGGGTGATGCGATTCCGCTCCGGGCACACGGTCAGGAGCCGTGTGCCCGGGCGTGCCGCTGGTGGACCTGCTCGCCACGAGCGCGGCGGGAAAGTGGAACGTGTTCTTGTCGTGGGTGGCGGTTCGTGTCAAGGTGACCTCATGGATCTGCAGGCGCTCGAACAACTCCGCACCCTCAAGTATCGGTACTTCCGGACCCTGGACCTGAAACAGTGGGACGATTTCGCCGCCACCCTGGACCCGGAGATCGAGGCCCGCTACGGCACACATGTGATGGGCCGGGAACTCGTCCTCGACGGTCGCGCGGCGGTGGTCGATTTCATGCGCGACAACATGGGCCCCGGCATCGTGACCACCCATGTCGCCAACCACCCGGAGATCCTTGTCGACGGCGATACCGCGACCGGGAGCTGGTTGTTCGAGGACACTGTCCTGGCCACCGAGTTCGGGGCCCTGATCCGGGGGTCCGGCTACTACACCGACCGCTATCGCAAGGGTGCGGACGGTATCTGGCGGATCGCCGCCACGTCCTATGTCCGGATCTACGAATCCTCGCAGTCGCTGACCGATACTCCGAGTCACACCCTGATCAGCAATATGTGGGCGCCGGCCGGCGAGAAGTAGCGCCTACGGCACCAGGACCGCGCGTCCGCGGATGCGGCCCTGTTCCAGCAGCTCGTAGGCGTAGGCGCCGTCCTCCAAAGGGAATTGTTGCGTGCGGACCTCGATACTGCCTGCCCCCGCCAGTGCGATGCTGTCGATGAGATCGCGTTTGGTACCGCCGTAGGACTTGCGGACAGTCGCTCCCCACGGCAGTCCGGGCCCACCCGCGGGGCCGGCGGTGATCCCGGGATCGCCGTCGCCCAGGCCGATCATCCGGTATGCCCCGTTGGGGCCGACACTGCGCACCGAGAGCTGGGCGGTGGCGTCCACCCCGACGAAATCGAATACTGCCTCGGCCCCGCGGCCGGCGGTCATCTCCAGGATCCGGCCGGCGGTGTCCTCGCCTGCCGGTAGCGCCTCGTGTGCCCCGCATTCGACGGCCAGATCCAGTTTGTCGGGGTCGGTGTCCACCGCGACGACCCGGGTTGCGGTGAGGGCGCGCAGGATCTGGATTCCCACATGGCCCAGGCCGCCCGCGCCGATCACCACCGCGGTCGACCCGGGGTACAGCTGTTCCCGGGCGCCACGGATGGCGTGATAGCTGGTGAGTGCGGCATCGGCCAGTGGCGCCGCGGCGACGAAATCCATATCGCCGATGGGCACGAACGAACCGGCCGGGACGGCAACATATTCGGCCATTCCGCCGTCGGGGCCGAGGCCGGGGCACGGCGGCATCGCGACCCGGCCCGCCGCGCGGCACACATTCTCGTTCCCGCTCGCGCATTCCGGACAGTTCCCGCACGACCAGCACAGATACACAATTCCGCGGTCTCCGGGCGTATGGCCCTCGACCCGGTCGCCCACCGAGGCGATCGTGCCCGCGATCTCGTGGCCGAGGGTCAGGGGTTCGTCGCGGACCTTGAACGGCAAGTGCAGGACGTGCAAGTCGGAATGGCAGATTCCCGAGGCGCCGACCCGGATCAGCAGTTCGCCCGGGCCGGGCTCGGGTGTCGGCACCTCCCGTATCTCGAGGCGGCCGGGTTCGGTGAGTTGCAGTGCGCGCATGGGATTTCCTCCGGGGACCGGCCGTTATGACGTGCCTCACAAAGTAGGCCGGGAGCCGGATACTGACAAGGGTCGATTTTTCTTGACACACGTCAAACGGGATCCTATTGTGCGTGTGACCGGTGTCACTGCCGGTTGGTCTCCGCCCCACGGCGGAACACGCAGGAGGTCGTATGCCGAAACCCACCGTCGCGGTCATCGGGGCCGGAATCAGCGGTTTGACCACCGGAAAAATGCTCGGCGACTACGGGATCCCCTACACCTGCTTCGAGTCCTCGGACCGGATCGGCGGTAACTGGGCCTTCGGTAATCCGAACGGGCATTCCAGCGCGTACCGATCACTGCATATCGATACCTCGAAGTACCAGCTGTCGTTCCGGGACTATCCGATGCCGGATTCCTATCCCGATTTCCCGCACCACAGCCTGATCAAGGAATACCTGGACGGCTATGCCGCGGCGTTCGATCTCGAACGGTCCATCGAATTCGGCAACGGCGTCCGGCACGCCCGCCCGGTCGCCGACGGCTGGGAAATCGGGACCGAGAGCGGCGAGATCCGGAAGTTCGACCTATTGGTCGTCGCCAACGGCCACCATTGGGATCCCCGGTTCCCGGATTTCCCGGGCGAATTCACCGGCCAGGCCATCCACTCCCACGCCTATATCGATCCGCGGACCCCGCTGAACCTCTACGGTAAGCGCATCCTGATCGTGGGCATCGGCAACAGCGCCGCCGATATCGCCGTCGAACTGTCCTCGCGGGCAATGGACAACGACGTCTGGCTTTCCACCCGGTCCAGCGCGTGGGTGGTGCCGAAGTATTTCGCGGGCACCCCGGCGGACCGTTATTTCCGCACGGTGCCCTACGTTCCGCTGTCCTGGCAGCGCAAACTCGTCCAAACCTTCACCCCCTATATCTCGGGTGACCCGGTGAAATACGGGCTGCCCGCACCGAACCACAAGTTCTTCGAGGCGCACCCCACCCAATCCGTGGAACTGCCGCTGCGGCTGGGCTCGGGGGATGTGGTGGCCAAACCCGATGTGAGCCGGCTCGACGGCGCCACCGTGCATTTCACCGACGGGACGCACAAAGATTTCGACGTCATCATCTACTGCACCGGCTACAACATCACCTTCCCGTTCTTCGACCCCGAATTCATCAGCGCACCGGACAACCGGATCGCCCTGTACAAACGCATCTTCAAACCCGGCGTGGACAATCTCGCGTTCGTCGGTTTCGCACAGCCGTTCCCCACCCTGTTCCCGTTCGTGGAATGCCAGGCCCGGCTGGTCGCCGCCTACGCGGCCGGGTACTACCGGCCGCCGTCGGCGGAAACGATGCTGCGGGTCATCGAGGAGGACCGTCGTCGCTTCACCGGTCACGTCGTGGACCGCCCCCGGCATACGCAGCAACTGGACTACTTCGTCTACGAACGCGATCTGCGGCGCACCGAACTGCCGGCCGGCCTGCGCCGGGCCCGCGAACACGGTCGGCAGCCGGCCGGGCAGGCCCGCTGATGGTCCGCTCGCGTACCGACCGGCGCGGACCTCCGCGCGGCGAACAGCGCCGGGAGGCTCTGCTGGTGGCGCTGGACGAACTGCTGCGCGATAACGGGGGCCGGCTCGAGGCCGTCGATATCGCCGAGATCTCCCGGCGGGCCGGGCTGACCCGCTCGGCCTTCTATTTCTATTTCGAGAACAAGGCAGCCGCCGTCGGAGCCGCCCTGGAGGACATCTACCAGGAAGTGTTCGCGGTCAACGATATTCTCGTCGGCCCCGGGGAACCGGCCGACCGCATCGAACGCACGATCCGCGGGCTGGTCGATTTCTGGGACCGGCACCGGCACCTCTACAGCGCCGTCCTGGACGCGCGCAGCGCCTCGCCGGCGGTACGCGAGATCTGGGAAGCCGAGCGCCAAGCCTTCATCCCTTCGATAGCGGCCATGATCGAGGACGAACGCCGGGCGGGCCGCGCCCCCACCGGCGGTGACGCGGCCACCCTCGCCGATGTCCTGCTCCTGCTCAACGAACGACTGCTCGAGCGCCTGACCTCGGGGACGGAGCTCGACCGGGAACGCTATATCGAATCGGTGGTCACGGTCTGGCTGCGCTCGATCTACGCACCCGCCGAACCCGCCACCGCGAGGAACCGTCATGACGCTGCATCACACCCCTGAATCGGCCGCTGCGGCCGGACCCGCCGAACTGACCTTCGTTTCCGGCGGCGTCCGGTGCCGCGCCTGGTATTTCGCGGCCGGTTCGGCCGAGCTGGAAGGCCCGGCCGGCCGGCCGGTCGCGGTGATGGCGCACGGTTTCGGCGGAACCAAGGATTCCGGTCTCGAACCGTTCGCCCGTGCCTACGCCGCCGCGGGAATCGACGTACTCGCCTTCGATTTCCGGTACTTCGGTGCCAGCGGCGGCCACCCCCGGCAGCGGGTCCGGATGGCCGATCAGCTCGCCGACTACCGGGCGGCGGTAGCCGCGGCCGCCGAACTACCGGGGGTCGACTCGCGCCGCATCGTGCTGTGGGGTGTCTCGTTGTCCGGTGGCCATGTCTTCGCGGCGGCCGCGGCTGCCCGGCACGCCCCGGAGAAAACGTCCACCGCGCGGGCCGCGCTCGCCGCGGTCGTCTCGCTGACACCGCTGGTGGACGGCCGCGCCGCGGCCGCGCTGGCCATCCGATCCGGCGGGGTCGCGGCCACACTGCGGGGTGCCCGCACCGCGGTGCGACGGCAGCTGGACGCGGTGACCGGCGGGCCGGGCCTCATCCCGCTGGTCGGCCGGCCCGGAGAAGCGGCGGCGCTGGCGCTGGAAGGCTGGTACGAGTCGTACCGCGCCCTGGCCGGACCCACCTGGCGGAACGAAATCGACGCGAATGTGCTGGTACAGCTGGCCGGCTACCGCCCGGCCCGGGCGGCCGCCGGGCTGCAACTGCCGATTCTGGTGCAGATCGCCGATTTCGACCGCGGTGCGCCCCCGGAGGCCGCGGCGAAGGCCGCCTTCGCTGCGCGGGCCGAGGTCCGGCACTACCCCTGCGACCATTTCGGGGTCTGGCCGGGCAATACGTTCTTCGAACCGGCAGTCCGCCATCAGCTGATGTTCCTGCGCCGGCATCTCGCGGCCGACCGGCCGGACCGGGCTTCGGTATAGGGGAGCGCGATCGTCCGTCCGGCGGGTCCGGACCGTTGTTGTCCGGGCAGATCGGCGGCCGTCCGTCGGCAGATATCTACGCGGCCACCGGTTGGACACCGCATCCCGGGAGCCCGCGCTCGGGATGCACCGCCGACACCAGTGGATTCTCCCGGGCCGGCCGCGCTGTGCGGGGCCGCGCGGCCGCTGCCACCACGCGGACGTCGCGCATGCCTGCTACCGGGAACCGTGTCCGGCACGGGCGCGGGCCGGCGCCCCGGGAGGCAGTAATGGAATCCTCCGGTAGCGTCACACATACCCCCGCATGATGTGAGGCACGACAAATTGCAGGCAGGTAACACCAGATGTGAATGCCCTTACGGTCATGAGGATTCGGCATATCGTCGTGCGGGTAATACACGGGATCGGCGGTGGTTTCGCGGCTGCCGGCCCGCGAGTGAGACACAGGAGCAGAATGAGTGCCAAGACCGAACTCGTCCGCGAACTGAACGGACCCACCGCAGCCTCGGAGATGCTCTCCGATCAGGAGATCGAGGATCTGCTCGGACTGTTCCGGAATACCCAGAAAATGGAGAAGGAACTACTCATCGAAGCTGTCAACGGGATGATCCGGTTCTTCCCGCCGCCGTTCAAGGCGATCACCCGCCGGATCATGTTCGGGGATCTACTCGAAGGATGAGCGACCTGGTAACCCGCGCGCAGATGATTCTGCTGGCGCGTACGCTGCATGTTCCGGTCGAACGGATCGCTTATCTCGAACGGCTCGGTCCTCAGCATCTGCACGAGCTGGAGAAACGGATCTCGGGCCGGATCTACGAGTACCACGGTGAGATGTTCAAGCGGATCGGGCGACTGATTCCGATCATTCCGCTCACCATCTCGATACCTCTGGTGCAACGGGTGGTGCCGCCCATGATGACCGGCCGCGCGGCCGGCGCGGTCGGCGTCGACTATCCGGACGCGGCGGCCGAAACGCTCACCATGCTCAAGACCGAGTACGCCGCGTCCTGCACGCCGTACGTCGACCCCAAAGCCCTGGGCGAGCTGGGCGACATCATGGCGTCCGAACCGCTGGTGGAGATTCTGAACGAGGTACTGCGCCGCCGTGACCACATCACGGCCGGGCCTTTCCTCGAATACGCCTCGCCGCGGCTGATCGAGGCATTCGAGTTCGGGACCATGGATGACGAAGGCGTGCTCTTTTCCGCCGCCTACGCCTATTCCTCGCCCGCGATCAGCCGAATTCTGCGGCAATTGCTGCACGGGACCTCGCAACGGATTCCGCGCATGATGGATACGGTGGTGAACGGTTCGCCCGAGTTGCAGGAGGCCGCGATCTCGCTGCTCTCGCGCGCCGAGGACGATGTGGTCGGCGAGGTCGGTGATGTGCTGCTCGCCCGAACCTCTCCGGAATCGCTCGGAAAACTGGCGGCGCACGTCATCCAGAAGGGTGCGGCGCCGGAGTTGATGACCTTCGTATCGAAACTCCACGGCCCGGCCCTGCGGCAGCTGTCGATGAACCCGATCTTCGCCAATACGGCCGCGCTGACGGCGATCGTCGAATCCCTGGTCGTGGCATTCGACACCGGTCCGTGGAAGGGACTGCTGGTCCTGGCCGGCAATACGCATCACGAGGTTCAGCGTTTCGTCGTGGGACTGGTGGCGCGGATGCCTGTCGAACGGATTGCCGAGCTGCCGTCGGTGGCCAACGCGGACGATCTCTGGCCGCCGCTGCTGCGTTTGCTCGCGGTGGCCGATATCGCTGCCCAGCGACGGATCGGCGTGGTGTGGGCGCAGCTCCCAGCGGAGCGGCGCGCCGGATTGCATCGGCGGATCGCGGAACTCGAGCTCGGCGACCGGCTCACCGGGATCGTCGAAGAGGTGCCCAATGTCTCGGTGGAGGAGGTGTTCTACCAGCGCCGACGGCGTATCCGGCGACGTGGCGCAGCCTCCGACAGCTGGAGCGTGGCCTGATCGGTGGGCCGTATCCGCCGCGGATTTCCTGCCGGAATCGGCGAGTCTACGGCGAATGCGGCCCATGAGTCATCGAACTTCAGTACCGTCGAATAGTTCTCTTGATCTTCGCTCTGGATTTGCTGGCCCCGCCGGATCGGCGGCGGATCGAGAAAAGAGGTCGGTACGAGATGAGCAACGGACATTTTCGCCACCGGTTACATCGGATGGCTGCGTTCACCGGGGTCGCGGCGGCGATCCTGGCGCCGGCGGCACCCGCTTTCGCCGAGCCGCTGTGGCCCAACGGGCCCAATGTTCCCGGTGTGCCGGCGATCATCCCGGCTCAGGCCCCGTGCTCACCGGCGGCGCGGGCCTGCCTGCGGCTGTCCACGAACGAGGTTTGGTTGATGGACAACGGCAAGGTCGTCTACGGGCCGACGCCGATGTCGCACGGGATGGACGGCTTCGAGACCCCGCCCGGGGTATTCGACGTGGACTTCAAGCGCCCGTACCACTGGAGCACCATGCATCACGCCCCGATGCACTACGCGGTGTTCTTCAACGGCGATATCGCCTTCCACATCGGCCCGGTGGAGCATGAATCGCACGGCTGCATCCGGTTGACCGAACCGGGTGCGGTCGCGGTATACCACTATCTGAACCCCGGCGATGTGGTCGAGGTGGTGCCCTGACCGGAGCGCGGATGCAGGCCAGGTCCGGAGTATCCGACCCGGTCATCGATGTGCTCGCGCGATTTCGTACGCTTGGCTGATGTGGATCATCGTGGCTGTATCAGTCGTCAGTTGCCTGCTCATCGCCGTCGGCTTCGCGCTCGGCCTGCCGGACTGACACCGATTCGGCCGGTCCGAAACGCTACCGGTCCGCTGCGGGCGGACCGGTAGCTGCTGTTCCGGCGTCGAATATCGTGATCAGTCCCGGCCGGGCGCCGATTCGCTCTCGGTCTCGGGGGCGGGCTGGTCGACAGCCACCGGACGTAGCCGGGCCCATGTCAGGAAGGCGACGGCCACGACGAGCATGCCCAGACCCGCCCACAGGTTCACATTGATGCCGCCGGTCTTGGCTTCTTCGGCGGCGGTGTCGTGGACCAGTCCGGTGATCACCAGGACGATGCCGTAGAGGCCGAGCAGGCCTCCGACGATGGTGCGGATATCGAAGAGCACGGGCGTTGTCCTATCCGGTCGCGATATTGAGGATGATCACGAGCACCAGCGCGATACCCGCCAGCAGCACCGGCCGCTGATACCAGGGCAGGGTGGCGGCTTCCGGGTCGGTGCGCAGTTCGCGCGGTGTCTCCGAATAGACCAGCCCCACGAGTTCGGCCGCGGGTTTCGGCGCGGTCACCATGGTGACCGCCACGCTGACCAGGATATCCACCACGAAGGCGGCGCCGGCCGCGACGAAGCTGACGCCCTGCCCCGACAACGAGAACACGCCCGTCTCGTTCAGCACGAAAATGGTGACCGCGATCGCGGTACCGGCCACCAGACCCGTCCAACCGGCGGTCGGTGTCATCCGTTTCCAGAACATGCCGAGGATGAATGTCGCGAACAAGGGTGCGTTGAAGAAGCTGAACAGAGTCTGCAGGTAGTCCATGATGTTGCTGAACCCGCCCGCGATGAACGCGGTGAAGATCGCCGCGACGGTGGCGCCCACGGTCGCCAGCCGGCCGACCGTCAGGTAGTAGGTATCCGGCCGGTCCTTGACCACGTACTGCTGCCACAGGTCGATACTGAACACCGTGTTGAAGGCCGAGACATTGGCCGCCATCCCGGCCATGAAGGCCGCCAGCAGACCCGCCAGCCCCACACCCAGCAGGCCATTGGGCAGTACTTCCTTCATCAGGTACAGCAGCGCCTGGTTGTAGGTGACATCGCTGTCCACGTCCGGGTTCGCGGTGACGGCCTGTTTGTATTCGGCCATCTGCGGTACCAGCACGGCGCTGATCATGCCGGGGATGATCACGATCAGCGGGATCAGGATCTTCGGGTAGGCGCCGATGATCGGGGTGCGCCGGGCGGCGGCGATGGAATGTGTTGCCAGGGCCCGCTGCACCTCGACGAAGTTGGTGGTCCAATAGCCGAAGGAGAGCACGAAACCCAGGCCGAAGACGATGCCGAGGATGGACAGGAAATCGTTGGCGAATCCGGACAGGGCGTTACCGGGCCAGGAATCCAGCTGTTCGGGGCCGCCGGGGGAGGCCGCCACCTTGTCCTGCAACCCGGACCAGCCGCCCACTCGGTGCAGGCCGATCAGGGTGAGCGGCAGCAGGGCGGCCACGATGACGAAGAATTGCAGCACCTCGTTGTAGATCGCCGCCGACAGGCCACCGAGGGTGATGTAGGAGAGCACGATCACTGCCGCCGCGATCACCGCGACCCACAGCGGCCAGCCCAGCAGCACATTCAGGATGGTGCCGAGCAGGTACAGGTTGACACCGGCGATGAGTACCTGGGCGACCGCGAAACTGAGCGCGTTCACCAGATGCGCACCGGTACCGAAGCGGCGCCGCATGAACTCCGGCACGCTGCGCACCTTCGAGCCGTAGTAGAACGGCATCATCACCACGCCCAGGAAGAGCATGGCCGGCACCGCGCCGATCCAGAAGTAGTGGAAGGCGGGGAATCCGTATTCTGCGCCGTTGGCCGACATACCCATGATCTCGACCGCACCCAGATTGGCCGAGATGAACGCCAGACCCGTCACCCAGGCGGGCAGTGAACGCCCGGACAGGAAGAAGTCCATACTCGACGAGATGCGTTGGCGGGCCAGCAGGCCGATACCGAGGACGAACACGAAATAGAGCGCGACGATCGCGTAGTCGACGGCTTGGGCGTCGAGTCGCAGCACCTCACCTTCCGCGAGCGTGGAGACGATTTGCTGGGAATCTTCGAACTGCGGCATACGACGTTCTCCTCGAAGCGGCCACGGACAACCGCGTGCGGTTCACCGCATCGGCACCACCGATGGCCGGCCGCACTACCAGATCGGCTCTGGTGCATAAAACGTACCGCGCGCGGTGGCGGCTCGGGCCGTGTTGATCAAAGCCGGGCGTGTCCGTCGGGCACCGGACGCACTATCCGGAAAAGGGCCGAAATCGGCTCTCATGGCGGCCGATTAGGACGGAAACTGGCCGGATCCCGCGACATACTCTGATCATGAGCGAAACCGAAGCGATTGCGGGACAGCCGGAACAGACCGAGATCACCGACTACAACGATCCGAACGCGCCGTGGAACCAGGCCTGGGATGAGCAGGACGGCATCGCAAATTGGAACGATGATGTGATCAAGGAGTTCCGGGAGAACTCGGGCAAGGTGGGCGGTGCCTACGCGGGCGGGGACCTCATCCTGCTCACCACCACGGGAGCCAAGAGCGGCAAGCGGCACACGACTCCCCTCGGGCCCCTGTACCGGGACGACATCATGTTCGTGAGCTCGTTCATCGAAGACAAGTACCCGGCCTGGTGGTACAACATCAAGGCGAATCCGCAGGTCACGATCGAGCTCCGGGACAAGACCTACCAGGCGACCGGTAAGGTGCTCGAAGGGGCGGAATACGAGGAGTTCGCGGCCTGGGTACTGGCCGACAACCCCCTGCTGGCGGATTTCCAGTCCAAGATCGACCGGCCGATGCCGCTGGTCGTGCTGACCCTCGACGGCGAGAGCTGAGCGTCAGGGTCCTCCCGGCGACGGTGCGTCGTCTGCTGCGCACCGGGCTGCGCAGCAGAACCGGGACGCCGGGGTGTGGTTTTCCGGTGCTTCGGATCTACCTCGGCTGATATGCACAAATGCGTACGCATGCGTGCGGGTGCAGGCTCTCGTGCGCTGTGCCGTGGATTGCTACCATGGACGACGGCGCATTCGAATACGTTGCGCGCCAGCGGATTCGACCGTCCCTGGCGCCGACGTGGTGTGCGTGGGTTTCGTGGTCACCGAAGTAGGGGTTGCCGTGATTGTACGCGTGCAGAGTGCCGAATTGTCCAGCGTGCAGCGCTTCGTTCTCCGGCTGATCGGCGACTGGGGTACGGGTTCCGAGCGGATCGGCGGTATCGCGCTACTCGGTTGTCCGCTACCCCGGCCACGCCGTCGATCCACCACGGTGATCGACCTGCTGATCTGGACCCCGTACGGGTGCACGCTGGTGGTGCTGGCGGATTTCGGATCCGTCCAGCACGGCCTGCTCGAAACCCCTCCGGGTGGCCGGTGGCAGGTCGGCGAACGCGCCGCCGACCTGCGTACGGTTTCCGGGGCGGTGAATCCGCTGCTGCGGGCCCGGCGGCAACGAGCGGAGCTGGCGGCGATATTCCGCCGGCACGGTGTGCCCGAACAGATCGATGTGCTCGTGGTCCTGATCCCGAAAACCGGATCACGCATCACCTGGACCCGGCCTCCGCAGGAGGCGGGCGAAGAAACGATCATGGTCCGGATCGGGCAATCGGCTGATTTCACCGAGTATTTCGAGCACTCGCCCGGCCGGGCCGCGTGCTGGCGTGCCGCCGATATCGCCCGGGTTTTCGGGGCGCTCGGTGTACCGCTGTCCGCGCCGGATCCCGCGGAATCGGCGGCCGAAGGATTCGAGGTGACCGGGGACGACACCATGATCGGTGCGGCGGTCCCGGCGGATTCTGCGGCGGACCGGTTGCGGAAGACGGCTTTTCCGCTGTTCGGGGCTGCCCGGCGCCGAACGACCCCGCTGTACGCTCCCGAGTTGCCCGGGCGAGTTGTCCATGGACCCGCCGAGCAAGAGGAGCAGGTCGACCCCGGGGTGGGTATGGGCCCGGCCGGAGTCGACGACGAACGGGCAGTACCCGATTCCGCCGCGGCGGATGACGCCGATCGGGAACGGGCGTCCGGTGACGGTGCGGATGCGCCACCCGGTGCATCAGGTACTCGGCCGCAGGTGACTTCCGCTCCCTGGCAAGGGCATTCGAATACCGCCGTGAGCGAACTCGATATGCCCGGCACCACCGATTTCGACGGGTCGGAGACGAATACGGACGCCGAGCGGAACGATGGGGCGCAGCCGCCGGCGGTGGACGTCCGGGCGGGATCGCGGGAACAGCCGGAGAACACCGGCGAAACCGATTCGGACCAGCTGCGGCGGAAGCAATCGGATCCCCAGCGCAGGACGCACGCGGCGTCGGTGTCGGAAGGGGGCCTGAGGGAGCAACAGGAGGCCCGGCCGCACTCCCGTGCAGCGGAGTTCCTCGCCGGCCCGGACTCCGATGAACACGGGCGTCGGCTGCGGTCGGCGGAGCGATCCGCGGATCACACGCCGGAAACCTCGAGGCCCGCGGCAGCCGATTTCCGTTCCGGTCGGCTGACCGGTGTGGTGCGGAAACGTGTTCCCGCGCCTACGGGAGAAGAAGCTCCGCCGGCTTCCGCCGAGAACGCTCGAGCCGACGGTGGCGTGGCCGTCCCGGCGATCACGGCCGGCGGTCCGGTGGGGCAGCATGAGCCCCGGTCTGCTGAGCGCGGATCGGGGAAGTCCGTGCGAATTCCGGTAGGTGTCCGACGTGGACTTTCCGCCTTCCGGCGGGCGCCCGCCGAGGTGCGGGACCGTGCGTCGGTGGTGCGCCCGGCAGGAGGTCCGCGGGGACGAGAACATGCGCGTCCGGCCGGCGGCCTGCGTGTGCCGGAACGCGGGCGGTCGGCGGCCCGCTCGCGGGCGTCGGAATACACAGTGCCGGAGGAGGTGGCCGGGCAGCCGGCGGAGAGCACGGCTGCCGGTGGGCGTGGTGCGCGGTATGCGGCTGCTGTGGGGGCGGCGGGTGCGGTGCTGGCGGTGGTGGCCGGTACCGTGTTCGCGGCGTCCGGGTTCGCCCGGTTCGAGGTGGCGGAGTACGGAGCCCTGTGCCACGGCGGGAGCGGGACGACGGTCGCCGCGCCGTATGCGGTGGCGGGGCCCAGCCCCGTGCATCTGGCCGGGGAACTTTCCGAGATCACCACCTTCGGGCCCTCTGCGGTATGGCATCCCGCCGATGCGCGGTCGGTGCAGCTGGTTGCCTGTGTATCGGAAGGGCGGCTCGGTGCGCTGGTGCGGACCTGCCAGTATCCGCCGGCCCCCGGTCATCCGGTCGGCCGGACGTTGAACCTCTTCGCGATGGCGTACCGGCTCAGCGTGTACGAGGCCCGGACCGGGAACCGGCTGGCGGCGATCGACCTCACCGGTGAACAGTTCGCGGCCGACCCGGCGGTGACGGAAGCGGACGCCTGCCGGGCGGCTGCCGGAGCGCCGGAGGAAGGACTGCCGGGTCGCCGGCACAGCCGGTTGTCGCATCGGCAGGTCCAGCAGGCGCTCGCCCCGTTCGTCACTCCGGCGACCTCGCACATCCGGGCGGCCCGCTGACGCAGCGCGTTCTCAGGCGGATTGGGGGCGATCCAGAACCTCGCGCAGGACGGCGGCGAACGCCTCGGGCTCGCCGGTCATTCCGAATTCGCCGCCGAGGAACCCCGCATGCCCACCCGGAAAGACCACGGCCTCGCTGCCGAGGGCGGCGGCGAAGGCGATGGCGGCGCGGGCGCACAGCTCGCCGGCCGAAGCGCGGCCCGTACCGAGCACGATCCGGGTGGGCGCGGCGGCGAGTGCGGCGGGATCGTATTCGTGGCCGCAGCAGGAGAGCAGATGCGGGCCCACCATCGGGTCGTTGCGGGAACCGTCATCGGCGGTGGGGAGGCCGAACTGGGCCGGGTCCGGGGCGGGCCGGTCGGTGTAGTCGGCGGGGAGCTCACCCCGCTGCGAGATCAGGGCGATGAATTCCGCCATGGCGGGTCCGAGCCCGGCGCGCTGATAGGTGGCGGTGATATCGGTGGACACGGCGAGCACCCGGTCTCGGTCGGGCAGGAACTGGGCTGTCGGCGGTTCGTGTGCGACCAGCGCGCGTACCAGGTCACCGCGCCGGGTCACCAGTGCGAGAGCGTTGACAGCCCCGCCACTGGTGCCGAAGATATCCACGGGTCCGGCTGCCAGCGCTTCGATGATGCGGCGGATATCGTCCGCGTGTTCTTCGGGTGTGCCGGAGGTGGCGCCGTTGTCGCGGGTGCTACGGCCGATACCGCGCGGGTCATAGGTGACCACGGGCCGGTCGGTGAAGTATTCCGCCAGGGTCCCGAAACCGGTCGCCTCCATCGGGCAACCCACCATCAGCAGCGGCGTCAGCTGACGTCCGGGTAGGTCGCCGCGGATATCGTAGGTGAGAGTCGCGCCGGCGGCGGCCAGCGTGCGGGTTTCGATATCGGTCATCGGCAGTCCTTCGGAAGGTCGGGGGACATATATGCAGACGGTGCGGGCGGTAGGAATTTATCGGTGGGCCGATCACCGGCCCGGCCGAGCAGTGCACACTACGCTCGGAACTTGCCGTCCACTGCCGCGCCGTGACCGGTACGGCCGACCCCAGGAGATGCACCACCGTGGCTACAGGTTCGATTCTCATCACCGGCGCCAGTTCGGGTCTGGGGGCCGAGATGGCGCGTCAGTTCGCCGCCCTCGGCTACGACCTGGCCTTGTGCGCCCGCCGGACCGAACGGCTCGACGATCTCGCCGCCGAGATCGCGAGCGTGTATCCGGCGGTGCGGGTCCGGACAGCCGCACTGGACGTCACCGATTTCGAGGCCGTGCCGAGGGTGTTCGACGAATTCGCCGGCGAATTCGGCCGCCTGGACCGGGTGATCGTCAACGCCGGCCTCGGCAAGGGTGTGCCGTTCGGTAAAGGCGGTGACCGGCAGAACCGGCAGACCGCGATCACCAACTTCGTCGGAGCGATGGCGCAGACGGAAGCCGCCATGAAGATCTTCCGGGCACAGGGCGGTGGGCACCTCGTGGTGATCTCCTCGATCTCCGCGCTCCGCGGAATGCCCAGGACGATGACCAGTTACGCGGCGAGTAAGGCCGGTGTTGCGGCGATGGCCGAAGGTATTGCCGCGGAAGGCGTACCGGGTGTGGACGTCTCCATCATCTACCCGGGCTATATCGCGTCGGAGATGAACGAGAAGGCCGCCCATCCGCCGAAGTTCATGGTCGATACCCCGACCGGGGTGCGTTCCATGGTGTCGGCGATCGAGAAGCGCCGGTTCAAGGCCTACACGCCGGCGTGGCCGTGGGTTCCGTTCGGTTACGCGATGAAGGTGCTGCCACTGCCGATCGTGCGCCGGATCGCCGGTATCTGATCCGGCATCGGTCGGCCAGGTCCTGGTGGTCGTAGGCACCGGACGTGCTCAGTCCGGCAAGCCCGCTGCTGTCGACGCGGCACGCCGATACCACTGCAGTCCGGGGCCCGGAGCCGCGACCGCCGGGCACTGATCGGCCGCCGCCGGGTCGACGCTAACGCAGTTCGCCGGCCTCGATGGTCTCGACGGCGGCCGAGAGTTCGGCGAGCGCCTGGACGATCTCGGTCAGCCGTTCCTCGCCCACCTGTTTCGCGAGGCGGGCGGCGAACTCGGCGTGACGCGGGCCGATACGGTCGATCGCCGCCTGTCCTTCCGTGGTGACGGCCACCAGTTTCGCCCGCCGATGTGCCGGGTTGGGCCGGTATTCGGCGAGGCCGCGCGCTACGAGGAGATCCGCGATCCGCTGTACGCTCTGGCGGGTCACGCCCATGGTGCGGGCGATACCGGCCACTGGTAGCGGTTCGTGCAGGACCGCGCCGAGGACCTGCCACCAGGCGGCGGTGAGACCGGCCGGTGCGGCCAGGTTCTCGGCGACGGCGAGGAACTGGCCGTTGAGCCGGAACGAGGTGATGGCGGCGGTACTGAACAACTGCTGTTCGGAATTCTCCATCGAATGCGCCCTGTTCAGACCGCGGCCTGCCGGGCTTCGTATTCCGCCAGTACCGCGTAACCGCCGGGATCGCCCTGGCCGAACAGCCGGTACCAGCCGTCGAGTACGGCGGGTTCGTAGATGTCCAGGGCGGCCAGTACTTCGCGGGCGAATTCGAACGGCGCGGTGGAGTTGGCGGTGATCACGCCGCGGTCGGTGACGGCGGGTTCGTCGGTGTAGTGGGCGCCGCCGGAATAACCACTGGCGGCGAGGTATTCGGCGATGTTGCTGGTGTGTGCGCGGTCGTCGAGCAACCCGGCCGCGGCGAGACCGAACGTGGCGCCGCAGATCGCCGCGACCGGTACCCCGGCGGTGGTGAACTCCCGCGCTTTGTCCGCGAAGGCGCCCAGGTCGCCGTTGTCCCAGCCGTCCGCGCCGGGCAGGATGAGCATGGCGCTGTCGGCGGGGGAAAGATCGGCCAGGGCGAGGTCGGGCAGGATGCGCATTCCGCCCATCGTGGTGACCGGTGTGGTCCCGGCCCCGACCGTGCGGATGTGGTATCGGCCGGGTTCGCGGTGCCAGTTGCCGTTGTTGATATGCGCGGTGGCCGCGCCCACCTCCCAGTCCGCGAGGGTGTCGTAGACGGCCAGGTGCACGGTTTTCGGAGTCATGACAATATTCTGTCAATATGACAGCTTGTTGTCAATTGGTTCAGAAATCTGGAGCGCCGCCGATCACCTGGTTCTTCTCCAGCGCCGCGATCTCTTGCGCCGTGTACCCGAGCTCGCTCAGCACAGTGTCGTTGTCCTGCCCCAGTAACGGAGCGTGCGTGCGGTGATAGCGCTCGGGGCCGGCGGAGAATCGAGCCGGGACCGTACTGTGGCGCGCGGTGGGATTGATCGGATGGGGGACCGGTTCGAAGAAGTTCCGATGGGCGAGCTGCGGGATCTCGGCCTGCCGGTGTGGTTGCCGCACCTCGGCGACCGGGACACCCGCTGCCCAGAACACCTCGACGATCTCGGCGGCCGCGCGGTCGGCGCACCAGGCGGACAAGTGCTTGTCGATCTCGTCGTGCTGCGCGCGCCTGCCCGCTGCCGTACGGAGATGTGGTGCGGATGCCCAGTCGGGCCGACCCAGTGCCGCGGTGAGCGCGGTCCATTGTTCGTCGGTCGCGACGGCCAGGGCGACCCAGTTGTCGGGCCGGCCGAATTCGTCGACTCCCGCCGCGCGGTACAGGTTCTGCGGCGCGGCGTGCGACCCCCGGTTGCCGTCGCGATCCAGGACCTTGCCGTACGCGGAGTACTCGATGACCTGTTCGGCAGTGATGTTCAGGGCCGCGTCCACCATGGCCGCCTCCACGAGCATGCCCGCGCCGGTGCGCCGCCGGTGTTCCAGTGCGAGCAGTAGTCCGACAAGTGCGTGGACGCCCGCATTCGGGTCACCGAGGCTGTAGGGCTCGACGGGGTTCTGATCGGGATAGCCGGTGCGCCAGGTGAGCCCGGAGGCGTCCTCGATCACGTAGGCGAAGGCCGGATTGTCCCGCCACGGTCCGTCGAGCCCGAAACCCGGCATCCGAACCATGATCGCATCGGGCCGCAGAGTGTGGACGGTGTCGTAGTCGAGGCCGATCTGCTCGATCACCCGCGGGGTGTAGTTCTCCACGAGCACATCGCAGGAGGCGACGAGGCGGCGCAGGATCTCGCGGCCGGAGTCGGTGCGGAAATCGACGGTGATCCCGCGCTTGTTCGTATTGAGCCCGGAGAAGATCCCGGATTTCTCCCACCACCGGTCCTCGTCGACCGGGACACCCGCGATGAGCCGGGTACCGTCCGGCCGCTGGGCGGATTCCACGTGGATCACCTCGGCGCCCTGTAACGCCAGGTAATGGGTGCAGGACGGACCGGCCCAGAACGTGGTCATATCGAGCACCCGCAACCCCGTGAACGGCAGCGGGTTCGCGGTATCGGTGGGCGGCCGGTGGGAAGCGGAGTCCGCACTGTGCATGCGGGCAGTACCTGCGGTCTTCCGGTAGTGGTCCGTGTGTTCGCCGAGAGCGGGCGCCGCTTCGGGGGAGCGCAGCAGCGTGGGGGTGGTCCGGAACGGGGGACCCGGTTGCGCGAATCCGGATCGGGGGTTCACGGTGAAGAACTCCCGGGCCCGGTGCTGGTCGATCTCGGTGACGTCGGCGCCGCTGGCCACAGGACTGTTGGGTATCCGGAATGCCGTGGCCAGTTCCCGGATTTCGGCCACCGTGTGCTCGGCGAACCAGGCGGCGATTTCGGCGGCCTTATCGTTGGTGCGTTCGGTGATCGCGGGGGTGGGATCCTCGTCGATCCATTCCGGATGGCCCACCATGACGCACAGGTCGAACCACTGCTGCGCGGTACCGCATCCGACGGCGATGAGCCCGTCGGCCGCGGTGGCGACGCCGGGCCGGCTCAGCCGGCGCTGGGTGCGGAAGGGGCGGTTCACGGTGTCGTAGAACGACACCGGGTAGTACGACAGGCCCAGGATCTGGGTTTCCAGCATCGAGAGGTCGACCAGTTCCCCGGTTCCGGTGCGCAATGCGCGGTGCCGGGCAGTGAGGGTCGCCGCGGCCGCGTGGGCGCCGGCGAACCATTCGCCCACCTCACCGCCGATATGGACCGGTGCGCGTTCCGGCTCGCCGCGACCGAGTCCGACAATGCCGCCCGACCAGGCCTGCAAGGTGAATTCGGTGGCCGGCCGCCCGGCCCACGGGCCGTCGAGACCGAACGGGGTGATCGCGGTGACCACGAGGTGCGGGTGGCGGTCCCGCAGTGCCGCCGGGGTGAAGCGCGGATCGTCGCCGGGGTCACCGCCGGGCGACCAGACGACGGCATCGGCGTCGGCGAGCAGGGCGTCGAGCAGATCATGGTCGTCCGCCCGGGACCGATCGACGACGACACTGTGCCCGGCTCCGGCGAGGAACTGGAACAGCGCACCGTCGACGCCCGGCTCCGGAGTCGCATCCGACGATGTCCGGCGGCGGAGGGCGACTCCCTGCGTCGGCTCCGCGAAGACGATCCGGGCACCGGCATCGGCGAGCAGCTTCGTGCAGTAGACGCCGGCGATACCACCGGCCAGCGCGACGACGGTGTATCCGGTGAGCACCCCGTTCCCGGCACGACCTTCGTGGGCTGCCACGTCCTGATCCATTATTCGGCTTTCCGCCGGCCCGACCTGCTGAGCCGGAACTCCGGTGGGAAGCGGCTGTCGTTGTCCTTGACCGAGTTGTTCAAACCGTCGTCGAAGGCGTTGTCCAGCATCAGATCGTTGTCGTCGGCGTGGATATGACCGCCCATCGATTCGAAGAAACCGCTGAGCAGGCTGCCCATGTACTCGCCCTGCTGCTGTTTCATGATCTCGAAGAACACCTTCTGCATGAACACCGTGTCCGTGGGCCGGTTACGGGCACAGGCCAGCGCGTACTTCGCGGTTTCGGCCTCGAGTTCCGCCCGCGGGACCACGCTGTTGAGGAAGTTGCAGTCGGCCATTTCCGCCGCGGAGAACGGACGGCCGGTGAACACCATCTCCTGGAATTTGCGCAACCCCATGGTCTGTGCCCAGGTCCACATCCGCGGACCCCACCCGTAGTACCGGAACGAGGGATGCCCGAACAGTGCGTCGTCGGAGGAGATCACCAGATCGGCATCGGCGGCCTGGTAGAAGTGCCACCCGTAGCAGTAGCCCTTCACCTCCACGATGCTGATCTTCTTGAACTCCTGCAGGCTCCGGCAGCCGGCCTGGGCGTTGGCGTACCACTGGCTGATACTGGCGCCGTGCCGGAACGATTCCTTCGGCGGGTACCGCACCTCGTCGGGGCCGATCTTGTATTCGCTCAGCCGCGGCCCCTGGTCGGGATCGTTCTGCACGGCCATGAATTCGCCCAGATCGGCGCCCGACCCGAAATCGTCCCCGGCGCCGCGGATCACCAGGACCTTGACCTCGTCGTCGATACCGGCCCGGTGGATGAGGTCGCCGTAGCGCAGCCGTGCGGCCATGGTGGGGGCGTTGAGTTGATCGGGGCGGTCGAAGGTGATGGTCGCGATACGGGTCGCCGGATCCTTCGAGTACCGGATGATCTCCTCGGCGCCGGGCTGTTCCGAGTGCTGCCCGGCCTCCGCCGCGCCCGGCGTCTTTCCGGTGGCGTTGTCGCCGGCCTTGTTCCCGGCCCCGTGGTCGGGCATATCCGCGGCTCCTTTGTTTCCGGCCCGCGCGCTCGCGGCCGGCTTCCGGGTGGTCATTGCTGTCCCCAGTACGGGCTCGAGGTCAGCACCTGCGGGCCGTCGTCGCCGATGAGCACGGCGTCGCGGCCGAATACCGCGCCCACACCCTCGGCCCAGACATAACCGGTGACTGCCAGAACCATCCCGGGTTCGAGCTGCTCCGCATCGGCGGTACCGCGCAGGGCCGGCGCCACGACAGGCGGGTCGAACCCCATACCGAGCCCGCGGGCGACCGGTGCGGCGGGCAGAGGTTCGCCCCCGTCGAGGTAGGCGTCGAGCAGTCCGGACGCGGCCGCGCCGGGCCGGCAGGCCTGTAACAACCTCTCCCACAGCAGATTCCAGCGACCGTACAGTTTCTCGACGGCCGGAGTCACGGGGCCGGCCGGCCACGTGCGCCCGACTTCCCCGATATAGCCGTCGCTCAGCACGCCGGAGGAGAAAGCGACCAGATCGCCCTCCTGAACCCGCCGGTCGGCGCTCGCCCGCCGCCACGGATGGTCGCGGGCGGTCACCCACGCCGCGTCCTGGGTGGCGGGCGTGCTCACTCCACCGGCCGCGCAGGCCTCGAGCAGTACGCCCGCGAGCCCTTGTTCGGTGACCCCGGGCGCGAGTTGAGCCAGTGCCGCGGACAGCCCCTGTTCGGCGACCCGCAGCCCGGCGCGCATCGTCTCGATCTCGGCGGCGGTCTTGATCCGGCGGGCCGCCCGGAACGCGAGTTCGCCGTCCACGATCTCGGCATTCGGGAAAGCCACGGGCAGCAGCTGCGCGAAAGCCGGGGACAAGGCGTCGGTGCCCACCCGGCGTGCCGTGTCCGCGCCGTCGATATCGCGCAGGACCGCGATGAGATTGCGCGGATCCCACATGGTTTCGTACAGGTTCTCGTGCGGAATGTCCTCGGGAATTCCCTCGTCCCACGTGCTGTGCAGATGGACCGCACCGGTTTTCCGCATCAGCAGGGCCACCGGGCCGAACGGCCGCGTCCCGGCGACCCACAGCTGGGGAGCCCCGGACAGATAGCGGGCATTGGCCTGCCGTCCGGCGATCAGCACATCGAGATCATGGGCATGCATCTGTGCCAGCACACGCTCGCGGCGCCCGGCCCGCAGCGCGCGATCGTCCGGCAGGATCTCAGTCGCCATAGGGGGCATAGGTGTAGTCGGTGAGAGGCATCCAGCCTCCGTCGGTTACCACCACGATCTCCTCACTGCGATAGCCGCCGGTGCCGTCCTCCCACACCACGGGTTCGAGGACCAGCACCATGCCGGGTCGGAGCACGAAACTGTCGTCGAATTCGGCGCCGAGGTCGGTGCCGATCATCGGCGTCTCGGCGGCGCTCACGCCGATTCCGTGCGAGATGTAGAAATGCGGCAGCCACGGGCGTTGCCCACCGGCCGCCTCGGTTGCCGCCCGGGCGAGCTGCCCGGCGGTGGCACCGGGGCGGATCTGCGCGAGTACCGCCTCCAGGATGTGGCGCCACTGCCGGTACTGCGCCTGCTGGCGCGGTGCCGGGTCCTGTCCGACGATCCAGGTGCGGCCGAAGTCCGAGCAGTACCCGTTGTAGGTGATGCTGACATCGGTCCACAGCACATCGCCGGCCTTCAACTCACGTTCCGTGGTGAGCAGAGGTAGGGCGAGATCGCCGTGGCTGGTCCACACCCCTTCGGCCTTGCTGTCGGGCATGACCTGCCAGATGGCGTCCAGCATGGTCGCGGTGGCACCGAGTTCGAAGGCCCGTCGTACGAAGCCCGCGGACAGGTCGATCTGGCGGACACCCGGCGCCAGGGCCGCCTGGACGTCGACGATGGCCTCCTCGGTGATCCGGCAGGCTTTGCGGATACAGGACAGCTCGTCGGGTGTTTTGATCAACTTGGCGGGACCGATCACCGTGGCGGCGTCCACAGGTACGGTCCCGGGGAAGAGCCGGTCGCGGGCACGCAGCATGGCGCCGGTGAACTCGTCCACCGCGACGGTGGCGCCGGGCCGCACCAACTCGGCCAGTTTCCGGCCGAAATCCGCTACGCCCTCGTCGAACTCGAGATACACCGGTGGATGCAGATGGTCTTCGGGCAGTTCGGACTCCGCGGCCGCGCCCGCACGGAACGGCAGGAACAGATGCGGCCATTCGTCGTCGACCGTCACCACCGCCACCGGTCGTTCGACATGGGCGAGGCCGGCGTCGCCGAGCGGCCAGTTCGCTCCGGTCGCGTACACGACATTGTTGTTCAGCAGCAGGATCGCCGCGTCGACCCCGCGCTCGGCCATGGCCGAACGCAGGCGGGCCCCGGTCTCCCGGCGCATCCGCGCACGGTCCGGGAGGTCGGGTATGTCGATCGCCGCGGTCGTCGCGGCGGGGAATGCGGTCATCGAATACGGTCCTTCTCGGCGTCGCGCGGGGCCTGTATGCCCAGGAATTCTTTGATGTTCCCGCTCACCACGCGGGCCGCCTGCTCAGGCCCGAGTGCATCGACGACCGAGGCCAGGGACTTCTCCGAGTAGCCGAAGGTGCTCTCGTTGTGCGGGTAGTCCGATGACCACATCACCCGGTCCACACCGATCTGGTCGATGATGGCCAGGCCGAGCGGGTCGACCATGAACGAGGCCCGCATATGGTTGTCCCAGTAGTGGCGGACCTCGTGATCCAGCGGCCGGTTGTACATGTGCCGGTAGGACGCGTGCATATGTTCGGCATCCTGCAGGGCCGAGGCGACCCAGTTGATACCGCCCTCGAACCAGCCGATCTGCAGACCGGGATGCCGATCGATGATGCCGCTGAAGATGTACTTGGAGAACAGCTCCCGGAACGGAGCCACATTGTGCATCATCCCGACCACCACACTGTTCACCTCGCACGGCGCGGACAGCGGAGATTCGCCGATATGGTGCGATACCGGTATCCCGGATTCCTCGATGGCGTCCCAGACGCCGATCATCGACGTGCTGCCGTAGTCGATGACGGCGCCGTCGTCGTCCTTTCCGGCCGACAGTGGAAGCAGGAAGGTCTCGAGCCCCAGCGCTTTCAGCTCGGTGAGAGTGCGGCGGGCGCCGTCGGCATCCCACCAGTTGATCAATCCGACCCCGTACAGCGTGCCACCGGATCGTTCCTGCACCTCGGCGATGTATTCGTTGTAGATGCGGAAGCAGCGCTCGCGGACCGCCTTGTCCGGGTAGAACAGCAGTGCGAGAAGGGAATTGGGGAACGCCAGCTCCTTGTCGATCCCGTCGGCGCGTAGATCCGCGATCCGGGCTTCGAGGTTGGTGCTACCGGACCCGTCGAGGGGGTCGTACTGCATCAGGACCCGGCTGAAATCACCGGGCAGGAACGACTTTCCCTTACGCCCGATCTGGTAGGCCCCCTCCTCGTACCAGACCCGCGGCGCCTTGTCCCGCAGCTCCTCCGGGAAGCGTTCGTAGAAGATGTCGTCCGCGAGGGAGATGTGGTTGTCGGCGGAGAAGACCTCTGTGCCGGCGGGTAGTCCGAGGCTGCCCTCGGCCCGGCCCCGGCGGTCCTTCGGTGGACCGAATCCCTGCGGGGGGTAGAGCGGAGCGCTGCTGGGCGAAGTCGGCATCGTGACCCTCCAATGGATCGTTTGATTCGCGAATTTGCCGTCGGCGGTCGTCTCCCGCGGCCGCCGACCCTCGTCGCGGCGGTCATATCGAACCGCTATGTGGCAACGTCCGCCGCGCCGGCGGAGTGGGCGGCCGGAAGCCGGGTGGCTGACCCGCCAAGCTGAAAACGACATTATCACAATAGGAGAGTGACGTTCTAACACTTCGGCCGGATTTCCCGTTCGATCCCGGCTGAGGCCTGGAGAATGCTATTTTCATCGGGACTCGGAGCGGTCGCCGGCAGGCCCTCGGAGGGGTTGATTCGCGCCGTGCGCCCACCCTCGACGGGCAGGTGAATGCCCCTTGCGGGCGCAACTTCTTTGTAACCCTTGTCACAAGCGGGAAACCAACCTACTGTGTGTTCACTAGGTTTGTCAGATCGGGGTTCGGACCATGACAGCTCCTCGTCCTTATGCCTCACTCCTTGCCAAGGGGGAGGATCGCCGGCAACGAATACTTGCCGTAGCTCAGCGACTCCTCACCCGCAACGGCTGGCGCAGCACGACGCTGGCGCAGATCGCCGGCGAGGCCGGAGTGACCTCGGCGGGACTGCTGCATCACTTCTCTTCCAAAGAGCAGCTGCTACACGCAGTCCTGGACGCCCGCGACGCCGTAGACCTGGAGGACGCGGATATCAGCGGAGACCTCATCGTGGAGATCCGCAAAGTCGTCACCAGGATGGAACGTTCTCCGGAGCTGGTCGGCACCTTCGTCGTCCTTCTCGTCGAGAACCTCATGCCCGAGGCGCCACTGCACGATCGCATGCTCGATCGGTGGCGCACGGCCGTCGAAATCGTCACCCAGGCGATTCGGCGGGGCCAGGACAGCGGCCGGTACCGGCGCGATGTCGATCCGCGGATGCGTGCGGTCGAGATCGTCGCCTTTCTGAACGGAATGGAGATCTCGTGGCTGCTCGATCGTTCGATCCCGCTGGCCGAAGTGTTCAACGGTTACACCGAGTCGCTGGCCCGCGACTTGGCGGCGAAGGAGATGTGATGAGGTACCGGCTCGATGTGGTGGCGGCGACCGTGGCCGACGCGGTCCAATTCGCCGGCGGGTGGTTGTTCGACCGCTCGGTGGCCGGGTGGGAGGTGACGGTCCTGCTCGCGCAGCCCGCCGATACCCGCCCGCTGAAAATCCTCGGCGCAGAGGTCCGCGAACTCGACTCCGTGCTGGCGACCGAGGTCCCGGGGCGGCTGCCGCAGGCGCTCGCTGTGAACGCCGATGTCTGTAGTCGAGACGGCCGAGCGCGTAAAGGCGTCCTGCGGGCGCTGGAGGACCGGGGGATCGAGGTCGTCGTCTGGGGTGACGGCTGGCCGGCCGGGCAAGACCACGGTGTCGACCCGGTACTGCACCGTCTGAGTTACGCGGCCCGCGCGTTCAAGGCGCAGGCTCTGGTGGCGGCCGGGCTCTCGGCTGCTGCCGTGACGCCCAGTGAGATATTCCGCAGCGGCGCCATGGAATACGCGCCGGTTTGCGCGGATCTCGTTCCGGCGGTCTGACGGGCACGGGGTGGGTATGGATGGAATAGATGGATGGAGCGCGGGTCCGCTCCGAAGTCCATGAGGTGAACGACGGCCGGCCGGGTCGGTGGGTGATGGGCTGACCCGGACAATGGCCGCGGGGGCGTGGCCGGAGGCGGGTTCCAAGGCGCTCCGCCGTTGACGGGTATCGAATTTTTACGGTGTTGCCGAGGGTGTTTCCGCAGAATTATCTGTTGTGTTCCGCCGGGGGTTCGCGGGCAATTGTGTGAATTCACAGATCGGCCTCGCCGGGGTCGAGACGTGGGCAAATTTTGAAACGCTGATCTTCACGATTCTCCGACGTGTGCGACGCGGATTCTCGCACCTCGGAGGCGGTCTCCTGTGGTTATCATGCCTGTTCGCGGGCTTTTCGGCCGATGGTTGCCGAGGGCGCGCCGAGTCGTCCTGGGGTTTTCTGGAAACTTGCCCGCAAGTATTGTGTTCTCGAGTATCGGATGCCATCCTATTCGAAATTGAGAATGACATTTCCGCACCGAGAGATGTGACAGCAGCACCGGCTGGGACGGTCCAGCCATCGGGTCGAACTTCCCGGCCGTACGCCGGAAGTGCCTTCCGTTACCGCCGGCCGGAGCTGCCCGTCATGCCGCGGCTCGTTCGCGAGCCGCCCGACTCGGTGGAAGCGCGCGCCGGCGTATTCCACCGGGCGTCGATCGTTCGACAGGAGTACTTCGATGACGAATTCCTCGGCATGTCGGCAACCGCATCCGATGTCGTGAGGCCGGTATGACCATCCGAACGCCCTATCTGGTCCGGCTCCGAGACCGTTTCG
This sequence comes from Nocardia carnea, assembly GCF_029868855.1. Lineage (GTDB taxonomy): Bacteria > Actinomycetota > Actinomycetes > Mycobacteriales > Mycobacteriaceae > Nocardia > Nocardia carnea_A. Next base: position 27,001 of record NZ_JARWOV010000088.1, on the reverse strand, counting down.
AGGGCCCACTGCAGACGGTGGGTGGCCTGTTCGCCATGACCGCCGACGCGGTGCGGTTCGCCTTCCGCCGCCCGTTCCAGACCCGGGAATTCCTCGAACAGTCCTGGTTCATCGTGCGGGTCTCGCTGGTTCCCACTCTGCTGGTGGCGATTCCGTTCACCGTACTGGTGAGCTTCACCCTGAACATCCTGCTGCGCGAGCTGGGTGCCGCGGACCTCTCCGGCGCCGGCGCCGCCTTCGGCGCGGTGACCCAGGTCGGCCCGATGGTCACGGTGCTCATCGTGGCGGGGTCCGGCGCCACCGCCATGTGTGCCGATCTGGGATCGCGAACCATTCGCGAGGAGATCGCGGCCATGGAGGTCCTCGGAATCGACCCGGTGCAGCGGCTGGTCACGCCGCGCATGCTGGCCTCCGGGCTGGTGGCGTTGCTGCTGAACAATCTGGTCTGCATCATCGGAGTGCTCGGCGGATACGTGTTCTCGGTGTATGTGCAGAACGTGAATCCGGGCGCGTTCGTCGCCGGGATCACGCTGCTCACCGGCATCAACGAGGTGATCATCTCGTCGGTGAAAGCCCTGCTGTTCGGCCTGGTGGCCGGGATCGTCGCCTGTTATCGGGGGCTGATCGTCACCGGTGGCGCGAAATCGGTGGGCAACGCGGTCAACGAGACCGTCGTCTATGCGTTCATGTCGCTGTTCGTCATCAATGTGATGGTCACGGCGATCGGCATCCAGTTGACGACCGGATGAGGGGAGGGATTCGATGACAGCCTCCGAGGTTCTCGCCACGCGGTATCCGATGCTGATCCGCCGGCTGCGTAAACCGGTGGACGTACTCGGCCGGGTCGGCGATCACGCGATCTTCTATGTGAAGGCACTGGCGTTCGCGCCGATGGCGGCCTGGCGCTACAAACGCGAGACGATCCGGCTCATCGCGGAGATCAGTATGGGCGCGGGCACGCTGGCGGCGTTCGGCGGCACGGTGGTGATCGTCAGCTTCCTGACGCTGGCCACCGGCGGCACCCTCGCCGTGCAGGGGTACAGCTCGCTCGGTGATATCGGTATCGAGGCGCTCACCGGTTTCCTGTCCGCCTTCATCAATGTCCGGATCTCCGCGCCCGTGGTCGCGGGTATCGGGCTGGCGGCCACGTTCGGTGCCGGTGTCACCGCGCAATTGGGCGCCATGCGGATCAACGAGGAGATCGATGCACTGGAATCCATTGCGATCGAGCCGATCGCGTACCTGGTCGGCACCCGCATCGTGGCCGGGATGATCGCGATCACCCCGCTCTACGCCATCGCGGTGATCGCCTCCTTCCTCGCCAGCCGGTTCACCACGGTGGTGATCCTGGGGCAGTCCTCGGGCCTGTACGACCACTACTTCGCGACCTTCCTCAATCCGATCGACCTGCTCTGGTCGTTCCTGCAGGCGATTCTCATGGCGATCACGATCCTGTTGATACACACATACTTCGGGTTCTTCGCCGCCGGCGGGCCGTCGGGTGTGGGCACCGCGGTGGGCAATGCCGTACGGACCTCGCTGATCGCGGTCGTCTCGGTCACGCTGCTGGTCTCGCTGGCCGTGTACGGGTCCAACGGAAACTTCGAGCTGTCGGGGTAGTGATGGCGCTGGTGGGAAACGAAACACAACCGTGGACGGCCACGCCGCCGCCGGACGTACCGGTGCCGCGAGCCGCCGGTCGCCGGCGCTGGGCCGGCCGGCTGAAGCCGCTCGCCCGTCCGGCCGCCGGGCTCGCGGCGATCGCGGCGGGTACGGCGATCGTGGTGCTCGCGGTGGCCCTGTTCCGGGGCGGGTTCGCCGATACCGTGGCGGTGACCGTGCACGCGCCGCGAGCCGGTCTGGTGATGTACCCCGATGCCGAGGTGAAATTGCGCGGGGTCACGGTCGGGGCGGTGGATTCGATCGTCGAACGCGCCGACGGCACGGCGGAGATCGAACTGGCCATCGACCGGGCCGATCTCACCCGCATACCCGGCGATGTCACCGTGGATATCGCCTCTACCACGGTATTCGGGGCGAAATACATCCAACTGGTGCCGCCCGCGCAACCGGGCACGGGCCACCTCGAGCCCGGGCAGGTGTTCGCCGCAGAGAACGTGACCGTCGAGATCAACACGGTGTTCGAACAGCTCACCCAGGTACTGGGCGAGATCCAACCGGAGAAGCTCAACGAAACCCTGGGCGCGCTGGCCACCGCGATGCGCGGGCGCGGTGACCGGGTGGGCCAGATGATGGTGGACCTGGAGGCGTTCCTGGCGAAACTGGAACCCGGGCTGCCCGCCCTGCGCGCGGATCTGGCGATGGCGCCGGAGGTCACCCGGACCTATGCCGACGCGGCGCCCGCACTGCTGGAAACCGTCGGCAACGCGACCCGGCTGAGCCGGACCGTGGTGGCAGAACAGCAGCAACTCGATGTACTGCTGATGAGCCTGATCGGTCTGGCCGATACCGGTAACCGGGTGGTGGGGGAGAGCGGCCCCGGTCTGGTGAGTGCCATGGATGTCCTGGCACCGACCACCGAGTTGACCAACCGCTATCACCAGGCGCTGACGTGCGCTCTGGACGGACTGAGCTATCTGTCCTCGGTGACCCCGGTACAGGTGCCGGGAATCGGATTGTCGGCGAACTTCCTCTGGGGTGTCGAACCGTACCGCTACCCGGAGCATCTGCCGAAGGTCGCGGCGTCGGGCGGTCCGCAGTGCTCGATGCTGCCCGTGGCCTACGAGGATTTCCCGCCGTTCGTGGTCGCCGATGTCGGGGCCAACCCTCAGGCCGGGCCGTTCCGGTCCGGACTGACGTTGAACACCGCCTCGCTCGCCGAGGCACTGTTCGGACCCGCCGCCACCGGGAAGGGGGCACCCCGATGAACAACCGCAACACGCCGCTGCTGAAATTCGGTGTCTTCGCCGCGATCATGGTGGTGCTCTCGGCCTGCCTGATCATCGTTTTCGGCGAGTACCGCAGCGGCTCCACCACCGAGTACTCGGCGGTTTTCGCGGATTCCTCCGGATTGAGCACCGGGGATACGGTGCGCGTCGCGGGGGTGGTCGTGGGTTCGGTGCGGGGGGTTTCACTGCGCGACGATCACCGGGTACGGGTCGAGTTCGATGCCGACCGCTCGCTTTCGCTCACCACCGGCACCGAGATCGCGGTGCGGTACCTGAATCTCGTCGGCGACCGCTACCTCGAAATCACCGACCGGCCCGGCAACACACTGCCTGCCGGTGGTGAGCTGCCGATCGAGAACACCACCGGCGCACTCGATCTGGACCTGCTCCTGGGCGGTCTGAAACCGGTGATCCAGGGCCTCAACGCCCGTGATGTGAACGCCCTGACCTGGTCGCTGCTCGAGATCGTGCAGGGCAAGGAGGGAACCGTGAACTCCATCCTCGGCCGCACCGCCTCCTTCTCCGCGGCGCTGGCCGACAACAACGAGATCGTCGAGCAGTTGATCGACAACCTGAACACCGTGATGACCACCCTCGCGAACGAGGGCGGGCAGTTCTCGGGACTGGTCGACCGGCTCGAACAACTCATCAGCCAGCTCAGCAACGACCGTGACCCCATCGCGGCCGCCATCGATTCGCTGGAGGCCGGCACCGCCACCGTCGCCGACCTGCTGAACCAGGGCCGGGCGCCGCTGGCGGGCACGATCGACCAGGTCAACCAGCTCGCCGCGAATATCGACGGCGACAAGGAAACACTCGATACCGCCCTGCAGAAAGCACCGGAGAACTTCCGGAAACTGGTGCGCACCGGGGCCTACGGCAACTTCATCCAGTACTACCTGTGCGATTTGACGCTGCGGGTCAACGACCTGTCCGGACAGGTCGTGGAGATACCGGCCGCCGTACAGACCGACGGAAGGTGCGCTCCCTGAGATGTTTCGATACCGCGGAAAACATCTACTGCGGCACGGCCTGGTCGGGATCGTGCTCATCCTCTGCATCATCTCGCTGGGCCTGCAGTCGCAGCAGGTGATCGCCTGGGGAACAACGGTTCGCTACCAGGCGGTGTTCGACGAAGCCGGCGGATTGGAGGCCGGCGACGAGGTACACGTCTCGGGATTCAAGGTCGGCACCGTCACCGAGGTCGGGCTCGACCGCGGACAGGCGCGGGTGGTGTTCACCGTCGGCGAATCCGTCTCGCTCGGCGCGGACAGCACCGCGCAGATCAAAACGGGATCTCTCCTGGGGAAACGGATCATGACGCTGATATCGCACGGTGACCGGCGGCTGCGCCCGCTGGATACGATCCCGGTCGAGCGCACGTCCTCGCCGTACTCGCTGACCGATGCGCTCGGCGATCTGACCAGCACCACCGCGGCCATGGATACCGATTCCCTGAACAGTTCCCTGGACATGCTGTCCACGACATTGGATTCGATCGCACCGCAACTCGGCCCAGCCTTCGACGGCCTGTCGGAGCTGTCGAAATCGATCAACAGCCGCAATACCGCGCTCGGCGATCTGCTCACCGCCGCCCAGGAGGTCACCGGGATCCTGGCCGATCGCAGCGAGCAGTTGAACACCATGCTGCTCAATGCGAACACCCTGGTCGGGGTGCTCGACGAGCGCCGCCGGGCGATCGCCACCCTGCTGGCCAATACGGCCGCTGTCGCCGATCAGCTCACCCAGCTGGTGGCCGACAACGAGGCGGAACTGGGACCCGCACTGGATCGGTTGAACTCGGTAACCGAAGTGCTGCAGCGCAACCGGGACAATATCGCCAAGGCGATACCGGGCCTGGCGAAAACCTCGCTCACCCAGGGCGAGGCGGTATCCGGCGGACCCTTCTACAACGCCTACGTCGCGAACCTCATTCCAGCCCAATGGATCCGGCCGTTCGTCGACGCGGCGTTCGGCGGCTCGGTTCCGCAACCCCAACCCGCACCGCAACCGGGAGCGCCACGATGAAGCGGACACTGATCATCCGGCTGTCGGCGGGCGCACTGGCGGTCGCGGTGCTGGCCGCCGCGTTCGTCGTGGTGAATCGGACGCTGTTCGCGCCTGCGACGGTGCGTGCGATCTTCACCACCGCCACCGCGATCTACCCCGGTGACGATGTCCGGGTTTCGGGCGTGAAGGTCGGCACCATCGCCGCCATCGAACCCCGCGGCGCCACCGTGGAAATGACGATGCATATCGACCGCGGTGTGGATATCCCCGCCGACGCCGGCGCGGTGATCGTCGCGCAGAGCCTGGTGGACTCCCGCTACGTCCAGCTCACCCCCGCCTACCGTGGTGACGGCCCGACCATGGCCGACGATACGGTGATTCCGCTGGAGCGCACCGCGATCCCGGTCGAATGGGACCAGATCAAAACCCAGCTCACCCGGCTGGCGACCGAACTCGGACCCGACGGCGACCAGGCCTCCGGGCCGGCCGGCCGCTTCATCGACAGCGCCGCCGACGCGCTGGCCGGAAACGGTGACAAACTGCGGCAGGTACTGTCCCAGTTGTCGGGGGTCGGGCGCATCCTGGCCGACGGCAGCGGTGATATCGCCGCGACCATCGCGAACCTGCAGACCTTCGTCACCGCCCTGCGCGACAGCAATGTGCAGATCGTGCAGTTCCAGAACCGGCTGGCGACCCTGACCAGTGTGCTTTCCGACAGCCGCTCCGACCTCGACGCGGCACTGGCCAATCTGTCCATCGCGGTGGGCGAGGTGCAGCGGTTCGTCGCGGCCAACCGGGACAAGGCCGCCGAGCAGGTGGGACGGCTGGCCGATGTCACCCAGAACCTGGTGGACAACCGCGGCGAACTCGAGGAACTGCTGCATATCTTCCCGACCAGCCTGGCCAACTTCTACAACATCTACAACCCTGATACCGGCACCGAGGCAGGGGTTTTCGTGCTGAACAACTTCTCCAATCCGATCGAATTCGTCTGCGGCGGGATCGCCAGCGTGGAGAACATCGGCGCCGAGGAAGCGGCGCGTAAATGCCGCGACTACCTCGGTCCGGTCCTCGGGCTGTTGAACTTCAACTATCTGCCGGTCCCGGTGAATCCCGCCCTCGGACCGTCGGCGGATCCGAAGAACGTCATCTACAGCGAACCGCATCTGGTTCCGCCGGCATCCGCTGCCCCGGCGGCGGCGCCCCCGCCACCGGCTGCTCCGCCGGTGCCCTCGCTCGCCGAGATCCTCTTCCCCGGCGGGCGGTGATCACATGGCGAGATCGGAACGTAGGAAGTCGTTGCGCAACGCGGTGCTCGGCTGCGCGTGCATGGCGCTGACGGCCACCGGCTGCAACTGGGACGGCGTCAATTCGCTACCGCTACCGGGCGCCATCGGCCGCGGCCCGGACGCCACCGTGCTGTATGTGGAGATGGCCGATGTCGGCACGCTCACCCCGAATTCGCCGGTGCTGATCGACGATGTGGTGGTCGGCAGTATCGGCGATATCACGGTGGAGAACTGGCACGCCCTGGTGGAGGTATCCATCCAGCCCGGTCAGGTGGTTCCCGCGAACGCGCGGGCCCGGGTCGGCCAGACGAGCCTGCTCGGGTCGATGCATCTGGCGCTGAACCCGCCACCCGGGCAACCGCCGCAGGGACAGCTGGCGTCCGGGTCGCGGATCGACCTCGACGACACCGGAACCTACCCGTCGACGGAGCAGACGCTCGCCTCGCTGTCGGTGGTGGTCAACGGTGGCGGGCTGGGCCAGATCGGCGATATCGTCGGCAGCCTCAGCGCCGCCTTCGAAGGTCGTGAGACGAATATCCGGGCCCTGCTGGACCGCCTGGATCTCTTCCTCGGCACCCTCGACGCCCAGCGCGCCGATATCGTCGCCACCATCGACGGCCTGAACCGGCTGGGCGGCACCTTCGCAGCCCAGCGCGATGTCCTCACCGAGGCCCTGCACAAGATTCCGCCCGCCTTGGACGTACTCATCGCCGAACGACCCGATCTGGTCACCGCGCTGGACCGCCTGCGCACCTTCAGCGATACCGCCAACGGGGTCCTGACCGCCGCGCACGACGATCTGCTCACCAACCTCCGCAACCTGGAACCCACCTTGAAGGCGCTCGCCGATGTAGGTCCGGATATCAACTCGGCGATCCAGTTCGCGACGGTGTTCCCGTACGGGCAGTATCTGGTCGACAACGGGGTCCGGGGCGATTTCATCAACCTGTTCGCCACCGTGGACCTCACCATTCCGCGGTTGCGCCGGGAGCTGCTACTCGGTACACCGTGGGGTGATCCGACCGCGGTCATCCAGGCCGCCGTCGGCGATCCCGGTTACGCCGAGCAGACCAAGAACCCACTCGGTTTCGGGATCGTCCCGCCCCCGGTTGCCGCACCCGCACCCGCCCCCGCCCCGCCGGCGCCCGCACCCGCTCCCGCGCCACCGCCCGCCCCGGCACCCCCGCCGGCCCCGGTGCCGGGTCTGCCGTTTCCGCTGCCGGAAATCCAGCTACCCCAGATCCCCGGGATTGGAGGCGGCTGATGCTGCTGTCCCGCTTCGTCAAAACCCAGCTGATCATCTTCAGTATTCTCTCGGTGATCGGGCTGGCGGTGATGTCGGTGATGTACATGCGCCTGCCGACCCTCGCCGGTATCGGCACCATCGGGGTGACCGTGGAACTCCCGGAGGCCGGCGGCCTGTACCGGTTCGGCAATGTGACCTACCGGGGGATCCGGGTCGGAAAGGTCACCGGAGTCGAGCTCGCCGGCGACGGTGTCCGCGCCACTCTGGCGATCGACGGTTCCTACCGGATACCCACCGACCTGACCGCCGAGGTGCGCAGTGTCTCGGCGGTCGGCGAACAGTACGTGGACCTGCTGCCGCGCACCGACTCCCCGCCCTACCTCTACGACGGCGCGACGATCGAACGCCGCGATACCGCCGTCCCGCAGCCGGTGGGCCCGATGCTGGACAAACTCAGTGCCCTGGTGGACACGATCCCCAAGGACGATCTGCGCCGTCTCCTCGACGAGATGTTCGCCGGAGTCAACGGCGCGAGCTACGATCTCGATTCGCTGCTCACCTCGGCCGAGAAACTGAGCGCCGAGATGAACGGTGTGGGCGATGCCGCCAGAACCCTGGTCCAGGACACGCAGCCCCTGCTGGACTCACAGGTGCAGACCGCCGACGCGATCCGCATCTGGACTCGTGCCACCGCGGATGTCACCGGGCAACTGGTGGCCAACGATCCGCAGATCCGCACGATATTGCATTCGGGTCCGGGTTTCGCCGAAGAGGTGTCGGCGCTGCTGGATTCGGTGGATCTCACACTGCCGGTCCTGCTGTCCAACCTGACATCGGTCGGGCAGCTCGGTGTCACCTACAACGCCGGTCTCGAACAGCTGCTGGTTCTGCTTCCGCCCGTGGTGTCGCTCGTCCAGGCCGTCCAGCCGACCAAGAACGCGTCCGGCCTGGGTATCGGCGATTTCCGGGTGAGCGGTGTCTCCGATCCGCCGGCCTGTACCGTCGGCTTCCTACCGCCTTCGGAATGGCGGTCCCCGCAGGACGTCACCACAATCGATACCCCCGACAACCTGTACTGCAAACTGCCGCAGGATCATCCGGTCGCGGTACGCGGTGCGCGCAATATCCCCTGCGCCGGTGACCCCGCCAAACGCGCCCCCACCGCGGCCATCTGCAACAGCGACCAGGAGTATGTGCCCGTGGCGCCGGAGCAGCCGGTGGTCGGGCCGTACCCGCGCGATCCGGAACTGGAAGGTCAGGGAATTCCGCCGGATTCACGCTTCGACCCGCCGCCCGGAAACGCGCCCGCCGCCGCGACGACACCGGGTGCCGGTACCGCTCCGGCGGTCGCCTACGCCCAGTACGACCCGAATACCGGCGAATACCTCGCACCGGACGGTCAGCTGTACCGCCAGACGGACCTGGTGGCCGACAGCCATGGCAGCTGGGAGGAAATGCTCCCCCATTGAGTCCTGTTCCGCTGTCTCGGTCCATGCGTGTGCGAGAGTTCCGAAAGCGCTGCCGTGTAGGACAATTCGATAACATTCCGAACGAATCCGTCCGCATCCGGGCCTTGCTCCGCACAGTTGGTGGATGGGGGTAGATCCAGAAGAGCACACCGCAACGCTGGCAATGCCGATAGCGCGCCTGATGACAACCGACCCTCCGGAGTACGTGCGTGCCGAGGACATACCGACTCGTAAACGAGAGTGGGGCGGAGCGCTGCGCTGTCGTTACTGTGCCGCGGTGGTCCATGCGGTGTATTCCACGCCGAAAGAGCGGTCGCGGCCGTGCCGGCCCCATTTTCGGCGTCAGGGCAAGCTGAAGGATGGTGTGGGCAACCCGCATGCGCAGGATTGCCCTTACAACGTGCCGTCGCAGATCCGGGTGCTTCGAGACAGCAGCGCCGGTGCGCTGGTACGCGAGCGCTGTAGGTCCGGGCCGCCACGCTACCGGCTGGTGGTTCCCGAAGCCTTCGGCCCGGCTACCTCACCCGACAATGATGGTGGTGTGCAGGTTGTCGCCGAGCGGCTCACGACAGTACTCAACACTGCCGCCAAGATTGCCGCACTTATCGAGCATTATGCGGCGCGGGGTGTCGATCCGAATATCGAGTGGTGCGCCGAATGTCGTGGTGAACGGGTCGAATGGCTGAGTTTTCTTTACACTCCCCAACGCACCTGGGCCCTGCGGCGCCGGCTGCTCGAGAACGGGTCGGGGCTGACTCACCCGGTCGCCGTTCTGTTCTCCCCGTATGTCGTCGAGGCCCCGTGGCGGGACAGGATCCGCTTCTGGCGCCGGTCCGGTATCGGCTACCGGGCGGCCGCCTACCGGCTGCCGCCCGAAACTGATCGACGAATCACAGCCGAACTAGTTGTGGCCGGCGAATATCAGCTCCTGGAGAGCGTATTCGCCATGGGATCGGGCAAGTACTACATCGGTTATGGCATGTGGGAGTTCGACGTGTACGCCCGCGGCTCCGTGCCGCGCTTGATGTTGCATATGGACCATGCCGGGCAAGTGTCGCCGTTGTCGGCGGATATCAGTCCAGCAGCTTTGTCGAGATGGCGATTCCTCGGTCGGTTGCAGCCTTGATCGGATGAGCAGCCCTGGCGGTAGGCCGTTGCGCCTCGGTCAGCTACGCGGCAGGCCGAGGATGCGCTGGGCGATGATATTGCGCTGGATCTCGGAGGTGCCGCCCGCGATGGTTCCGGAGAAGCTGCGCAGATACCGTTCGAACCAGCTCGGTGCGTGGTCCTCGAGGTTGAGCAGGCTGTGCCGGGAGGTGACCGTGGGATGTTCGAGTCCCTCGGCCCCGGCGGCATCGAGGGCGGCTTCCAGACCGCGCTGCACGCTTTCGGATCCCAGCAGTTTCAGCACCGACAGCGCGGCCACATCCGCTTCGCCGCGGGCTTCTCTGGCCAGTGCCGTCGAGCCGAGCAGTTCGAGGGCCTGTAGATCCATGACCGCGGTGGCGAAACGGTCGACCTCGAGTTCGGTGCGCGGCCGGAAATCCTGTACCAGCATGCGCAGGCGTTGCGCGAAACTCATCCACAGCAGGGTGCGTTCGTGGCCGAGCGATCCGGTGGCCACCGTCCAGCCCTGGTTCAGTTCGCCGACCAGGTTCTCCGCCGGTACCCGGGCATCTTCGAAGAACACCTCGTTGAAGTCCAGATCGTCGTCGGCGCAGGCCGAGGCGAACGGGCGGCGGCGTACGCCGGGCGTATCGGTGGGGATCAACAGCACCGAGATGCCCTTGTGTTTCGGTGCGTCCGGATCGGTGCGCACGAAGGTGAGGACGACATCGGAGTCGTGGGCGCCCGAGGTCCATACCTTCTGGCCGTTGACCACGAAATGGTCGCCGTCGCGGACCGCGCGGGTACGCAGGCCGGCCAGATCCGAACCGGCGCCGGGTTCGCTCATCCCGAGGGCGGCGGGCATTTCCCCGCGCAGGATCGGTACCGCCCAGCGCTGCTGCTGTTCCGGGGTGCCGAACGTGATGAGCGAGGCGGCGATGATGCCCTGCCCCTGCGGGTTGCAGCTTTCGTAGATCTTGCGCCGGCCGAGCTCCTCCCGGTGGACGTACTGCTGCAGAACTGTGGCGTTGCGACCGCCGAATTCGGGTGGATATCCGGGGACCAGCCAGCCGTGGTCGAACTGTGTGCTCTGCCAGGCGCGTGACCATGCGGGCACGTGTGAGCTCGAATGCGGGCGCTCGGTGGCGACCGCCTCGGGCGGCAGATGCTCGTCGAGGAACGCGATGAACTCGGCGCGGAACTCTTCCACATCCTCGTCGAAAGTCAGCTGCACTGTGTACCTCCTTTGGCCGAATATGAGAATATCATTCTCGCAACCGGATATTCTAGTTTCCGCGGCCGGTGGCCGGACCGGGCAACGGGTCCACTCCGGTGGTTCCCGCCGCGGTACGAGTGAGCGGCCGGCGCGGGCTCCGCGCGGGACCGATCGACGGATACGGCAATCGGAGGTACGGCCATGCGGAGTACCGGCAGCGGGCTGACCCTGCAGCAGCGGATCGATGCGCGTTCGGTGCGCACCACCAAACTGTTCGGCAGTGCGCAGGTGCAGCGTTTCCTGGATGCGGCGCGTGCGCTGATCACCCGGCGGGGCAGTACCGATTTCACCATGCACGAGGTGGTCGACGAGGCGGGTCAATCGCTGCGCAGCTTCTATCTGCTGTTCGACGGTAAACACGAATTGCTGCTGGCTCTCTACGAGGAGGCCATCGCCAAGGTGGCCGAGCAGATCCGCGAGGCCACCGGTAACGACGCCGATCCGCTGGACAAGCTCCGCACGGCGGTGGAACTGCTGTTCGAGTTCTGCCGGCCGGATCCCGGAGCGCATCGGCCGCTGTTCACCGAATTCGCGCCCCAGTTGCTGATGTCGGATCCGATCGAGATCCAGGTCGCGCATGCGTCACTGTTCGAGTTGCTCGCCGATCTGGTGGCCGCCGCCGATGGCGCGGGATACCTGCGCACGGGGACGCGTCCGCGGCGGCTCGCGGCCATGACATTGCAGACGGTGATGTTCGTGGCGCAGGGGGCCCGGTCCGATGACGGCGCTCATCCCATCACCGCCGCGGAAGTATGGAACCTGTGCGCGTTCGGCGCGCTGAGCAGGGGCGCGTGGGGGTGAGCGGGATACAGACCGGCCGGTTGGTCGATTTGGGCTCCCGGGCCAGCGGATATGCTATTCTCGATTTTCGAGAATATCGATATCACTACCGGCCGGGCACTGGCTCGCGGCGCCCGGCATTCAGGAAGTAGTCGTATGAGTATTTCGCTACTGCTGGATATGGCGGCGTCGAACAATCCCGATCGGGCGGCCGTCGTATCGGGCGAATCGCGGTGGACCGGCGCCGAGCTGGACACCCTGGCCCACGGAGGTGCGGGCGCCGTCGCCGCCTCGGGTGCCCGCAGTGTCGCGTACGTGGGTACCGGCGGAGCGCTCCTGCCGCTGCTGATCTTCGCCTCGGCCCGCGCCGGGGTACCGTTCACGCCGCTGAACTACCGTCTCAGCGGCGACAAACTCGCCGAACTGATCCACCGGCTCGACGCACCGCTGGTGATCCACGACGACGCCTACACCGACGCTGTCACCGGCACCGCCGAACTGCTGTGGGATTCGGAGCGTTTCCTGGCGGCCGCCCGCGGCGCCGAACCGGCCGGAGTGGAACCCGACCCCGATTCGCCCGCGGTCGTCCTGTTCACCTCCGGGACCACATCGCAGCCCAAAGCGGTCGAACTCTCCCACAACAACCTGGTCAGCTATATCACCGGCACGGTGGAATTCGCCTCCGCCGCGGACGACGACGTTTCGCTGATCTGCGTCCCGCCCTACCACGTCGCCGGGGTGGGGGCCGCGCTCTCGAACCTCTACGCCGGCCGCAGAATGGTCTACCTGCGCAATTTCGACCCGCGCGAATGGATCCGGCTCGTCGAGGCCGAACGGGTCACCACCGCGACCGTGGTCCCGACCATGCTGGACCGGATCGTCAGCGCGTTGAAAACGACCGGGTCGCAGCTGCCGACCCTGCGCACCCTGGCCTACGGCGGTTCCAAAGTCGCGCTGCCGCTCGTGCGGACCGCACTGGAGTTGCTGCCGGAGGTCGGGTTCGTCAATGCCTACGGGCTCACCGAGACCAGCTCGACCATCGCGGTGCTCGGCCCGGAGGACCATCGGGCGGCGCTCGCCTCCGGCGACGAGAAGGTCGCGCGGCGGCTCGGTTCGGTCGGGCAGCCGGTGCCCGGGATCGAGGTGCAGATCCGCGACGAGAGCGGTGCGGTCCTGCCCGCCGAGGTCGCCGGGGAACTGTTCGTCCGCGGCCCGCAGGTGTCCGGACGGTACACCGGGATCGGTTCGGTGCTCGACGCCGAGGGCTGGTTCCCGACCAAGGACCTCGCCGTCCTCGACGCCGACGGCTACCTGTTCATCCACGGCCGCAGCGACGACACCATCATCCGCGGCGGTGAGAACATCGCCCCCGCCGAGATCGAGGACGTGCTGGTGGAACATCCGGCGGTGCACGATTGCGCGGTGGTGGGCGTCGAGGACGCCGAATGGGGGCAGATCATCGTCGCGGTCGTGGTACCCGCCGAGCCCGGCCGGCACCCGGACCCCGAAGAGTTGCGCGGCTATGTCCGCTCCGGACTGCGCGGTTCCCGCACCCCCGACCGCGTGGTGTTCCGGCCCGAACTACCTGCCACCCCGACCGGGAAGATTCTGCGGCGCGAACTGGTCGCCGAACTGACCCGGGAAACCGCCGGCGCATAGCGCCGCACGCGAAAGGAAGAACGATCATGGCCAAAACCGGGACCCGGCTACGGAGTCAGGTGTGTACTACCGAAGTGATCATCGTGCGGGCCGCCGACAGCCTCGACGATCTGCGCGCCGGTGGGGTGCCGATGGTGCCCATCGACGGTGGCGCGGTCCCCGCGGACGGTGGACCGCAGGACGGTTTCGCCGATGGCAACCTGATCGGTAAACGCTACGTCGACGACCAGGGCGCGGAAGTCCTGGTGACCAAGGCGGGTGCCGGCACCCTCAGCGTGGGGACCACACCGCTGACCATCAAGGAAGCAAAGCCGCTGCCCGCAAGCGACTGACGAGTGATCGAGGTGGGATAGATGCCCGAAACCGCCACCGACCCGCTGATCCTGGCGGCCGAACAAGCCGATGCCGAGGCAGCGGCGGCGGAAGCCGAGGCGCTGGCCGCGCAGGCGTCCGCGACCGCGGCCCGAGCGCGGGCCCGGGCCGCGAACCTGCGCCGCGAGGCGGGCGAACACCGGGCCGCGGGATCGGACACGGCCGCGGAGCCCGGCACGGACGGCAGTGCCGCGGTGCCGGCGGGTTCGGGGACACCGGGCCCCGCGCCCACCGCGAACACCACGGACACGGGTGCGGTCGCGGACGACTCGGTGACGGGCGATGCCGCCCGTTCCGCATCGGGCACCGGGCGGGCGACGTCGGAGACGGTGCCCGCCGAGGCGAAAACAGCGTCGTTGTCGAAAAGTCCCGGATCGGAGCCCACGGCCGCGCCGGAGGATGCCGGTCCGGGTTCTACGCCCGGGGGCGACACCGCGACAAGTCCGGATCCGGCCGCCGATTCGTTGAAAACCGCCGGCTCCGGCGACGATACGAAGGGCCCCGATTCGTCGAAAAATGCTGATTCCGATGGCGATACCGCGACGGGCCGGTTCGCGGCCGCCCGGAGGCGGTTGACAACGAGCACGGTGCGGCGGCCGAGTCGCCGGGCAGTGGCTCGGGTACTGGTGGCGGTGATCGTGCTCGCCTGCCTGGTGACCGGCGGGTATTCGATATGGAACCACCAGCAGATCGCCGCGGACCAGGCGCGGGAGGACGAGTTCCTCAATGCCGCCCGGGAAGGTGTCATCGCGCTCACCACGCTGGATTCCGGCCGGGCCGTCGATGATGTGAAACGAGTCCTGGACCATTCCACGGGGGCTTTCCGGACCGATTTCCAGACGCGGTCGGAGGACTTCACCAAGGTTGTCGAACAGTCGAAGGTCGCGACGCAGGGTGAGATCACCGCGGCCGCCGTCGAATCCATGACCGACGAATCGGCGGTCGTGCTGGTATCGGCGGTCTCCCGGGTCACCAACTCGGCGGGCGCGCAGCAGGAACCGCGGGTATGGCGGCTCAGCGTCACCGTTACCCGTGAGGGCTCGGAGTGGAAGATGTCGAAAGTGGAGTTCGTGCCGTGACAATCCCCAGCTTCCTCCGTACGGTCCGCCGGTCCCCGGAACCGGTGCTGCTCGCCCTGGTGGCCGTGGTCGCGGTGGCCGTCGCCGCCGCGCTGCTGGTCTTCCAGTACCGGCCCGACACCCGCGGTGACGCGGCGAAGAACGAAGTGCTCTCCGCCGCGACCGAGGGCACCGTCGCCCTGCTCTCGTATTCCCCCGAATCGCTGGACCAGGATTTCGCGTCCGCGAAATCCAAGATGACCGGTGATTTCCTCACCTACTACACCCAGTTCACCGAAAAGGTGATCGCGCCCGCCGCGAAGGAGAAATCGGTGAAGACGTCGGCGACCGTCGTGCGGTCGGCGGTGGCCGAGATGCATCCCGATTCGGCGGTGGCGCTGCTGTTCATCAACCAGACCACCACCAGCGCCGAAAAACCCGATCCGGCGCTGGCCGCCAGTAGCGTCCGGGTGACGCTGTCGAAGGTAGAGGACTCATGGCTGATCTCGTCGTTCGATCCCGTCTGAACACCGGCGACCCGGTCCGCGCATCCCGGATCCGATCCGAAGCGCCGGTGCTCGTCACGGTTTATCCGGTGCTCGACTACTTCTCGGTCTGCCCGCGCTGCGGCTACACGGCCGAAGCGTCGACCACCGTGCGTACCTTCGCCGACGGCACGACCGACAGCGAAATGCATATCACCTGCGGAATGCCGTGCGGCTGGCAGGAAACGCGCTGACTTTCACCAGGGCAGGGGGCCGTCCTCGGCGAAGAATCCGCCGGTCGGCCCGTCCGCGCCGAGCGTGGCCAGGCGTACGAGGACCGCGGCGCCCTGGGCGGGTGTCAGGAATCCGGTGTGGTTGTTGCTGTCGGTATCGACATAGCCGGGCGCCACGGCGTTGACCAGGATGCCGTCTTTGCGCAACTCGTTCGCGTAGTTCACGGTCAGTGCATTGAGCGCGGTCTTCGATGGTGAATAGGCCGCTGAGGGCAGCAATCCCGAGAAGGGGCCTTCGGGGTCGCCGATGAGGGTCAGCGAGCCGGCGTGGCTGCCGACATTGACGATGCGCGGCGCCGGCGACCGCCGCAGCAGCGGGAGGAAGGCGTTGGTCACCGCGATCACGCCGAAGACGTTCGTCTCGAACACCGCCCGGACCATATCGAGATCCACGGTGCTCGGTACCTGGTCGTAGGCCTTGTCGGGGTCGACCTGCCGATAGCCGGTCATACCGGCGTTGTTGACCAGAATGTCGAGATGCCCGAATCGTTGCGCGAGCTGTTCGGTGGCTGCCTGGATGGTGGCCCGGACCGTGACATCCAGCACGACCGCCTGCGCCTCGCCTCCCGATTCGCGGATTGCCGCGGCGGTCACCTCGCCGCGTTCCGGATCCCGGGTGCCGATCAGGACTGTGGTGCCCTGCGCGGCGAGCAGTTCGGCCGTCGCGCGGCCGATACCTTTATTGGCGCCGGTGACGAGGGCGATCCTGCCGTTGGTGTTTCGGTTGTTCACTGGGTCCTCACTTGTGGTCGCTGTGCGTTGAACGACCATGAGATGCCGACGGCCTTTCGCTTGTGACAGCGCACCGGTGTGATGGGGACCACCGGTCGTGAATGTCACAGGACGGGATCGGCCGGCGTCCCGTGTGTGTTCTGCCGAGTCGAGGAACAATCAGGAGTCACCATGAGCGAGCGCACGGACCCGGCCACCGAGATCTTTGTCGCCCACCGCAACCTGCTCTTCACCGTCGCCTACGAAATGCTGGGCTCGGCCGCCGACGCCGAGGACGTGCTGCAGGAGACCTGGCTGAAATGGGCGGGGGTCGATCTCGGGACCGTGCGTGATCCGCGCGCGTACCTGGTGCGGATCACGACCCGCCAGTCGCTGACCCGGTTGCGGACGCTCGGCCGGCGCCGGGAGTCCTATATCGGCCCGTGGCTGCCGGAACCGCTACTGACCACTCCGGACGTCGCCGAGGATGTCGAATTGGCAGAGCACATGTCGATGGCGATGCTGCTGGTACTGGAAACGCTCGCACCCACCGAACGCGCGGTATTCGTGCTGCGCGAGGTATTCGATCTGGGATACGACGAAATCGCCGAGGCCGTGGACAAGACCCCGGCCGCCGCCCGCCAGATCGCCCATCGGGCGCGGGCCCATGTCGCCGCCCGCCGGCCACGCGGGATCGTCTCACCCGCCGAAACCCGCGATGCGCTGGCCGCCTTCCAGCGCGCGATCGAAACCGGGCAGCTCCAGGGTCTGCTCGACCTACTCGCCCCGGACGTGGTGCTCCTCGGTGACGGCGGCGGAGTGAAGGAAGCGGCCCTGCAACCGATCGTGGGGGCCGAAGCGGTGGCCCGCCTGCTGACGCTCGGCCTGCCGCGGTTCGGCGACGCGCTCACTGCCGAACCGGTGCATATCAACGGCTCGCCGGCCCTCATCGTCCGATCCGGCGGGCAGATCGACGATGTCGTGGCGCTGCGCATCGACACCGGCCGGGTGACGGGGCTCTATATCGTGCGCAACCCGGACAAGCTCGCGCGGGTGCACGAGGAAACCCTGTTGCGCAGGTGAGCTCTCATCCGGTGACCGGCCGTGCGTTCCCCGGCTGCGGTGCCTGTGTATGTGACCCCGGACCCGTACCACTGCTCCGATTCTCCCGGGACGTCACCGGACCACAGGGCCACCGACATTTGTCTACTTTGCACCGCGACGGCCGGCAATCCGACCGGGTATCCCGCTCCGGCCCAGCCCTCGAAGCGCCACTTCGCGCTTCGGCGCCGCCCGCCCCGCTGTGTTGTGCTCGGCCGATACCAAGTGCCCTGGTCGATGCTGAATCCGGCTGTCAAGGCGAAGTTACGTCGTGGCACAGCGGATGCGTCGCCGGACGCTATTTCCGCGCGGAGTGCGTTGTAGTGGAGACGGATTCGGCGACAGAGTGGTTCCGCTCCGGCAATGTGGTGATGGCGTGCACCGGGCAGTCGAGGAGTGCGCGGTGCACCGCGGGCTCGTCGCCGGGCGCGATGACCGGGTCGCCGGCGAGGGAGGCGTAACCCCAGTCGTCGAGGGGGAAATGGTCCGGGGCGTGTTTGGCACAGATACCGAAACCGTCGCAGAGTGTGCGGTCCAGTTTGATCTTCACAGCAGCGCCTTCGTTTCCACTCGGTAGGGGGCTCGGTCGGTCGCGGGGCTGCCCGCGCAGTCCGGGCAGTGGTTGTCGAGATGTGCGGCGACCTCCTGCGGGAAGCGGTCCAGCAGGCTTGCCGCGGTATTGCAGGCGGCGTCCAGGGTGCCGCAGGCACCGCGACCGCGCAGGACCGTCGACCAGCGGCGCAGGCGTTCGAGGTCGTCCCCGGCGGCGCGTCCCTCGGCGAGTGCGGTGGCAGCGGCGGCCATGGCGGCTGTGCCGTTGAAGCAGGAGCCGCATTGGCCGGCGTTTTCCCGGTCGAAGTAGTTCAGGACCGCCGCCGCGACGGCGACCGGACACTCCTCGGTGAGGACGGCGAGGGCACCGCAGCCCAGGCCCGAACCGGCGCGGCGCAGGGTTTCGTGATCGAGGGCCAGACCGGTGAACGTGCGGTCGAGCAGGCCGGTGAAATATCCGCCGACCAGGGCTCCGCGCACCGAATCGGCCGGAATGCCGTGCAGAGCGAGCAGATCGGTGACCGGCAGGCCGTAGGGCAGTTCGTACAGGGCCGGTGGCCGGTGCGCGGCGGTGACAGTGGCCAGGAAGGTGCCGGGGGAGAGCGCGGTACCCGCGCCGCGGTACGCGTCGGCGCCCCAGCGGTCCAGGAAGGGCAGGTTGGCGAGGGTTTCGACATTGCTGACGAGGGTGGGCAACCCGGCCACACCTGCTTCGTACGGGCGTGGCGGTTTGTCGGTGGGGACGGCGCGGCCGCCGTTGATCGCCTGTACCGCGGCGGTTTCCTCACCGGCGACGTACCCGGGATCGACCCGGACGACAGCGAGTTCCGGGCCGCCGGGCACTGTGCCGCCGAGCTCGTCGAGTGCCGAAATCACCGACCGCTCGGCTTCCGGATCGGAAACATAGACGAAGCCGCGCCGGGCGCTCACCAGCGCGGCGGCCAGCCGCAGTCCGTCGAGCACCAGATGCGGGCGGTTACGGAGCAGCCAACGGTCTTTGAAGGAAGCGGGTTCGCCCTCCTCGCCGTTGGCGACGACAACGGTTTCCGTCCAGCCGGCGGGCACGCCGGCGCCGGCGGGGCTCGCCGCGCGCACACTGTTCACTTTCACCGCGAACGGGAATCCGGCACCGCCGCGCCCCCGCAACCCACTGCGTTCGACGGCATCGGCCAGTGCGGCGACCGCGCCGATCGGCCGGTAGCCGCCGCTGTCGCGGTATTCGTAGGCGGTCTCGGCCCCGGTCGCGAGCCGCAGAAGCCGTGGCTCGCTACCGGGATACGGAACCACCGCCAGGCCCCCGGCCGACGAGAAGGTGTGCTGCATCGTGCCTCCTGAGTGGGTGCGGCGCCGGGCCGCTCGTATGGTGTCTACCCCCGCCTTCGCTCCGAATGTGCGCGTCACCGGGCGGCGCGCCCGCCACCCCGAGCAGGGTGGTTCCCGGCGTACTTGCGCGGAACCCGCCCGTACCGGTCGGTGGGCGGTGCACCCGCCACACCAGCCGACGGGGCACTCGGCGTCCCATGTGGGGCGGGTGGCCCGCCGCGACCGGCTCGTTCCTTGTGGCCGTGCCCGTTCCGGGGATGGGCTGCGCCCGTACGGGCCCGTTAGGCTCGTATGCATGCGAACTGCGGTGTTGCGGGTGAATGTCGATCCGGCCGGTGAGCTCACCGGCGAATCGCTGGCCCGCGGTATGGCGGAACTGGCCGCCGTGCTCGCCGATACCGGCGGTGAGGTACTGGAGAAGGATCTCGGTGCCGCTCCGCGCTCCCGGCGTGAGGTGCAGGTACTGCTCGATACCGCGGACGCGGCCGCGGATACGGTGCGGGTCGTCGAGGTCTGCGCGCGGGTGTTCGGTACCGAACCGGTTGCGGGCGTCGTCACCTATGTCAGTCGCGGGACCGACGCCGACGCGCACGGGGTGCTGGCCGGTTTCGGCCTCACCGGGGAGATCATCCGGGTGCCGGGTACGGCCGGTTACGACATCCTGCAGGTGCGTTTGCGCGAGGCCGATCTCGAGCGGGTCCCGGAGAGCCGGGTCCACACCGCGCTGGAAGCCTCGACCAACTGTGAGGTCCGGATCAGCACGGTATGAGGCCGCGGGGCCGGGGATCATCGGTCGCCCAGGAATTTCAGGATCTCCGGGGCGGCCAGCACCCAGGTGTCGAACATGTTGTACTGCTTCGCCCGGCCCTGCGCGCGGTCCTCCAGGGCGCGTTCCCAGGCGTCCTCGGGCCACGGAGGGTCGATCAGCTGTGATCCTTCGATCAGGCAGTGCACCTCGAGCGAGGTGCGTTTCGGATGGTCCATATCCTTGGCGCCGCCGCGAATGATCAGGGTGGGTACCTGGATCCGTTCGAACATCTCGTCGTCCACCCCGGGGATCGTCTGACCCGGTTTCGGTACATAGGCGTTGAGCCAGCGCAGCGAGAGTTTCACGAACTCGTCGGAATCCAGCGCCCGCAACCGCTGTTCGTTGTCCGGGTTCTCCGCGATCAGCTCCTGCCATTCCTTCATCCGCAACAGGCCCTCTGCACCGAGCGCCCGGACCGTCTGCAAGCTGGGCAGGACATAGTAGGCGCCGAGGTTGAAAGTGCCGTAGACCCCGCCGACGATATTCCAGAGCACGAGGTCGGTGACCAGCTCCGGGTACAGCATCGTGGTGAGCATCGAATCCCGCGCCCCACCCGAGCCGCCGGCCAGGATCACCGGCCCGGTACCCAGTTCGGTCAGCAGTCCGTGCAGGGTTTCGGCGCGCATATGCGATTCGGTCTGCCCGTAGAACTGCACATCGGAGGCGCCGCAGTTGGGCCGGTCCCACAGCAGGACCCGATAACCGCCGACGACCAGTGCCTCGGCCAGCGGCCGCAGCCCGGGGATCTCTTTGCTGTAGCGGCCACCGGGTGTGAGCACGATGAGATCCCCGGTGTCGCCGAGGATCTCGTAAACCACCTTGCCGCCGTTGACCGTTGCCGCGGGCATAGCACACTCCTGCCAAGGGTTCGGGGAGCCGCCCTGGGCGGAAACTCCCGCGGCCGGCGCAGACGAGCGGCCGGCCGGGCTCTGCTGTTCGGGTCAGGCGGTGACCAGTACGTCGTCGCCGACCACCCGCACCGGGTAGGTGCGGATACTCCATTCGGGTTTGACCGCGGTGGTACCGGTGGCGAGCTCGAATCCCCACTGATGCCAGGGGCAGTAGATGAATTCGTTGTCGCGCACCATCACCGAATCGCCGGGCACCGATTCGTCGACCACGGTGCGCCCGCGCGCCCGGCCCGCACACAGCGGGCCACCCTCGTGCGGGCAGTAGTTGGCGATGGCGTAGAAGGTGCCGTTGACGTTGTAGACCCCGACCCCGTGCCGCCCGATCGGCACGACTTTGGACGAGCCGGGCGGAATCTCGTCCACGGTGGCGACGATATGCTCGCGCCCCTGTGCCAGCCGTGGCGGGGGGCCGGGCGCCGGTGCGGGACTGCCGGGTGAGCTGCCGGCGACTGCCGAGCCGAGGGGCACGTCGGTGGCCGCATCCCCGGAAACCGCCGCGGAAGCGCCGGATCGGTCTTCGGGGGTGCCGGCAACCGGTGCCGAAGCGGCGCTGTCGAGCCGGGCATCGGGCGCAGCCACGGACCGCGCCCCGGAACTGGAACTGCCGGATTGCTCCGAGCCGGCGCTGCCGGGTACCGCCGATGCGCTCGGGCCCGGCGGGCGCACGGGAGTCTCGCTTGCGTCCGCCATCAGTGCACCCGCACCTGTCCGGGCAGCGCCGGAACGGTTTCCGGCAGGTGATACGTCTCGATACCGTTGCGGAACATCACCTTTTCCCGTGCCGCGGGCGGGAGGTGTTTCACCAGCCAGCGCGGGTCGTCGAAGGTCCAGTGCGGGTAGTCCGAGGAGTACAGCAGAATCCTGTCCGCCTCCATCCATTCGAACGCCCGGGTGAGTTCGGTCTTGTCCTCCGGGTAGTCCAGCGGCTGGGTGGTGAACTTGATGTGTTCCTTCACGTATTCCGAGGGCTTCCGCTTGATCGACATGAACGAGCCGCGGGCCGCGTAGACGGCGTCCATCCGCCACATCAGCGGCAGGATCCAGGTGAAGGCGTGTTCCACGAATACGATGCGCAGCGCGGGGAACCGGTCGAAGACCCCGTCGAAGATCAGGCTCATCACCTGGTTGGCTGCGAGCAGCGAGTAGGTGACCATGAAATCGTGGTTGTAGCTGGGGAACCCGACCGGCGGCATGGGCATGGTCTCGAAGGCGCCGCGGCTGAGATGGCAGCTCACCGGCATATCGTGTTTCACCGCGGCAGCCCAGATCGGGTCGTATCGGGCGTCGCCCCAGGAGGGCCGCGGTTCGGCCTTGATCAGGATCTGCGCCATATAGGGATGCCCGGCCCACTGCTCGATCTCGGCGACCGCGGAGGCCGGATCGTCGATCGCCACACAGATCGAACCGCGCCAGCGCTGATGCCAGTTGTTGTGCGGATCCAGCCACTGCGCGTTCAGCCATCCGTTGACTCCCGTGGCCATTGCCGCGGTGGCCTCGGGTAGCCGGGTGGCCACCACGGTGGGCTCGAGGATCACGATATCGGAGCCGGCGTCCATGATGAGCTGCCGGAAGGCCATATCCGGGTCGCTGCCGGGGAATTCACCGTCCTCGGGGAAGGTATCGACACGCATGGCCTTCGAATGTGCGTAATCGGGCGCGTCGTAGACGATGGTGTCACCGACGCGGCGACTGAGAAAGTACGAGCTGCGCCATGGTTCCGGAATATGTTCCACCAGATCGCCCCGGCGGGGGACCGGGTGGACATCGGAATCTACGACGCGTACCGGAACCAGTTCCGTGGAAGGAACCCGTGCTCGGTCCTGAGCCGTGGTCATAGCGCCTCCTCAGCCGACCGCCGTCACGGCGTCTACATCGATGCTGTACAGCCGCGCGGCATTTCGCCAGTGCAGTTTTTCGCGCTGTTCGGTGGTCAGCGCGGCCGGCAGGACGTCGGTATCGCCGGAATGCCAGTGCGGATAGCTGGACCCGAACATCACCATCTCGTCCTTCCCGGTGAAGTCCAGCCACTCCGCGGCGAAGGGAGCGTCGCCGGGGCCGTCGATCGTGGCGTGGACGAAATACACATGTCCGGGCAGGTAGTCGCTGGGCATCCGGGGTGCCCACGGGGTCTGTTCCAGGTGTGGCCGGCCGAAGGTGTCCATCCGCCAGGTGAACGGGGTGAGCAGATCGGCGCCGCCGTCGGCCCAGACGAATTTCAGGCCCGGGTATCGCTCGAAAACACCTTCCGCGATCATGTTCATCAGGTGATAGATGTAGTTCAGGCCCATGAACCCGTAGTACTGCTCATAGGTACGCGGATGGCCGGACGGTGTCGGCGGCAGGCCGATACTCTCCCCGGTCTCGATATGGGCGGCGACCGGCAGGTTCGCTGCCGCGGCGGCCTCCCACAGCGGCCAGAACTGCGGTTTTCCGTACACTTCGCGCGATTGCAGCGGGATGCCGAGCTGGACGATGCGGGGGTGATCGCCCAGCCGGTCGATTTCACGCAGTGCGCCGCTGATGTCCTCGGGATTGACGCGCAGGGTGCCGCGGAAGCGCTCGTGATAGGTGCCGCTGTCGAGCCAGCGCGACACCATCATGTCGTTGTGGGCGGACAGTACCGCCGTGGTGAGGTGACGATCGGGCAGTATTCCGCGGGTCATCGGATGCAGGACTGCTACATCGGTACCGCGTTCACCGAACAACTGCTGCCCCACGAATTCCGGATCCGAACCCGGGTATCCCTTGTGCGGTCCGCGGGCACCCTCGACGTATTCGCCGCCGGGTGCGCCGTACCAGTCCATTTCGGCGTCGGGGATTCCGCGGCTCTTGAACGGCTCACGCAGATGTGCGCGCATATCGTCGTTCGAGCGGAAGAAGATATGCACGCTGGTATCGATCACCGGAGTGCGGGTGCCGTCGGGCAGATTCTTCATCGCGATTCCTCGTCGAGAATCGAGGGTGCCGGCCGAGTTCAGGTGTCGGCCGGCACCTGCGGTCAGTACTGGAAGTCGATCACCGCGGCGTCGGGCCGTTCGGTGACCGGCGCGGCCAGGCCCTGCTCGTCGCAGATCCGCTGCAAATGGTCCAGGGTTTCGTCCAGGCCCGGGCCGACGCGTTCACCCGGGGTGAAGGTGGCCGGCAGATTACGCATCCCCTGGATCACGCCGATGGTGTCGTAGTGCACCGTGCCTTCCGGGTCGCATTTGTAGTCCGGCATCCGGTCGAGCACCGCCAGCAGCATCGACTTGAACACCGTGCGGGCCACATTGGACCCGATGCACCGGTGCACCCCCAGACCGAAGCTGAAGTGCCGGTTTCCCTTCCGGTCCATGATGATGTCGTCGGCGTCGGGGAAGATGGTCTGGTCGCGGTTGGCCATCGCCCAGGACAGCCACAGCCGGTCGCCCTCCTTGAAGTCGATGCCCTGATAGGTGCAGTCGTCGGCGATGGTGCGGCCGTCGCCGGGGGCGGGAGTGAAGTAGCGCAGGAACTCCTCGGTGGCCGGATCGAGCAGTTCGTCGCGGTCGCGGCTCAGTTCCGCGCGTTTGTCCGGATTGTCCGACAACCACTCCAGGGAGTGCGCGGTGAGCGCGGTGGTGGTGTCGAAACCGCCGCCGATGAGCAGGCCGATCATTCCGAGCAATTCCATATCGGGAGCCGGTTCACCGTCGATCCGCAGTTCGGTGAGCGCCTTGATCAGGCCCGGCCGCGGAGCGGTCTTGGCATCGTTGAGGCTGGTCAGGATATCGATACCCATGGTGCGGTGCATTTCCGCGACCCGGGCGGCATCCGGTGAATCCTCGGGTGTGTAGACCGAGGCGTGCACCGGGTCGCTGTACACCGACCATTTCTTCAGCGGAATGCCCAGCATGGCCAGGGTCAATACGGCGGGCACGATATTGGCGAGATCGTCGACGAAATCGATACGGCCGGTTTCGATCTTCTCGTCCAGGCAGGCGCGGACGATCTCGTCGATGAACGGCTGCCAGCGTTTCACGGCGGCGGGCGACAAGTACGGGTTGAGCACCGACCGATAGGTCCGGTGCTCGGGATCGTCCATCTCCAGCATGCCGCCGCGCACCATGGCGGCGCGGCGCGGGGTGGGAATGGAGATACCCACATAGCCCCGGCGCTCGTTGTGCACATCGTGGTCGACCGAGACCTCCGGGCAGCGGGCCAGTTCGAATACCGCGTTACCGCTCGCGGCGACCCAGTGTCCGTTGTAGGTATCGGTCCAGGCCACGGGGCATTTCGCGTGCATTTCGTGGGTGATCTCGGTGAACTGCTCGCGGTATTCGGGCGTGTGCCGATCGAAATGGAACCGGTTTTTCTTGCGCTGGTCGTTATCCGTTGAAGTCACGGTCTGTTGTCCCTCTGCTGGTCACTGGTCGGCGAACCTTCGCCGGGGGCCCGGAACTCTGCGCCGCTCCGGGAGTCGTCGGATTGCCGACTCGCCCCCGGGCCGGCGGCGCGCGCGTCGATCGCCTGCGAATGCGCGCGCCGCCTGTGCCGGGGTGGCCGGGTGCGGCTCAGAGCTTGTGGTCGTACCACTTCAGGTAGCCGCCGGCATCGACGCGCATCTGCATACCGGTGACGAAGCGGGCTTCGTCGGAGACGAGGTACAGAATGGCGTTGGAGATATCGACCGGCTCGATCCACGGGGTCTTCATGGCCTGCTGGACATAGAAGGCGGGTTCGGCGTCGGCGCGGGTCGGGTTCTCCAGATCCGGCCGGAACGAGCGGTACATGGGCTCGCTCTGCAACATGTCGGTATTGCAGTTGGTCGGGTGCACCGCGTTGGCACGGATACCGCGGGGCGCCAGATGGCGGGCGATATCGAAGATGTAATACGACAGCGCGCGCTTGGAGTGCACATAGGCCATACCACCGAGATCCGAGCCCGGATTGTCCATCTTGCTGACGTCCACCATCGCCGCGGTGGAACCGGTGGCCACGATGGACGCTCCCTCACCGAGGTGAGGGAGCGCGGCCTGGATGGCATTGATCGTGCCGACGAGATTCGTATTGATGACGTCGATCCACGCCTGGATATCGGGCTGGCCCTTCATACCGGCGACACCGGCCTGGGCGATCACGATATCGAGCTTGCCGAATTCGGCGACGCCTGCGTCCAGTGCCGCCTTCAGTGCGACGGCGTCACGGACATCGGTCTGGGTCGCGACGATCCGGCGGCCGGTCTTCTCGACCAGGCGCACGGTTTCCTCGAGGTCTTCGGGCGTGGCCAGCGGGTATCCGATGGTCGACATGTTCTGGCACAGGTCGACGGCGATGATATCGGCGCCTTCCTCTGCCAGTCGTACGGCGTGGCTGCGGCCCTGACCGCGCGCGGCGCCCGTGATGAATGCGACTTTGCCCTCAACACGTCCCACAGCATTCCCTTTCGATCTGTTTTCGCCAGACCTGCCCGGGTGTGCCGGACCGCCGGATGCGGCGGCACGGGGCAGGGTGCGCGGCCCGAGCCCCCCCGCGCACCCCGCCCCCCCCCCCACGCGGGTAGCACCCCCACCGTCTCGCCGTCCAGGAACGCGACCTCTACGCAATCGCCCTGACCACTACTCTTACTACTCTTGAACCATTGGGCGGTAGATAGGTCCCTCATTGCTTCCACTCCTTCAATG
>NZ_JARWOV010000087.1 GCF_029868855.1 Nocardia carnea | reverse complement strand
CTCCTCCCCGCGGGCCCCCCCCCCCCCCCCCCCCCCCCCCCCCCCCCGGGCCCCCCCCCCCCCGCCCGCCCGGCGCTCCCCGGGGGGGGGGGGGGGGGGGGGGGGGGGGGGCCCCCCCCCCCCCCCCCCCCCCGCGCGACGGTCCTCAGCTCAGCTGGTAGCGGATCGGCAGGTGCTTGAGCCCGCCGACGAACGTTGTTGCGATCAACTCCGGCTCGCCGGCCAGTTCGGCCGATTTCAGCCGTGGCAGCAGCTCGGCGAAGAACTTCCCGACCTCCATCCGGGCCAGCGCCGCACCCAGGCAGAAATGGACACCGAACCCGAAGGCCACATGCTTATTGGGTTCGCGGTGGATATCGAACCGGAACGGGTCGTCGAAAATATCCTCGTCGCGATTGGCCGACGCATAGGACAGCAGCAGCGACTCGCCTTCCGCGATCGGCACGCCGTTGACCTCCGCGTCCTGCGCCGCCGTGCGCATGAACGCTTTCACCGGAGTGACCCAGCGGATCATCTCCTCGGTGGCCCGGGGCATCAGGCCCAGGTCGGCGGCCAGTTCTTCGCGCTGTGCGGAATGTTCGATCAGAGCCCGCATTCCGCCGGCGATCGTGGCGCTGGTGGTGTCGTGCCCGGCGGTGGCGATGATCGCGTAGTAGGACATGGTCTCGATATCGGACAGTGGTTCACCGTCGATGGTCGCGTTGGCGATGGCCGAGGCGAGATCGTCGGTCGGGTTCGCCCGCCGGGAATCGGTCAATGTCTTGAAGTAGGCGAACATTTCCGCCAGCGCCGTCATCGTCTCGGTCTCCGACATCGTGCGCTTGTACTCGTCGTCGTCGCTGCCGATCAGTTCCTGCGTGAGTCTGAGCATCAGCGGGAAATCGGCTTCGGGGACACCGAGCAGCGACATGATCACGTACAGCGGGTAATTGACCGCGACCTCCTGGACGAAATCGCATTCCCCGCCCGCCTCACGCATGTGATCGACATAGCGCACGGCGAGCTGTTCGATCCGCTCCCCCATGGCGCGCATGGATTTCGGGCTGAACCAGTCCGCGGCGATCGCCCGCACGATCCGGTGCTGGGGATCGTCCATGTGGATCAGCGTCTTGATGCCGACCGCGGCCTGCATCTCGTCGGAGGCGGCGGGCATCAGCACGGGCCGCGGCCAGTTGGTGAAGACCCGGTTCGCCCGTTCGACGGCCATCACGTCGGCGTGTTTGGTGATCGCCCAGAACGGTTTGTAGGGGGGTACGTCCACCAGCGACACCGGCGCATTCGCCCGCAGCGAACTCAGTGCGGTGTGCAATCGGGCCTCATCGGCGTAGGCGGCCGGGTCCGCAAGTACCTTCGCGGCGTCGTCGACGATCGGCATGATCATATGCGGTTCTTCCGTTCCGTGTCTTCGTGTTACTCCTGGTCGGACCCGTCGCCCAGGGGCCGGCCCGGCGCGTTGTGTCGCCCACCAGAGTGATTTATAGTCAGCCTTACTGTCAAGCATTCTATAAGTCGTACCGGGCATTGGAGCGGTGGTAGTCATGTCCTCTGAACAACGCAAGATCGTCGTCGTCGGCGCCGGATCGGGTATCGGCGCGGCGACCGCCGAGCACTACCACCGGCAGGGCGATTTCGTCCTGGCGGTGGATCTCCGCCCGAACGACACCCCGGCTTCCCGGCACGAACAGTGCGATCTGCGCGATGGCGCGGCGATCGACGGGCTACTGGAACGCATCGGCCCGGACTGGGACGTGCTGGCCTACGTTGCGGGCGTGCCCGGCACCGCACCGGCCCACGATGTGCTCGCGGTGAACTACCTCGGTATGCGATTGGTGACGGAGGGGATGCTGCCGCGACTGCGTGAGGGCGGCGCGATCGTGACCGTGGCGTCGGTCGCGGCACTCGGCTGGCAGCAGCGGCTCGACGAACTCGCCGGCCTCCTCGACGCGACCGATCCGGCGGCCGTCCGGGCCTGGCAGGACACCCAGGATCCCGCCTACCCGGTGTACAGCACCTCGAAGCAGGCCGCGATCATCCACGCCAAACGCCTGGCACCGGCGGCGTGGCAGAAGTACGGGGTGCGGATCAACACGGTGAGCCCCGGCCCCACCGAGACGCCGATACTCACCGATTTCGAGACCAGCATGGGCAAGGATGTCCTCGATATGGTCAAGGCCACGGTGGGACGGCACGCGAGCGTTGACGATATCGTCCCGGTGATCGCCTTCCTGGCTTCGCCGGCCGCGCGCTGGATCAACGGCCAGGACGTGCACGTAGACGGCGGCTTCGTGGCGCCGATGGCGGCGGGTGCGCCTATCCACCTCTGATATCGGCGCCGGAACGCGCCGCCCGCAGAGAACCTTCGGCAGGCGACACGTTCCGGACCCATCGCCGACCGATGCGGAAAGCCCTCAACCACAGGAGATTGCCGATGCAGATGAAGCCTTTTACTGTATGCATTACAGTAAGTTGACTAACGCGGTCCGCAAGGTCCCGACAACGCTAGAGGTGGAGCTGTGAACAGCCCTGTTCAGGACGAATCGACACCGGCCGGGGACGCCCTCGACCTACGTGACCCCTACCCGTACTTCGCCGCCCGGCGCGCCGAGAGCGGGGTTTCGCACGGGACGGTGATGGACTATTCGAAAACCCCGGAATCGCTGCGGCCCAAGGACAGCTATTCAGCGTTCTCCTACGACGCGGTCAATGCCGCCCTGCGCAACAGTCAGGTGTTCAGCACCGCCCTCTACGATTCCACGATCGGCGTGTTCATGGGACCGACCATCCTGGCGATGAACGGCGCCCGGCACAAAGCGCACCGGGGCCTGGTCTCGGCGGCGTTCAAACCGCAATCGCTGCTCACCTGGGAACCCGAAATCGTCCGGCCGATCTGCGACGCGCTCATCGACGAATTCGCCGAGCGCGACCATGCCGACCTGGTCCGCGAGTTCACCTTCGAATTCCCGACCCGCGTCATCGCCCGGCTCCTCGGACTGCCCGAGGAGGACCTGCCGTTCTTCCGCAAGGCGGCGGTGTCCATCATCAGTTACGCCGGGAACGTGGGGCGCGCACTGGAGGCGTCGAATGAACTGCAGGAGTATTTCCTCGGGCATATCGAACAGCGCCGCAGCAACCCCACCGGCGATATCATCAGCGATCTGGTGACCGCCGAGATCGACGGCGAGAAACTCACCGACGAGGCGATCTACTCGTTCCTGCGGCTGCTGTTACCGGCCGGCCTGGAAACCACCTACCGGTCCTCCGGCAATCTGCTCTACCTGCTGCTGAAGCATCCGGACCAATTCGCGGCCGTGCAGGCCGATCGCCGCCTGCTCACCCCGGCCATCGAGGAGGGGTTGCGCTACGAAACCCCACTCACCCTCGTACAACGGTATGTCACCGAGGACACCGAACTGGACGGCGTCGCGATCCCCCGGGGCGCGGTCCTCGATCTGTGCCTGGGCTCGGCCAACCGGGACGAGAACCGCTGGGAACGCTCGGAGGAATTCGATATCCACCGCCGCCGCATCCCGCACATCAGTTTCACCGCGGGCGCCCATACCTGCCTCGGCCTGCACCTGGCGCGGATGGAGACCCGGGTCGCATTGGACCGCCTGCTCACCCGCCTGACCGGGTTCGAGCTGAAAGATGAGGGCGACCCGCATATTTTCGGCCAGCCGTTCCGCTCGCCGAATGTGCTCCCGGTGACCTTCGATGCCGTCGCCTGAGCCACAACGCAACCCACTGCGGAAGGAGCCGACCATGGCCGGCCGGTACCTGTTCGACCTGTCGGGGCGCTCGGCGCTGGTCACCGGCGCCGCCGGGGGCATCGGTGCCGCGGTCGCCGCGGCACTGGCCGCCCACGGCGCGGCGGTGCTGGTCACCGATATCGATCCGGCGGCCGCCGCGGTCACCGCCGAGAAGATCACCGCGGACGGCGGGCGCGCGGTCGCCGCGGGTCTCGATGTCCGGGATGCCGGGGCCGCTGCGGCGGCGGCCGCAGCCGCCGCCGAACTGGCCGGTGGGACAGTGCATATCGTGGTCAACAACGCCGGGGTGACCGAACCCGCGATGTTCGCGAACACCACCGAGGAATCGGTGCTGAAGATGCTCGATATCCACCTCCTGGGGGCTTTCCGGTGCGCGCGAGCCGCACTGGACTATCTGCCCACCGACGGCACCGGCCGGATCATCAACGTCACCTCGTCGGCCGGGCTGGTCGGCACACTCGGACAGGTGAACTACTCGGCCGCCAAATCCGGGATCGTGGGTATGACGAAATCGCTGGCCAAGGAACTGGCCCGCAAACAGATCACGGTCAATGCGCTCGCACCGGCCGCCGCGACGCCGATGACCGCCACCATCCGCACCAACCCCCAGTTCGCCGAACAGATGCTGGCCCGGATTCCCATGCGGCGCTGGGCCGAACCCGAAGAAGTTGCCGGGGCCTTCGTCTTCCTCGCCTCCGACGCCGCCTCCTTCGTGACCGGTCAGATCCTGCCGGTCGACGGCGGCCTGGTGATGTGATGGCGGCGGAGTCCGTTCTCGGTCCGCTCAGCGGGGTCACCGTCGTATCGCTGGAACAAGCGGTATCCGCCCCGATGTGCACCCGGGTCCTCGCCGATTTCGGGGCGCGGGTGATCAAGGTCGAGAATCCGCGCGGTGGCGATTTCGCCCGCGAATACGACCAGGTGGTGCACGGGCTCGCCGCGCATTTCGTCTGGGCCAATCGCGGCAAGGAATCGGTCGCGCTGAACATCAAGGACCCGGACGGCGCCGCGGCCCTGCATCGCCTGCTCGACAGCGCGGATGTATTCGTTTCCAATCTGGCCCCCGGGGCGGTCACCGCGCTCGGCTTCGGCACGGAAGAGCTGGCCGCCCGGCATCCGGGCCTGATCTCGATGTCGATCGACGGCTACGGCGCGGGCGGCACGCTCTCCCATAAGCGGGCCTACGACCTGCTGATACAAGCCGAATCCGGCGCCTGCGCGGTCACCGGCCGGCCCGGCTCGCCGGCCAAACCCGGCCCGCCGATCGCCGATGTCTCCACGGGGATCTACGCGGCGCTGTCGATCGTGACGATGCTCTACGCCCGCGACGCTCCCGGCCGGGCGGCCCCAGGCCCCACCTCCGCTTCGGTGAGCTTGTTCGACACGATGGCAGAGCTGATGGGCTATGCGCTGACCTGGTCTCGCCACACCGGAGTCGACCAGGAACCGATCGGGATGGGGTCACCGGCGGTCGCGCCCTATGGTGCGTACCCCACCCGCGACGGGCAGATCGTGGTCCTCGGCACGACAAACGACCGGGAATGGCAACGCCTGGCCGGCGAGCTGCTCGCCCGTCCCGATCTGGCCCGTGACCCCCGGTTCGCGTCCAACGCCGGCCGGGTCGAACACCGCGCGGAGCTCGACGCGGCGATCGCGCAGTGGTGCGCCGGTCAAGATCTGGACATTATCCAGCGGCAGGCGGACGCGGCCGGTATCGGCAACGCACGGTACAACACCCCGACCGAAGTCCTCACCCATCCCCATCTGACGCAGCGGCAGCGCTGGCGTCCTGTCGAGACGCCCGCCGGTGCGGTGACCGCACTGCTGCCGCCGCCGATCCTCGCCGGCTACGACCCGCCGATGGGCGCGATCCCCGCACTCGGCCAGCACACCGACACGGTGCTGGCCGACGCCGGATTAGACACCGGCACCCTCGCCGCACTGCGCGATCGAGGTGCGATTGGCCCCGCGGTTCCCGCCGGGCCGGTAGTGGAAAGGACCGTATCGTGACCGATGAGCCTGTTCTGCTCAGTCAACAGACCGGGCGGGTGCGAACGCTGACGTTCAACCGGCCGCACCGGAAGAACGCGATCACCCGCGCAATGTGGTCTGCGCTGCGCGACGAACTTCGTGACGTCACCTACGGCGGCGAGGTCGGTGCGGTCGTCCTCACCGGTGCGGGCGGATCCTTCTGTTCCGGCGCCGATATCGCCGACGCCTCCGGGATGGACGAGTTTCCCGATCCCGCCACGGAGATCCGCGCGATCAACGAGGCGGTGCTGCAGTTGCACGACCTGCCGGTGCCGACGATCGCGAAGGTGCGCGGTGTCGCGGTCGGCGCCGGCTGGAACCTCGCCCTCGGCTGCGATTTCGTGGCCGCCACCCCGGAAGCGAAGTTCTGCCAGATCTTCACCCGCCGTGCCCTCTCGCTGGACTGCGGCGGCTCCTGGCTGCTGCCCAAATTGATCGGACTCCAGCAGGCCAAACGGCTCGCCATGTTCGCCGACACCATCGATGCCACGGAGGCCCGGTCGCTCGGCCTGGTCACCTGGGTACAGCCCGAGGACAGCATCGACGATTTCGTCGACAACGCGGCGGCCCGGCTGGCGGCCGGACCGCCTACCGCACTCGCGCAAACCAAGTCCCTGCTGAATGACGGTGCCGACCGCACCATGCGGGAAGCGCTGCTCGGCGAAGGTCACGCACAGCGAATCAACTTGACCTGCCCCGATGTCCTCGAGGCGTTCGCGGCGTTCAGCGAGAAGCGCGAGCCGGTGTACAC
Source organism: Nocardia carnea (assembly GCF_029868855.1). Classification (GTDB taxonomy): domain Bacteria; phylum Actinomycetota; class Actinomycetes; order Mycobacteriales; family Mycobacteriaceae; genus Nocardia; species Nocardia carnea_A. Next base: position 12,348 of record NZ_JARWOV010000087.1, on the reverse strand, counting down.
CACCGGGCGTGGTGCGGGTGCCGGACAGGTCCGGAAGAAATGAGATCCGATGTGAACCGAAAAGCAACCGGAGTAAGGCGCCGACGGCGGGAACGTGGCTCGCTGAATCCCGAGGACATCATCGACGGTGCCTTCGAACTCGCCGAACAGGTATCGATCGACGGATTGAGCATGCCGATGCTGGGCAAACACCTCGATGTGGGGGTCACCAGTATCTACTGGTATTTCCGTAAGAAGGACGATCTGCTCAACGCCATGACCGACCGGGCGCTGAGCCGGCACGTCTTCGACACCCCGTTCATCGATCCCGCCAATTGGCGTGACTCGCTGACCCAGCATGCCCGGACCATGCGCTACGCCTTCCTCGGCAACCCGATCCTGTGCGATCTGGTGCTCATCCGGTCCTCGCTGAGCCCGCCGGCCGCCCGCCTCGGCGCCCGCGGAATGGAACATGCGGTGGCGGCGCTGGTCCAAGCGGGACTGACCGTCGATCAGGCATTCGACACCTATTCGGCAGTGAACCTGCACATCCGGGGTTCGGTGGTATTGCAACGGCTCTACGACAAGAACTCCGAACTCGGCGATTCGGCCCGCGCCTATTACGAGGAGATCCGGATCGATCCGGAGAAGACCCCGCTGCTGTCCCAGGCGATGTCGAAGGGCCGCAAATCGGGCGCACCGGACGAACACAACTTCGAATACGGCCTACAGTGCATCCTCGAACACGTGAGCGGGTTGATCGACGCCAACCGGTAAGCACATCGGCTCGTACAACAGCCCGCAACAGGGAAACCTGTTGCGGGCCGTACGCCTTTGCCGCTCAGGAGATATCGGGCTCGGGGACGTGGAAGTGTTCGTCGCGCAATCGGAAAGCCTCCCGGGTGCCGTGTTCGGCACGGGTTTTGACGAAGTTGAACTCGCCCTCGGCGAACTGGAGGTTGGTGCCGAAGGCGTGGAACAGGTAGCCGGCGACTTCTTCCCCCTGGTACGCCTGGCTCTGTTCGACCAGCCGGAACGCCTCCTTCGCGATGACCACGCCGTCGGCGGGCATTTTCGCCGCCTTCTCGGCCCAGTAGCGGGCACGGGCGGTGGCCGCGGCCGGCTCGCAGGTCTCGGTGAACACCCCGAGGTGTTCGACCTCGCCGGCCGAGAGGATATCGCCGGTCAGCAGCATCCGCCGGGCGAGTACCGGGCCGAGCCGGTGGAAGAACAGGTGCAGGCTGCCCAGGGCCGGTCCGAGGAAGCGGGTGGCCGGCATGCCGATCCGGGTGTCGCGGGCGATCACCGAGATATCGGTCATCAACGCCATCTCGAACCCGCCGCCCAGCGCGTAACCGCTGATCTCGCCCACGGTGACCTTCGGAAAGCCCATGAGGTTGTGGTAGAAGCCGAACGACTTCCGATCCACGGTCAGCCGGCGGCGCTGGCTCGGCCGGCTTTTCGCCGGTTTGCCGCTGCCCGCGCGTTCGCCGTACCAGCCGTAGGCGTTGTTCATATCGGCGCCGGTGCTGAACACTCCCTCGGTGCCGCGCAACAGGACGACGGTGATGTCGTCGTCTTCGGCCGCGCGGTCCAGGAGCCGGGCCAGCTCGTCACGCATGGCCGCGTTGTAGGAATTGCGCCGCGCGGGATTGTCGAGTGTGATGGTGACTATCCGGCCACCGGGGTCCACGTCGTAGTGCACTCGGCCGTCTGCGGCGCTGGAGTCGGTCATCAGGGGTCCTCTTCTCTTCACAGGTGCGGTACCGTCCGCAGATCAGTCGGGCATGCGGCGGCGGCCGAAGCGAGTACCCGTCAGTTTCGCCGCGGCGGCCGCGACGGTCTCGACCTCTGCCGTGCACAGCAGGGTGTCCTCGCGCAGCAGCCGGGCCGCCGACCGAATTCCGGACTCGTCCACGACACGATCGATCTCGAAACGCAACTCCACCAGCAGCGGGGTCGGCCGGCGGTAGGTGATGGTCATCGAACGGGTTTTCCCGGTGACGCCGACAGCGCAGCTGTGGTGCTGGACCACCGCGTCGAAGAACACGCCGAGGAAGCCGCCGTGCACGAGACCGGGCGGGCCCTCGTGCACCAGGGGAAAGGCGATCCGGCCGGCAGCGCGTTCGGGGCCGAGCAGGTCGAAACGATACTCGGGAAAGCAAGGGTTGTAGGCGCCGATATCGAAGGCGTGGTCCAGGTAGACGCGCTGGGTATCGCTCGCCTCCGGCCCGACCCGCGGTGCGGGGTCCGGCGGTGCCGCGACGGCCAGTTCCCGCTCCCATCGCTCGAGGTTTTCGATCATGGTGCCGACTGCCGGGTGGGGCTGCTCGAGGGAAATCAGCAATCCGGCGATCCGGCGCAAAGCACCGGCCGCGGCCACCGTCTGGGTGAGCGGTTGTTCGCCGAAGCGCAGGGGCGCCGTCGCGTCGGAGTCGGATATGTCGTTCGCGGCCATCGAAACCTTGCTTTCGTCGCCGACAGGTCTGCACAAACCTTGGCAGAAGATCAACGGTATTGTCTACTGTATCTATATCAGTATGCATCCGAGTCCCCCGGCCGCCAAGGAGGGAACCATGCCGTTCGACACGATCGACTACACGGTCGACGGACACACGGCCACCATCACGCTGAATCGGCCCGACGCACTCAATGCGCTCAGCCCGCAGATGATCACCGAACTGCGTACCGCCTACGACGAGGCCGAGAACGACGACCGGGTGTGGTTGCTCATCGTCACCGGCGCGGGCCGCGCGTTCTGCACGGGCGCCGACGTCAAGGCCATCCCCGGTGACGGCAAGGTGATCAACGAACGGCCGTATCTGTCGACCTACGAACAGTGGGAGGCACCCCAGGAGGGCACACCCCCGTTCCGGACCATGACCAAACCGGTGCTCACCGCGGTCAACGGCGTCTGCTGCGGCGCCGGCCTGGACTGGGTGACCACCGGCGATATCGTCATCGCCTCGGACCGGGCCACTTTCTTCGACCCGCACGTCAGTATCGGTCTGGTCGCCGGACGCGAGGTCGTGCGCCTGGCCCGGGTACTGCCGCGCACGGTCGCGCTGCGAATGGCGTTGATGGGTAAACACGAGCGGATGAGTGCCCAGCGTGCCTACGAACTGGGGATGGTCACCGAGGTCGTCGAACACGTCCGGCTGCTCGAACGCGCCCACGAGATCGCGGAAATCGTCAACTCCAATGCGCCGCTGGCTGTCCGAGGCACCCGGCTGGCGATCGTGAAAGGGCTGAATATCCCGCTGCACGAGGCCGAGATCCTCGCCGAATCCTTCCGGGAACGCGTCACCCGCACCGCGGACGCGCTCGAGGGTCCCAAGGCGTTCATCGATAAGCGCGCGCCCGATTGGCAATGCCGTTAACCCTTCCCACAGCAGCAGCCAAGGGATTCTCGACTCGGACAGCACCATCCACACCCTCGGAAGGAGGTGGACAGTGTCTTACATCGTCAGCGTCGGCACGGTCGGGATCTACCGTGGCCAGAATCGCTCTGGCGGCGTTCCGGTCACGATCTGCGGTGTACCCGCCGGCGCAGCGGTTGCGGAAACCCGCATAGGGCAGGTGATACCTGGGGTCGGTGGTGGTCGCGGTGGTAGCCACGCCCCAGTCGATACCGATTGCCCCAGTTGCCTCGGGCAACCGTGCGGCCTCGCGACAGACCACGAACGACGCAGAAAGCCACCCCTTCGAAAGCCCAATGGTCTGCTGAATTCTCCGCACCCCGATACCTCTTACTACCCACCCTGTGGACCCGCTCCTACGTCGTCAACTACGACGCAACCATGGAGGTCGTAAAACGTCATGTCGAGAACCACCAGAATGTGTGAAACCGATTCCTCCCCACGATTGAAGCAAGAGGCCTCCTCGGGGAGTGTCCGATGAGCCCCGTGCTGCCGAGCCCCGAGTTCATAACCATTCTGCTCGACATCGACCCGGCCGACCGGGTCGCGACAATTACCTTGAATCGCGCCGAACGCCTGAACGCGTTCAACCGGGCCATGTGCGAGGAAGTCGAACGTGCCTGGCGCATCATCAAACTCGACGACTCGGTGCATGCGGTCGTTATCCGCGCGGCAGGCGACCGGGCATTCAGCGCCGGACTCGATGTCAAATCGGACTACGGGCAACCGGCCAATGTCTGGCATCACGAGGATCCCGGTGAATTGCTCAGCCCCAAATGGCAGAAGATGTGGAAGCCGGTGGTGTGCGCGGTGCACGGGATGTGCACCGCGGGGGCGTTCTACTTCGTCAACGAATCCGATGTCGTGATCTGCTCGGAAGAGGCGACCTTCTTCGACTCGCACGTTTCCGCCGGCCTGGTCTCGGCGCTGGAACCGGTCGGGCTCATGCGCCGGATCGGGCTCGGGGACACATTGCGGATGGCGCTGATGGGCAATGACGAACGGGTCTCGGCACAGACCGCGCTGCGGATCGGGCTGGTGTCGGAGGTCGTCGCCCGTGAACACCTGTGGGCCCGGGCCCACAGCATCGCTGCCACCATCGCTGCCAAACCCCCCGCCGCCACCCAGGGCACGGTCAAAGCGATCTGGGAATCACTCGACAAACCCTACCGGGCGGCGCTCGACCACGGACTCATCTACACCCGGCTCGGCAATCCGATCGGCAAGTCCGAACTGGCCGCCGGGTCGCCCACCGCGACCGAACCGAGGATCCGCTGATGACCGATACCGCAGTACACACGCACCCGCTGAGCCGGCGGATAGCCCATGTGCTGGCCTTGCAACCGGATTCACCCGCACTGGAATTCGACGAGCATTGGTATTCGTGGGGACGAATCGGTGGGCTCGCCCAGCGCATCGGGTCGAGCATCGGATCGGATCAGGGGCCGCGTCCGGTCGGGATTCTCCTGCGGAACCGGCCCGAGCACGTGGCCGCGCTCCTGGCGGTACTGCTCGCCGGCGATGCGGTGGTGGTGATCAACCCGTCGCGTGGGGACGACCGGACTCGCGACGATATCGCCGCCTTACAACTGCCGCTGCTCATCGGCGCGCCCGGCGACCTCGATGCGCTGGTGGTACCGGCACCGGAGACCACGGTCGTCTCGATCCAGGGTCCGGACGCGCTGCCGGAGGTCCGGAATACCGCGACCACGCAGAACACCGAAGCAGCGCGGCCGGGGGTGGCTGTCCGCATGTTGACCAGCGGCACCACCGGACCGCCGAAACGGGTGGATATCAGCTACGACATGCTGGCCCGCAGCGTCATGGGGACCGATCCGGCAGCGGCCGACGCCCCGGCGCGGCCCCGTCACGGGGTCGCCGTGGTCAACGCACCATTGGTGCACATCGGCGGTGTCTTCCGGGTGCTGCAGTGCGTCACGGAGGCCCGGCCGTTCGTCCTGCTGCCCCGGTTCGAACTGAAATCCTGGGTGCGCGCGGTGCGTGCGCACCGGCCGGGCGCGGTCTCACTGGTACCGGCGGCGTTGCGGACGGTGCTGCATTCGGAACTGCGCCGCGAGGACCTCGCCGGAATCCGCGTCGTCACCTCCGGGACGGCACCGCTGTCGGCCGACGACGCCGACGCCTTCTACGAGAAATTCGGCATCCCGGTGCTGACCTCGTACGCCGCCACCGAATTCGGCGGTGGGGTGGCCGGCTGGACGCTGCCCGATCACGTACGGTACTGGACGGCGAAGCGCGGCAGTGTGGGCCGGGCAACGGGCGGCGCCCGGCTGCGGGTGGTCGACGAGCACGGCACGGTGCTCGGCGCCGACGAGGCAGGGTTGCTCGAGGTGATCCCGGGACAGCTCGGACCGGGAGCGGACTGGGTCCGCACCACGGATCTGGCACGGATCGATGCCGACGGGTTCCTGTGGATCCTGGGCCGCGCGGACCAGGCGATCATCCGCGGCGGTTTCAAGATCATGCCCGACGATGTGCGGGGCGCCCTGGAAAGCCATCCGGCGGTGCGCGGCGCCGCGGTGGTCGGCCGGCCGGACCCCCGGCTCGGTGAGACCCCGGTGGCGATGGTCGAACTGCATCCGGATGCGGACGCCGCGCCCGGCACGTTGACCACCTTCCTACAGACTCGGCTGGCGCGCTACGAGATTCCGACGGAATTGGTTGTGGTGGAGTCGATTCCCCGCACTCCTTCGGGCAAGCCCGATCTCCGCGCGGTGCGCCGGCATTTGGAAACCGCCGCGTCGCGGCACGCACAAGTTGCCCCGAGCGGCAATGCGACCGTTCTCCCGGCGCACGACGCGCCCGCCCACTCCACCGGGGACAAGTCCCCCGGCCCGACCGACCACGAGACTGATGACCAAACCGGGCCCGTGGTCGCCGACCATGCCTTCTCCGTGCACAACCAGGCCGGCCAACCGGCTACCGGATACGCCGATCCCACCCGACAACGGCAGGTCGACCGCGACGGGGGCGACCGTGCCGGCCGATAACGACACCCTCGCCCCACTGCTTCACCGGCAGGCGAGCATCCGTGGCCGGCACCCGCTGCTGATCTGTGATCACGAGCGCCTCGGCTACGCCGAAGCGCAGACTCGTTCCGCTCGGCTCGCCCGCGGGCTGATCGCAGTAGGCGCCGGTAGGGGCACGCATATCGGATTGCTGTACCCGAACGGGGCGGATTTCGTGATCGCCGCGTTTGCCGCCGCCCGGATCGGGGCCGTGGTGGTACCTTTCTCCACCTTCGCCACCACGAGTGAACTGACCAGGCAGCTCGTCGACAGCGATATCCGGATACTGCTGTCGATCGACGGCCATCGCGGGCACGACTACGTGGCCCGGCTGGCCGAGGTGTTATCCGGCGCGTTCGATGGGACGGCCTCGCGCGTGCGGGACCGGCTACTGTGCCCGGCCGTCCCGCAACTGCGCCATCTCGCAATAGGCCACCGCTCCGGAGCCGGACCGCGCGGTATCGGCGAACTCGAGGTGCGCGCCCCCCCCCGCGGGGGGGGCCGCCGCACCCCGGGGGGAGCGGGAGGGGGCCCCGCCCCGCCGCGGGGGGTGATATAAAACACCCGGGGGGCCCCCCCCCCCCCCGGGGGGCGCCGACCTCCTCACCGCGATGGAACAGGAAGTCGCCGCCGCCGATCCGCTGTCGATCATCTACACCTCCGGTTCGACCAGCGCACCGAAGGGTGTCGTACACACCCACGGCGCGCTACTGGGCCATCAGCGCAACCTCAACGAGATCCGCCGCCTCACCGCGGAGGACCGGCTGTTCTGCAATTCGCCGTTCTTCTGGATCGGTGGCTTCGGTTTCGCGCTGCTGGCGACCCTGCTGTCCGGTGCGACACTGGTGTGTTCCGACGCCACCGACGCGAGCGCCACCCTCGATCTACTGGAAGCCGAGAAGCCCACGGTCACCAACGGTTTCGCGGCCGGCATCGCGCACCTGGCCCGGCACCCGAGCTTCGCCGCCCGCGATCTGTCCTCGATGCGCCGCGGCAACCTCTACGCGATCATGCCCGCCGACGCGCGACCCACCGACCCGGAGCTGCGGCACAATATGCTCGGGATGACCGAGGCGGGCAGCGTGGTCCTGCTCAGCGGCGACAACTCCGATCAGCCGGAACACCGGCGCGGTTCGTTCGGCGAACCCGCACCCGGATTCGATACCCGCGTGGTCGACACCGACACCGGCACCGACGCCACGACCGGCGAACTGTACATCCGCGGACCGTACATGATGCAGGGCTACCACGGCCGCAGCCGAGAGGACTGTTTCGACACCGACGGCTGGTTCCATACCGGTGATCTGGTGCGCGTGGACGACGACGGGTACTTCTACTTCCTCGGCAGACGCGGTGCCATGATCAAAACCGCGGGCGCCAATGTTTCGCCGGTCGAGGTGGAGATGGCTATCGCAAAGGTCAGCGGCACACCCGCGCATGTGCTCGGCCTGCCCGACCCCGACCGTGGGCAGATCGTGGCCGCCGTACTCGTCACCCCGGCCGCCACCGTCGACGACACCGCGCTGCGCGAAAGCCTCCGGCGAGAACTGTCGGCCTACAAGGTCCCCCGGCGATTCGCCGCCCTGCGGCCCGGCGACGTGCCGCTGCTACCCGGCGGCAAAGTGGACATCCAGCGACTGCGAAAGATCTTCGATGCCTGAGCACACCGCGGCGACCGAAACCATCGATACCCTGCTGCGCCTGCATGCCACCGAGCGTGGAAACCATCCGGCGGTGATCGACCGGCACACCCGCACCACCTACGCCGACCTCGACGCCACCACCCGCCGGCTGGCCGCCGCGTTCGTGGCCGCCGGAATCACCAAGGGCACCCGGGTGGGGCTGGTAGCCCCAAACAGTGTCGGCTGGGTGCGGGCCGCGCTCGCACTCACCAGGATCGGCGCGGTGCTGGTGCCGATGAGCACATTGCTGAAACCACCGGAACTGATCGCCCAACTACGCGCCGCCGCCGTGGAAGTACTGATCACCACTGTCGAATTCCGCGGCCACCGTTACCTCGACGGACTCCGTTCCGTCCTCGGCGAAGCAATCGACACCACGCCGATCCATCACCCTGAATTGCCGGGGCTCCGGCACATATTCACTGCCGAAGCCGCCACCGAACCGCTCGGGGAAGCTTTCCTCGCCGAGCTCACCCTCGAGTCTGCGGACAGTCGATACGCCTCTTCGCGGGTACTCTCCGACGTTCGGCCTGCGCCCGGAGATGACGATATCGCCGGCGCCCCTGCGCAGCTCACGGTGACACTGGCGGCGAGCGCGGTCGCCGAGGCACTCGCCGCCACCCTCCGCCCGGCCGACCCGATGCTCATCATGTTCACCTCCGGCAGCCGTGGCCTGCCCAAAGGTGTGATCCACTCGCACGGTAACGCGCTGGCCGCCGTGCGCTCGGGACTCACCGCCCGCTGTATCGACGCCGAGACCCGGCTCTATCTGCCGATGCCGTTCTTCTGGGTCGGCGGCTTCGGCGGTGGCATCCTTTCCGCGCTCGCGGCGGGCGCCACCCTGGTCACCGAGGAGATACCGCGGCCGGAATCGACCCTGGAGTTGCTCGAACGCGAACGGGTCACCCTGTTCCGGGGGTGGCCAGACCAGGCCGAAGCCCTCGCCCGCCGGGCGGAAACCCTCGGGACCGATCTGTCCGCGCTGCGACCCGGCAGCCTCGAAGCGTTGCTACCGCCCGGGCAGCGGGCGCGGCCCGGCGCCCGGGCGAACCTGTTCGGTATGACCGAATCCTTCGGCCCCTATTGCGGCTATCCCGCGGATACCGATATGCCCGAATCCGCGCACGGTAGCTGCGGCCGGCCGTTCGACGGAATGCAGGTGCGCATCGCCGATCCCTCGGGTGATCCGGTGCCCGCGGGCACCATCGGGGAGATCCAGCTGCGCGGACCGCATATGCTGCGCGGAATCTGCGGCCGCGCCCGCGAGGATCTGTTCACTTCCGACGGCTACTACCCCACCGGCGACCTCGGGCATCTCGACACCGCGGGCTTCCTCTTCTATCACGGCCGGCGCGACGATATGTTCAAGGTCAACGGCGCGACCGTCTACCCCGGTGAAGTCGAAAAAGCGCTGCGTTCGCTGGACGGCGTCACCGGAGCTTTCGTCACCGATATCGACCGCGGCGACGCCGCCCGGGTGGCCGCGGCCGTGATCGTCACGGGCAGCCCGGGCGTCGATCGGCTGCGCGCCGCGACCAAGAAGATCCTGAGTTCGTTCAAGGTGCCCTCCACCTGGCTGCTGCTCGACTCCGACGCCGAGATCCCGCGCGGCACAACGGGCAAGGTGGATCTCGCCGCGCTGCGAAAGTTGCTGTCCGACCGCGGTGTAGAGGCCGGCACCGCGACCGGGCGCCCGCACTGAACACTTCTCCCCCGGTACCGCATACGGCACCGCAATCGACCCGCGCACCCGGAACAGGATGCATTCGACGACAACTCGACAAGGACCGACCATGACCTCCACCCAGGCAATCGGCGATCTACTCGACCACATCGGTTTCCGCAAGGAACCGGACGAATCAGGTGCGGTGACCTGGGAACTGCCCGTGGCTCCCCACGTTGTCAACACCTCGGGCGGCCTGCAAGGCGGTCTCGTCGCCACCCTCGTCGATATCGCCGCCGGCACACTGGCGTTGGACAGTCTGCCGGCCGGTGGCGTGGTGACCTCGGACCTGACCGTCCGCTATTTCCGCGCTGTCACCACCAGTACGGCCCGCGCGGTATCCACCATCGTCCATTCCGGAAAACGCTCGATCGTCGTGCAGGTCGAGGTGCGGAACATGCCCGAGAACCACCTCGCCGCACTCGCCACAGTGAGCTTCGCGATCGTCGGGTACAACACGCGATAGCAACCCTCCGGCCTGGCCCGGCAGGCCGGAGTACCGCTCTCCCCCGGGTACGCCCGGCAGGCGTGGAGTCAGCTCGAATCGCTGCCACCACCGCCGCAGCCGGGCGCCCGTTCGATCAGCTTTCCGGGCAAAGGGCGGCAACGGCGGCCGGTAGAACAACATCAGCTGCCCGATACCGGCCACCAGGCCCACCCCGGCAGCAACGACCAGACCCGGCCGGCCGCCGAAATCGGCCGGCCCGAACAGGAGCCGGTCGATGCTGAACCGGCCCGCACCCACCAACGCCACCACGAGGGCCGCGACGGCGAGGACCAGGTTGTATTCCCAGCCGTTGCGTACGATGAAGAAGCCGTTACCGCGGTGCACCGTCCAGCCGGCCACCAGCATGAGCGCGACGAAACCGGCCGCGGCCACGGGGGTGAGCAGGCCCAGCGCCAGTGCCAGCCCGAACCCTGATTCACTACCGGCCGCGATCCGCGCATGCCACCGTCCCGGTTTCATACCCATACCGTCGAACCACGATGCCGTACCCGACAGGCCGCCCGGTGCGGCGATTTTGTTGTAGCCGTGGGCGGCCATGGTCAGTCCGAGACACAGTCGCAGGACCAGCAGGCCGAGGTCATATGCGTTCATGGCACTCCGTCGCGAGATACTGTCGTGTCGGTACCGGATGTAATCACTCTTCCCGTATCAGATACCGTTGCAGTTACAGTAGTGTAGATCCGCGGATTCGCGCCGCGGATCCGTGAACGCGCAGACGACACCGGCGCACACTGCCGGTACGAGGAGACCCGTTATGACCAGCGAAACCGCAGCCGAACCGGTCACCGAGGAGGACTTCCGGGAAATTCTCGCCCAGACCCGCAGCTTCGTCCGCGACGTGGTCATGAAACGCGAACGCGATATCGCCGAGCAGGACCGGATACCCGCCGAGATCGTCGAACAGGCCAAGGCCATGGGCCTGTACGGCTACGCCGTTCCGCAGGAATGGGGCGGACTGGGCCTGGATCTCACCCAAGACGTGGAACTGGCCATGGAGCTCGGCTACACCACGCTCGCGCTGCGGTCGCAGTTCGGCACCAACAACGGTATCGCCGGACAGGTGCTGGTCGGTTTCGGCACCGGCGAACAGAAAGCACGCTGGCTCGACCCCATCGCCTCCGGCGCTGTGGTGGCCTCGTTCGCCCTCACCGAATCCGGGGCCGGATCCAACCCGGCCTCGCTACGGACCACCGCACGACGCGACGGCCCGGACTGGGTGCTCGACGGCGAGAAGCGGTTCATCACCAACGCCCCTGTCGCGAACCTGTTCGTGGTGTTCGCCCGCACCCGCCCCGCCGACGAGCAGGGCGCGGGAATCGCCGTCTTCCTCGTTCCCGCCGACTCTCCCGGCGTCGAGGTGGGGCCGAAGGACCGCAAGATGGGGCAGGAGGGCGCCTGGACCGCGGAGATCCGCTTCCAGGATGTCCGCGTCGGCCCCGGCGCGCTGGTCGGCGGCAGCGAGGACATCGGCTACCGCGCGGCCATGACCTCGCTGGCCCGCGGCCGGGTCCATATCGCCGCGCTCGCCGTCGGCGCCGCCCAGCGCGCCCTCGACGAATCGGTCGCCTACGCCGCGACCGCCACCCAGGGCGGCACCGCGATCGGCGAATTCCAGCTCGTCCAAGCCATGCTCGCGGATATGCAAACCGGGGTGATGGCCGGCCGCGCGCTGGTGCGCGATGCCGCGCGGCGCTGGGCCACCGGAGAGGACCGGCGCACCGCACCGTCGGTCGCGAAATTGTTCTGCACCGAAATGGTGGGCAAGGTCGCCGATCTCGCGGTCCAGGTGCACGGTGGTACCGGATATATGCGCGATGTTCCGGTCGAGCGGATCTACCGCGATGTCCGGCTCTTGCGACTCTACGAAGGCACCAGCGAAATCCAGCGCTTGATCATCGGCGGTGGCCTGGTCAAGAATGCCCGGCGACAGGGCACACAGCCGGCCTCATCCCCCGGCCCCGGCCCCCCCCCCGCCACGCGCCGCCCGCGCCGCCCCGGCGACCCCAAG
>NZ_JARWOV010000086.1 GCF_029868855.1 Nocardia carnea | reverse complement strand
GTCGAGAACTGCGGCCTTGTTCGGCAGATGCCGGTAGATCACCATCGGATCGCGGCCCACCGCTTCGGCCAGACGCCGCATCGACAACCCGTCGATCCCGTCGCGGTCGACGGTATAGACCCCCCCCCCCCCGCCCGGGGGCGGCGCGCGCCCCCCGCCCCCCCCCACCACCGCGCACGATCATCATCGGCTACCTCGAAGACCTCGCCATCACCCCCGCGGTGCGGGATCTGCGCCGGCGCTGTCCGGACGCGCACGTTCGCACGCAGCACCTGGACTGGGACGAAGCCCGCGCCCTACCGGACCGCCGGGTCGACGTGCTCGTCGCCCGCACCCCGCTTCCCATCACGAGCGAAGACCTGCAGGTGACCGTCCTCTACGACGAACCCCGGGTACTCCTCGTGCCCGCCGGCCATCACCTCGCCGGGAAGGAATCGGTCGGCCCGGACGATTTCGCCGGCGAACCTCTCGTCGCCTGCGCCGGTATGGCCGCGGCCTGGACCGGATTCTGGCGGCTCGACCCCCGCCCGAACGGCGAACCGGCCCCACTCGGCCCCATGCTCGTCGACACCTTCGAGGACAAACTGGAGGTCGTGGCCGACGGCCAGGCCCTTGCGATAGTGCCGGCCGACGACCGGCGCAGCACGCTGCGCGACGACCTCGCCACCGTGCCCGTCGATGGAATCGAACCCTGTCAGGTCGTCGTCGTCACCCGCGCCGACGACCGTAATCCGCTGATCGCCCGTTTCCGGGAATCCGCGAAGAACTGCCTCACCCGGGCAATGTGACGGGCGCCGGCGCGGTGGAGGCGGTCTCCTGGCAGAACACGGCCGGACCGGGATACTGCGCTCCACCGGATGTTCCCTGAGGCCGGGCCGCCGGCCGAGCAGGCCACCGTCGCGGAGGCGGCCGGGGCTACGCCGCCGCAGCGCCGAGGGCCGCACCGCCGGCCGGTGACGGCGATATCTTCCAAGCGAAGGCGAACCGAGTACACCTGCGAGATCCCCGCCTCCTCCCGCACAGCCCCGCAACGCGTTGCCGGCTCGCCGCGAGCGTGTCCGGCCGATGATCGTCATATTCTCGACAGACCTGCGAAACCCACGGTGGGCGAGCAGGATACCGCGCACCCCGGATCGATTACGAAGTGATCAAATGCCGGGCGGTCGGTTCGGGTCGGGAGTCTTCCTCGATTAATGTCACCTCGGGCGTTCCGGTGGCGTCGGCACAGCTGCTTCCGGGCGCCACCTACGCCTCTACATATGGAGTGACACAGTTGTTTTCGCCGCCGTCCGACGCCCAGACCGCCGTACTTCCACTCATCCAGGGGTCACCGCAGAGCACCGACGAGCCCCGGGTTCCGTTCTACCGCGACGAGATCGCCCAGGCACCGCACGTCGCCTATCGCGAAATGCGCCGCCGATACGGCGCGTTGGTGCCGGTCGAGTTGGCTCCCGGCGTCCCGGCGACGCTGGTCGTCGGCTATCACACCGCTGTGCGCATCCTCAACGACCCCGAGCACTTCCCGGCCGATTCCCGCGTCTGGCAGAAGGCCATCCCGCGCGATTGCCCTGTCCTGCCCCTGCTGGAATGGCGCCCGTCGGCTGTCCGGAACTCCGGTCACGTGCACGCCCGGTACCGGCAGGCGACCGTCGCCGGAGTGAACGGGGTCGATCTGTACTCGCTGCACAGCCGAGTGGAAAGGATCGCCGTACCGCTCATCAACGCGTTCTGCACCGCCGGTTCGGCGGAACTCATCGAGCAGTACGCGTTTCCGCTGACCTTCGCGCTCATCAACGACATCTTGGGCTGTCCGGCCGAGATCAGCCGGCGCGCGGCGGCCGGAATGGCGACGATGATCGAGGGATCGACAGCGGCCGCCGGCGAAGGCAACGCCATGCTGGAACAGGCAATGGCCGATCTGGTGAACCTGAAGAAGAACGAACCCGGTCACGACATCGTCACCCGGATGGTGCAGGACCCGGCGAACCTCGACGACGAGGAGATGCTCCACAACGTATACAGCTTCTACGGAGCGGGTATCGAACCGCTGCAGAACCTGATCGTCAATTCGCTCCGGCTGATGCTCACCGACGAGCGTTTCGCGGGCGATGTGCTCGGCGGGAGCCTCTCGACCCGGGATGCCGTGGACGAGGTGTTGTTCACCGATCCGCCGGTGGCGAACTACGCGGTCTCCTTCCCCCGCCGGCCCGTCCTGATCGACGGCGTCTGGCTTCCCGCACATCAGCCGGTGATGATCAGCATCGCCGCGTGCAACAACGATCCGGCGATCGATACCGGGGAGTACACCGACAACCGTGCCCACCTCGCATGGAGCGTCGGCGCGCATATGTGCCCGGCGAAAGAGGTGGCCTATCTCGTGGCAGAGGCGGCCATCGACCAACTCCTCGACGCACTGCCCGAACTACGCCTCGCCGTACCGTCCGGGGATCTCACCTGGCGTCCGGGGGCCTTCCAACGTGCACTCACCGCACTGCCGGTGACGTTTCCCGTATCCGCGCCACTGACAATCTGATCCGACGAGGCCTACGCAACCGAATGCTCGTTGCCGGATCCGGTGCGGTTTCTCAGCCCCCGGCGCCGAACTTTCCGCGTGTTCGGGCCGGATCTCCATGAGCCCTCCTGGATCGGCTGGATCCGAGCGCTCGAATCGTCGATCGCGGCCGCCGCTGTGCGCCCACCAGACCACCAAAAGGTAGTGTAGCCTTCCCTAAGTAACGGAAGGGCTCCCCGGCGGGGCCCTTCGAGGGAGGCAGAAAATCCATGTCACCACGCGTCGAGTGGCTACCACGCGCCGAGAGGCAGTCCGGAGAATCGTTCGCCCCCACACCCAACCCGGTTGCGATGCGATGACCTCCGCAGAAGGAGCACATGTGGCAGCGATCCAGGTCGCCGATCTCGTCAAGACATACGGCGAGGTGGCCGCCCTCGACGGCATCTCGTTCGAGGTCGCGCGCGGAGAGGTACTCGGCCTCCTCGGCCCCAACGGCAGCGGTAAGACCACCACGGTCACATTGCTGTCCACCCTGCAACGGCCCACCTCCGGTAGTGCCCGGATCTGCGGTCACGATGTGGTCGCCGAGGCTGCCCGGGTCCGCGAAACCATCTCGCTCACCGGGCAATACGCGGCTCTCGACGAGGGGCTGACCACCGTGGAGAACCTGTCCGTGTTCGGCCGGCTCACCGGTTTACGCGGCCCGGGTCTGCGCACCCGCATCGACGAACTCGTCGAGCAGTTCGATCTCGCCGCGGTACGCAACCGGCGCGTCGGTGCCCTTTCCGGCGGAATGCGGCGCCGGGTCGATATCGCGAGCGCCCTGGTCACCCGGCCCGAGGTGCTGTTTCTCGACGAACCGACCACCGGTTTGGATCCACGCAGCCGCGCCTCGGTCTGGGACACCGTCGCCGGCCTCCGGAAGGCAGGGATCACGGTCCTGCTGACCACCCAGTACCTGGAGGAGGCCGACCGGCTCGCCGATCGTATCGTGATGCTCAACCGCGGATCGGTGGTTGCCGCCGGCACACCGGGCCAGCTGAAGAAGCAGGTCGGCGCGGCTGTTTGCGAAGTAACCCTCGTGGAGCGAACCGATACGGCCCGGGTCGTCGGCCTACTCGACGGGCTGGACCTCGTCGAATCACCAGCGGAGGGCGCGGGGGCCCAGGCACACCCGCGGCTGGTGGTCCGGGCTCCGCACGGAATGGCGACGGTCGCCGGCGTTATCGACCGATTGGACACCGCGGGAATCGACGTGGTCGATATCGGCCTGCGCCAGCCCTCGCTGGACGAGGTGTTCCTCCAACTGACCGAGACGAGCTGATGACGACCGCAGTCGAACACGCGCCCACCGCGAGCTCCCCGGACACGACCGTGCCCCGGAGTTCGGTCGGGCTCGTACCGGCCACCGCTACTCTCGCCCGCCAGAAGATCTCGGCCGCGATCCGCTCGGGTGATGTCGTCTTCGCCGTCTTCGGACCGGTCGTGTTCTTCCTCTGCTTCTATACGCCGCTACACCGCCAGTTCGAACTCGGCGGGGGCGATTATGCGCAATTCCTCACCCCGATAATCCTTTTGCAGGCCGGGCTCTTCACCGCCATCACCGCCACCGAATCCGCCGGACAGGACGCACGGGCCGGGGTGCACGAGCGGATGATGTCGCTGCCTATCCCGCGCGCCGCGCCGTTCCTCGGGCGGATGGCCTGGGTGGTGGTGCGGATGGTGCTGGCGCTCGGCGGCGGGCTCGCCATCGGCTGCGCCCTGGGCTTCCGGCTTCAGGGCACGATCGTGGATTCGCTCGTCTTCGTCGCTCTGGTCGTCGTTTTCGGACTGGCACTGAGTATGGTCACCGATGCGATCGGCACCGTGGCCCGCAATTCGGTATCGATCGCGAGTGTTCTCATGATTCCGCAGCTGATCCTGGTGATGGCGTCGACCGGCCTGGTCGCCGCACCGGCATTCCCCGACTGGATACAGCCCTTCGTTCGCAATCAGCCGATGTCGGTCTACGCCGA
Organism: Nocardia carnea; assembly: GCF_029868855.1. GTDB lineage: Bacteria > Actinomycetota > Actinomycetes > Mycobacteriales > Mycobacteriaceae > Nocardia > Nocardia carnea_A. Next base: position 7,046 of record NZ_JARWOV010000086.1, on the reverse strand, counting down.
CGCACTCCGGGCGCTCGCCGCGGGCACCGAGGCCGAACTGACCGCGGTTGCGCTCTGGTCGGTGGCATTGCTCGCCATCGGTGGTGCGGCAATTGTGATCGCGGGCCGAGCACAGGTGAAACGATGACGGAGACGATGACATACACAGCAACCTGGCCGGCCCGGCAGACCGTGCCGGTACTGCGTCAATCGATCGTCCAGGCGAGTGCGCTCCTGCGTTCCTGGTCGCGCGATCCGGGGATAGTGGTGCAGTCGATCGTTTTTCCCGCCTTCATGCTGCTGATGTTCCAGTTGGTCCTGGGCAAGACCGTGACCTCGATGGGTGGCGGGGACAGTATCTTCGGCAACACCGGTCTGGTGGCGCTGGTGGGCGCCCTGTTCGGCACGCTCGCCACGGCGATCAGCCTGATCCACGAACGCGATACCGGACTGCTGGCCCGGATGTGGACGCTGCCGGTGCCACGCCCGGGTTTCCTCGCCGGCCGGCTGCTCGCCGAGGCGGTACGCACCGGGATAGCCACCGTTGTCCTGTTCGCCGTCGCGATCCCACTCGGATTCCGATTCGAGCAGGGTATCGCCGCCGGAATCGGCGCGGTACTGGTGGCGATGGTATTCGCGGTGGGTATCGCGGTGCCGGTGATCGCCATGGCAACGGTCGCCTCCGGCCGGCAGGCCGTCCAGCAACTCAATGGATTCTTTCTGCTGCTGCTGTTCTTCAACGGAGGTTTCGCACCCGTCGGCGAGTATCCGGGCTGGCTCCAACCGGTGGTCCGGCATCAGCCGATGACACCGGCGATCGATACTGTTCGTGGTTTGACCGAGGGCGGCCCGGTGGCCGCGCCACTGACCGTCACGGTGCTCTGGACGATCGGACTGGTCGTCGTGTTCGGTCCGGTGGCGTTCCGCGGCTACCGGCATGCCGCGGAACGTCGCTGAGAACGCGGACCGCTCTCCCCCGGGCGTCGATCAGTCGCTCTTCATGTCACCCGTGGCCAGGCGCAGGGTGCCGAGCACGAAGACGACCAGGCACGGCACCGCGAAGTACAGCAGTGATCCGTTCGGGCCGCCGAAGTAGCTCTCGATGGTGCTGAGCTGGCCGACGCCCAGTTCGCCGTTCTTGAACGGCGACAACCGTTGCAGCATGCGCCCCAGGTCGTTGTTGACGAAGGTGACGAAAACCTCGATCCCGAACTTCCACAGCAGCACGATCATCACCACCAGACCCGGCTTCGGCAGCAGTGCGGCCAGGCCCAGGCCGAGAGCACAGACGAGCACGGTGAAGATCGGCACGCAGATCAGCAGGCGGATTCCGGCGCCGGAGAAGGCATCGACGTCACCCCATACGTCCGGGAACAGGTGTGGAAACCCGCCCAGCAGAAGGAACGTGGCCGCACCGGCGACCACGCCGGAGAGCAGGCCGAACACGATCAATTTCGCGACGGACAGCAGCCAGCGGCGCGCCTGGATACCGGCGACGGTCTCGACGGTCTTGTCCTTGAACTCGTTGCTGAGCGAGGACACCGCCCCCGACATGAGGATGAAAGTCGAGAAGATCAGCACCCAGTAGGTGGCATTGCTGGTCTCCATTCCGCCGTAGCCGTTGATCGTTTCGGCCTGGGATGCCTTGGCGATTCCGAAGTTGAGCGCTACCGGGATCAGGATCGCGAGCGGGACGACCGTGTACCACAGGGGGTTACGCCACGACAGTTTCACGAGTTCGCTGCGGACTGCGCGGACCAGATATCGGGCGAGCATCAGACCTCACCCCCACCAGTGGTGTATTCGACGCTGTTCGCGGTGATCTCGAGGTAAGCGGACTCCAGCGGTCGCGGGCCCGACCCACGAGCGACCAACTCGTCCTTGCTCGTATCGGACAACACTTTTCCCCGGCCCATGATGACGATCCGATCTCCGGTGATCTCGACCTCGGTGAGGTTGTGCGACGCCACCAGCAGGCATTTGCCGTCGGCGGCGAGCCCGGTGACGAGTTCGCGCAGCCACAGCGTGCCCTCGACATCGAGCCCGTTGGCCGGTTCGTCCAGCACCAGCGTTCGCGGATCGCCCAGCAGCGCCGCGGCGATCCCGAGCCGCTGCAGCATGCCGTAGGAGAATTTTCCGACCGGACGCTTCGCGACCTTTTCCAGCCCGACCCGTTCCAGCACCCGGCCGACGGCGGCCGCCGGCACGCCGCCCAGGCGGGCCTGCCACAGCAGATGCTGCGTCGCAGTGTGCTGGGGGTTGCGGGTGAACGCGCCGAGGCCGAACCCGATTTCGCGGATGGTGTCGCGGAAGTCCAGCAGGCCTCGGCCGTTGATCGTGAGTGTGCCGCCGGTGGGCCGCGTGAGGCCGGCGATCATCCGCATAACGGTGGTTTTGCCGGCGCCGTTGGGCCCGAGCAGATAGGTGATCGAGCCCGGTTCGGCCTCGAAGCTGACATCGTCTACGGCGACGATATCGCCGAAGCGTTTGGACACGCCGCGAATACTGATCATCGATGGATTCCTGAACGGCTGGATGGCTGGTGGATGGGCATATACGCAGAACGACTCCCCGTTCGGCCGTGGCGTCGCCGGGGAGTCGTTCCGGAAATCTCTGCGGCTGTCAGTACCCGAATTCAGGGTCACCCGCGCACTGCATTTCGGCGCAGATCGCTTTCCAGTCGTACTTCCACAGACCGCCTTCACGAATGAAGTGGTAGTTGATGGAGGTGGCCGGGAAGCCGGCCATCACGCCCTCGACAACCACCGACATCGTGTTGCCGGAGATATTGATATCGCCGACGGCACGGCCCTGGATCGAGAAGAAATCCATGGTCTGGCTGTTCGCCATGACCTGCTCGAGCGCGCCGCGCGCCTGCGGGCCGTTGTAGCTGACCTCGAGCTTGGGATCGACGCCGATATTCGGGTTCCAGAAGGCAGCGAACTGCCGCTCGAGCTGGCCGAGGTTCGGCACCTCGTCGCGAACGTAGAGGTCGCCGACCTTACCGTCGCGAATCGACACATCTGCGGCGGCCGGCTGGGCCAAGCCCAGGCCGAGCAGAGCGGCGAAGACGAAGGCGGAAATAATCCTGATGAGTTTCGGCATTGGCGATCCCTTCGAGCCAAACAACGAACAAACCCGGACCTCCGGGCGGTCCAACAATAGGACGCAAAAGTTAGGCAAGTCAAACCTAACTTTCAACGAATTGGGCCTCGCGATCCAGCGCTGCAGAAGCCGGGCACCACCGGGTTCCCCACGTCCGGTGATCGCCGGTGCGCCCCGGCATGCTCGGCGATGCCTTCTCCGGGCCGGGAACGGTTTGCACACAACGCTGTTCGATCAGGCCGGTATGAGGCTCGCGGCCGACGAACGACGCAACTTGCCCGACGGGGTCTTGGGCAGTGCGCCCTTGTGCACGATCGTGACGACTGCCGGGGCGATGCCGATATCGTCGTAGACCGCCCGAGCCACTTCCTTACGGATCCGCTCGCTCTGCTCGGCATCCTCGGCGAGATCGGATTCGGCGATCACGGCGATACCCTCGCGCGCCATTCCGGGCAGACGCACGGCCAATGCCGCCACGCTGCCGGCGCGCACACCGTCGACTCCGGCCGCCGCACGCTCCACCGTGGTGGGGGCGATATTGCGGCCGGAGACAATGATGATGTCCTTCTTACGTCCGGTCACCACGGTCTCACCGGTATCGGTGATGTACCCCAGGTCACCGGTGGCGAGCCAGCCCTCGGCATCCACGGCCGATCGGTAACCCTCGGGCAGGAGATACCGCCGGGTCACCGCGTCTCCGCGGACCAGGATCTCGCCGATCCGGTCGGCCGGTAGCGCCGCCCCCGAACTATCGACCACCTTCAATTCGATCCCGGCGACAGGGGTTCCCAACCGCATCAATGTTCGCGATGCACCGGCCGAACCACGCTCCACCACACCGTCGCCTTCGGCACGTCCGGAATCGATGACATCCACCGAATAACGTGTGCCGGCATCGGTGAACGATGTGGCAAGGGTGGTCTCGGCCATACCGTAGGCCGGCATCAGCGCTTCCGGCCGGAAACCGAAACGTGCTGCCGCATCCAGGAATTCCCGCAGTGTCGCTTCGTCGACGATCTCCGCGCCGTTGACCGCGACCCGTATGGACGACAGGTCGTAGGCGCCGTCGGGCACCCGGCGCAGTCGCCGGGCGAGCAGCGAATACGCGAAATTCGGCGCCGCGGTGTAGTTTCCATCGAATCGGCCGATCAACTCAGCCCAGCACAGCGGATTCTTCAGGAATGCGAGTGGCGGAACGACCACCGTTGTCGCTTGCGCGAGCAGCGGGGTCATGAGCAAACCGATCATGCCCATATCGTGGTAGAGCGGCAACCAGCTGACGCCCACCCAATCGGCGGTGAAACCTGTCCGGTCCACCATGGCGGCCTGGTTCTGATGCAGATTCCGGTAGGAGATCGCCACCGCCTTCGGCACACCGGTGGTGCCGGAGGTCAGCTGCAGGATGGCAGTATCGTCCTCGGCGGTCGGCACATGCCGGATCGTTTCGGTTCGCTCGGCCAGCTCGTCGATCACGGCAACCGGCGCACCGAGATCGAGATCTCGCACGGCCTCGGTGAACGGCTCACCGAGCACGACCACCCGGGCGCCCAGCATCTCGATCACCGAACGCGTATCCGTCAGCCAGGTCTCGAGATTCATGCGCGGGGTGGGCTGGTGCAGCATGGTGAACACCGCGCCCCGCATCCAGATCGCCTGTACCGCAACGATGACGTCGTCGGCCGGGCCCGCGAGGATCGCGACGGAGTCGCCCGGTACCACCCCCGCCTCGGCCAATCCGGCGGCGACCCGGCGGGCCGCGGCCCGCAACTGATCCCAGGATCGGAAGGTCAGCTCCGCGGCGTCGGGGCCGCTCCACAAACCTTTGACTCCGGAAACCGGTTCGTCGAAAAGCAACTGGGTGATTCTGCTCATCGGAATTCCATTTCTGCCTACCGGATACTTCCGGTCGTGGCGCACTACGCCTCGCCGAGTACTCGGTCGAGGTGCTCGACGAAGGTGGCGGCATACCCCGGCCGCAGGGCCGCGGGGTCCATGACGATGCCGAACGATGTCCGCTTGCCCAGAATCAGCGACGTCACCGAGAACGAATATCCGGCCAGCGGCGACAGCGCGGTCAGTTCGGTGATCGGTTTCCCGAGTACGGAACGTAGCCTGGAGAATCCGGGGTTGATGCCGATATGGATATCGGGACTCATATGCTTCATGGCCGCGCTGCCGATCACGCGCCGCAGTGCCCAGGGCAGCCCGGGTTCGGTCGCGGCCGCCGCAGAAGCCAGCTCGGGGCGGCGCTTCTCGATGACGGCCAGTTCCGATTTGCATCGCTCGATCTGCCGGTCGAGATCGGGAACGTTACCGGCCAGATTGAACGGCGTGACGATCACGGCGTTGCCGGTGTGCCGGAATTCCGGATCGTTGGTCACCGGCAGGGTCACCCGGACGACTTCGGCGGGTACCGAACCGGGCGGGGCAAGGCTGATCGCGCGGCCGACGGCGGCGAGCAGGAACTCGTGCACCGAGGCCCCGTGCGCCTTGGCGGCGCGGCGCAGATCGCGGGTGGGCGCACTGTACCGGGCGTATTCGCGCCGACCCGATGTGGTGAGTTTCGGCCAGCTACGGCCGATCTTTCCGGCGGCGTGCTGTTCGGCGAATGCGGCCTTTGCTTCCTTCAGCACCTCCGGCTCGATGTCGGGCGTACGGAACCGCGGGCTGGTCGCGAATCGCTCGAACTCGGCCAGTTCCCCGGCCGTACCGTCGGCCAGCAGTGCGGCGAACGCGGCGCCGGCGATACCGTCGGACACCGCGTGGTGCACTCGTAGCAGGAAGTATTGGGAGCCGTCGCCGGCCGGGGTGAACAGCGTGATGTGCCACATCGGTTGTGGCCGGGGCAGCGGGGTTTCGAGCAGTGCGGTGACCTGCGTGCTCAACTCTGCCGCGTCGGTGTATTCGGCGGCGGCGAGATGGCTGTCCACATCGACCTTCTCGGCCACCACCTCGCGCGGTCGGCGCCAGCGCCCGCCGTCGATGCCCAGCCGGAACAGTTCGAACAGCTCAGTGCGCTCGTGGACCCGTTCGCGCACATCACCGATTTTCAAATGGTTGTCGTCGGCGGACAGTTCGAGCAGCATCGCCCAGTGCATGGGGCTGCTCGCGGTATCCAGGTGTAGGTAGGTGTGATCCGACGGGGTCAGCTTCGTCACCGAGGCGTCTGTCATTGTGTATCCACTTTCGCGAGGAGAGCCTGGTAGCCGTCCGTGTCGGGCTTCATGGCCGCGGCGACCAACTCCCACAGCACCTCGTCGGTACCGCCACCGACGCGCGCCAGTTTCATATCCCGGAACCAGCGGTTCAGCGGGAGCCCGGTATCGAGGTAGCCGATACCGCCCCAGATGTGCAGGCACTCCGCGGCCACTTCTTCGCCGAGATTTGCCGCGGTGGCTTTGAGCGAGGCGGCGGTACGCAGATTGATACGTCCCTCGGCTGCGACGCCGGCCAGCGCGTGGCGCAGGATATCGACCCGCGATTGCAGGTCGGCGACGCGTAAGCGCAGTGCCTGATGATCGTAGAGCCGTTTGCCGAACTGGACGCGGTCGTACATCCGGGCAAGGGTCACGCCGAGCATGCGCTCGCAGGACGCGGCGATCTGACCGGCCACCGAGTAGCGCTCGTGTGCCAGCCCCCAGCTGATAACCGCCAGGCCGGTGCCGGGGCGCGCGATGGGCGCGGCCGGCGGGGTCCCGGGGTGGGTGGGCTCGGTTCTGCAGGCCCGGGCCGGCGCGTGCGGGCTCGATCTCGGCAACGCGGGGCTGCGGATCCGAATCATGGAGGGCGGCTGGCTGTGGTGCCTCGGTTCGGATCTCACGGGTACGGGCGGCCGGCGCGGGGCCGGTGCACTCGTGGTGCGCGGCCACGACGGTCTGGACGAGATCACCACCTCCGATACGACCGACGCCTATGTGGTGGCCGGCGGGCAGGTCCGGAAAACGGTCATCGATCCGGTGCGG
>NZ_JARWOV010000085.1 GCF_029868855.1 Nocardia carnea | reverse complement strand
CGCTCCGCACTGTTCGGATCGATAGGTGACCCTCCGATCGGGATACCCCACGACCCAGGCAGCCCCCGGGGGGGGGGGGCGGCGGGGGAGGGGGTGTGGGGAGGTATATAGGTGGGAGGGCGCAACGCGCGCCGGGGGCGTGGGGTATCCCGATCGGAGGGTCACCTATCGATCCGAACAGTGCGGAGCGGATGGAATCCGGGCGGCCGTGGCGAATAGTTCCCCTTGTTCCGGAACATGCGCGGGCGTTGGCGGTCTGCCATATCGCCTGCTGGCGGGAGGCCTATCGGGGACTCGTACCCGACCATGTGCTGGCTGCCTTCGATACGGATCGTCGAGCCGCGAGCTGGGAGCGCACCGCCCGCGGTCACGCCGGAAAGCCGACCTGGGTCGCGGAACGCGGTCGCGAGATCATCGGCTTCACCCAGTACGGCCTGCCGGATGAACTTCCGGCGGTCGCGGACCGGGAGCTGAGCGCGATGTACGTTCGTGCCCCCTGGTATGGCACCGGGCTCGCGCAGGCACTGCTCAATACCGTTCTCGAACCGGATAAGTCCTGCTCACTGTGGGTTTTCGAGGGCAACCCGCGGGCCCGCGCCTTCTACCGCAAGTACGGTTTCGTACCCGACGGCACCGCCCGGGCCGAACGGTTCGCCACCGCGACCGAGATCAGGATGGTGCGTCCGGCAGTAAAGTGCCGATCATGAGCACCGAAACCGAATACATCCGGATCGAAGACGGGGTACTGGAGATCACCCTGTCCACCGCGGCCCGAGGGACCTCGCTCGATTTCGCGGGAGTCGCCGCGGGAACCGCCGCCCTGGCCGCGGCGGGGAAGGATGTGGGTGCCGTACTGCTCATCGGTTCCGGGCCCAATTTCTGCGCCGGCGGTGACGTTCGGGATTTCGCCGCCGCCGAGGACCGTGCCGCGCACCTGTACCGGCTCGCCGATACGCTGCACGTCTTCGTCCGTGCATTGGATGCCGCGCCGGTCCCGGTGGTCGCGGCGGTGCACGGGTGGGCGGCCGGCGCCGGTATGAGCCTGGTGTGCGCCGCCGATATCGCGGTCGGCGGCCCGGGCACCCGGCTGCGCCCCGCGTATCCGGGTGTGGGATTGAGCCCGGACGGTGGTATGTCGTGGACGCTACCGCGGCTGGTGGGCGTCGCGAAGGCCCGCGACATCCTGCTCACCGACACTGTGCTGGACGCGGCCGAAGCGCACCGCCTCGGCATTCTGGCACGTCTCACCGGTAGCGACGATGCGGTCCAGGACGCCGCCCGTGACCTGGCCCGCACCCTGGCCCGCGGTCCGCGCGCCAGCTATGCCTCCATTCGTACGCTGCTGAGCCGGTCCGCCACCGCGACCCTGAGCGAACAACTGGACGCCGAACGGGATGCCATGGGCAAAGCTGCCGGGAGCCCCACCGGCCGCGAAGGCGTCGACGCGTTCCTCGCCAAACGCACTCCCGACTATTCCGGCCTGGCCTGATCGCAACCCCTGAGCACGTAGAGCCGGTCCGGTCCCGGGCCTCATCGCACCACCGATGGCGGCCCGGCGCCCGGACACATCATGCACCGGTGACAGCCGCGATCCGGCCCGGCAGGTACGACACGACACGGCCCCACACCGGGCCAGGAGTGCGAAACCGAGCCTCGGCGACACCTTCGAGCTTCGAACGCACCGACTACGCCGACCGCACCGCCCGGATCCCGAGTTCGGCCGAGCATGTGCTGACTCTGCCCCTCGCCGCATCGAGATCACCGAGCGCGGTATCGAGTTCGGCAAGGCACTCCAGGGTTGTCGGTGGGACGGGCCGGAACTCGCAACCTCGGCAATCAGCTGCGCCGGGCGCGGAGCACGAACTTGGTGACCGCCTCGGTGAAGGCGTCGTTGTCGTCGCCGGCGGCGGTATGGGCGGCATTGCCGATTTCGGCGATTTCCGCGTGCGGTACCAGTGTCTGGAATTCGGCGGCGCCTTCGGCACTGACCACATCGGATTTCATTCCCCGGATCAGCAGCACGGGGATCGTCAGGGCGCGGGCGACGCCCTCGAGGTTACGAGCCATCTCGTCGGGGTCGTGACCTTTGTCGCCGAGAATGCCCGGGTCCCAGTGCCAGTACCAGCGTCCGTCGCGTTGCCGGAGGTTGCGTAGCAGGCCCGCGCTGGATTTGGGGCGCGGCCGGTGCGGCATATATTCGGCGACCGCGTCGGCGGCTTCCTCCACGGTGGCGAAGCCTTCGGGGTTCTTGTTCAGGAAGGTGACCACCCGGTCGACTCCCTCGGGTTCGGGACGGGTGACGATATCGACCAGGACCAGCGCGGAGATCGCGTCCCCGCCCGGCGCGGCGGTGGCCAGCAGTCCGGTGATCCCGCCCATACTGGCGCCGACCAGGACCACCGGTCCGCCGCCGAGCTGTTCCAGTACCGCGAGTACATCGCCGACCATGGCCTCGTAGCGGTAATCACGATCCAGGGCCCATTGGCTGTCGCCGTGTCCGCGCGCGTCCAATGTGACCGCCCGGATTCCCGCGGCGCCGAGTTGCGCGCCCGTCTGTTTCCAGGAGTGCCGGGTCTGGCCGCCGCCGTGCAGGAACAGCACTGTGGGACCGTCCGCGGGGCCGTATCGGTCCGCAACGAGCTCGATCCCGCCCGCGCCGCGGAGTCGCAGCCGGACGGGATCGAGCAGATTGTTCGCATTACTCACGATTTGCAGCATCGCAAATATGCGGACGTTACGCCGTACGAACGGACAAAATCAGCAGTCCAGGTCCATGGCGCTGAGGGTCCGCTGGAACAGGCACGCGCCCTTGGCGTTCACCGACGCGGAGATCGTGGACGAACCGGACGAGGTGAAATCCTCGGCGACCGGCGCGGGTTCGGTGACCGGCTGGGCCGGCTGCAGGGTCAGCGGGGCCGCTCCGGCCGTCGCCCCGGCGGCGCCGGACAGGGCGGCGCCCAGCGCGAGCGTGGCGGTGATGCCGCGCAGATTCATGGTGTGCTCCTCACTTGTTTTTCTTTCGACGCTTGCTCAGGGCAGGCGCCAGTCCACTGGTTCGGCGCCGAGTTCGTCCAGGAGTTCGTTGACCCGGGAGAACGGACGCGAACCGAAGAATCCTCGCGACGCCGACAGCGGTGACGGATGCGCGGACTCGATACAGGGCACCTCGGCCTGGGTCAGTGCCGGTTTCAGCGAGGCCGCGTCACGGCCCCACAGCACCGCCACCAGTGGCTCGTTGCGGCCCACCAGGGCGCGGATGGCCTGTTCGGTGACCTGTTCCCAGCCCTTTCCGCGATGTGAAGCGGGTTTGCCCGGCGAGACGGTGAGCACGCGGTTCAGCAGCAGTACGCCTTGATCCGACCACGGGCTCAGATCCCCGCTCGTGGGGGTGGGGTGGCCGAGATCCTTGCTGTACTCGGCGAAGATATTGGCCAGGCTGCGCGGAACCGGCGAAACGTCCGGCGCCACCGAGAAGCTCAACCCCATGGGATGGCCCGGCGTCGGATAGGGGTCCTGGCCGACGATCAGCACCCGCACGTCCTCGAACGGATGCTGGAAGGCACGCAGCACATTTTCCCCGGCAGGTAGATATCCGCGCCCGGCGGCGTTCTCTGCCCGCAGGAACTCACCCATTGCCGCGATCCGGTCGGCCACCGGATCCAACGCTTTCGCCCAGCCCGGATCGATGATTTCCGTGAGTGGTTTCGTGCCCATGACCGCACAACCTATCGTGAGTGGTCCGATTTCGCCGAGTCCGAGCCGGAGAAGGCTTCCCAGCCCGCCGGACCGCGGTATCGCGCACCGTCCACGGTGACGCCTCGACCGGCCTCGATACGTCCGATGGTGGTCCATCCGGGCGGCGGTGTCACCCCGGGCGCCCAGGCCCCGGCGAATACATGATCCTCGCCGCCGGTCAGAATCCATTGCCGCGCATCGGCTTCGAGTTCGTCGGCACACCGCTCCAGGTCCGGATCGGGCAGGCCGGCGGAGTCCACCGCCACCGCGACCCCCGACGCGGCCGCCAGATGCCCGAGATCGGCGAGCAATCCGTCGGAGATATCGGTGAGCGCCTCCGGCGGAGTACCGGTACGCATGGCGACGCGAACCAGGTTGTAGGCCGGACGGGGCGCCCGGTGCGCGGCGACCGCGGCCGTCACTGCCGTGACAGCCGAATCGTCGAGTCGACGCATCGCCTCCGGGTGCGCGCGGGACAACAGTGCGTAACCGGCCGCGGACCATCCCGGGCGGCCGGCGATCGCCACCGTGCCCCCGACCCGTGCGCCGGACCGGGTCACCGGCCGATCGGCCAGCGGATCACCGAAGGCCGTGACCGAGATCACCAGCTGCGCGCTGTGCACGATATCCCCGCCCGCGACGGAACCACCCGCCCGCTCCGCTTCGGCCCAGAACCCGTCCGCGAGCTCGGTGACGAAATCCACCGGGGTGTCCCCGGGCAGTCCCAGGCCGATCACATAACCCACGGGTTCGGCGCCCATGGCATAGATATCGGCCGCGTTCTGCGCGATCGCCTTACGTCCGATCTCGCCCGGGTTCGACCAGTCCAGCCGGAAATGCCGGTCCTCGATCAACATATCCGTGCTCACCACGTAATTTCCGCGCGGCGCCGCCAATACCGCGGCGTCGTCACCGGGACCCAGCCGGACGGCGGGCCCCTGCGCCCGGCCGGCGTTGATCCGGTCGATCAGGGCGAATTCGCCCAGGTCGCGCACAGTCGGTGGAGTGCTGATCGCCAGGACCTCTCTCATTCGCCGCCGCTGCCGAGCGGGCGGGGGATTCGTCGATTCCGTCGGCCGGGATGCTCGACCGGACGGATTCGGTGCAGCGGACCGGGGCCGGGCCGTGGGCCGCCGGCCGGTCGTCCGGCGCTTTCCGCACTGACGGTACCCTGTGCCCGGAGCCGGGTGTGGTGGCAGCAGTCATTGCCGCGCTGCGGCCGGATCGCTGGTCACGCAGGGCGGAGCGATCGGATACCGGGCCGGGGCGGTCGACCGGCGGCACGCCACGCCGTACTCGATCGGCCAGATGCCCCACAGCGTCCGGCGCAGCACACCCATACCCGTACGCCGCAGGAAGGACCGCCGAGGATGCCGGGGACATCGCCCGAGAAGGATACGAAGACCCCGGATACCGAGGCACGCAATTCCGAGACCACGGACAACGCGACTCCGGAACGTGCGCCTTACCCGCCCGCGCTCATCGCGACCGCTGTCGCGTTACCCATCGCGCTGCTGGTCGGCGTCCTCGTCGCGGCCGTGATCGTGCTGCGCGGCCCAACCGGCCGTGAACCGCTGGCTCTCGGCCCGGTTCCGGCGCCCGCCGCCGACGGCCCGGCCTGCTCTGCCCTGCTGCCCGCGTTACCCGCCGACTTCGGCGAGTTCACCCGCTCGACGCTGGTCGAACCCGCGCCGCCCGCGACGGCGGCCTGGCAGCGGCCGGACGGCGGCGAAGCGGTGGTGCTGCGTTGCGGCCTGGACCGCCCGCTGGAATTCAACCGGGCTTCCCCGCTGCAGGTCGTCAACGGCGTCCAATGGTTCGAGGTCCGCGACGATACCGCGGCCACCGCCACCTGGTTCGCGGTGGACCGCGAAACTTATCTCGCGCTCACCGTTCCCGACGGCTCCGGCCCGACGCCGCTGCAGGCGATATCGGACACCATCACCGCGGAACTGCCGGCCCGGCCGCTCGATCCCGGCGAACTGCCCAACTAGCTCTCCTGCGGGCCCGGCCGACTCGGCGCAGCCCGGCGGACTTGCAGCAGCTCGGCCGGCTCAGCGCAGCCGGTCGATTTCAGCGCAGCCCGGTTCCGCGGGCGAGCGCGGTGTCGACCAGGTTGGTGAGCAGTTCCGCGTAACCGATACCGGTTTCCTGCCACATCCGCGGATACATGGAGATCGGCGTGAATCCGGGCATGGTGTTGATCTCGTTGATCACCGGCCCGTCCTCGGTGACGAAGAAGTCGACCCGCGCCAACCCCTGGCAGTCCAATGCGCGGAACGCGCGTACCGCCATCGCCCGGACTTCCTCGGCGATATCGTCGTCCAGTTTCGCCGGAACATCGAATTCGCAGACGTCATCGAGGTATTTGGTGTCGAAATCGTAGAAGGCCGGCCCGGCGGGCTCCTCACCGGCGTCGGCGTCGGCGAGGTCCTCGGGCATCCTGATCTCGGCGAGCACACTGGCTTCCACCCGGCCGTCCGGGAATTCCAGCACCCCGCATTCGACCTCGCGGCCGACGATCCCGGCCTCCACGATCACCTTCGGATCGTGTTCACGTGCGGTGGCGACCGCGGCGTCGAGATCGGCCCAGTCGGTGACCTTGGTGATTCCGATGGACGAACCGCCGCGGGCGGGTTTGACGAATACCGGCAGCCCGAGCCGCTGCCGCTCATCCGGCGTGACGGTCGCGGTGCCGGGCCGCAGCACTATCTGCACACCCACCGGCAAACCGTCGGCGGCCAGCAGTTTCTTGGTGAACTCCTTGTCCATCCCGGCCGCGCTGGCCAGCACACCGGGGCCCACATACGGGATGCCCGCCAACTCCAGCATTCCTTGAACGGTGCCGTCCTCCCCGAACGGACCGTGCAGTACCGGGAACACCACATCGACGGCGCCGAGAACGGTCTGCGGATCACCGAGCGGTACCAGTGTTCCGGCGCGGCTGGGATCGGCGGCCAGCACCAGTTCGGTACCGCCGCCGGTGACCGACGGCAGCGTCCGGTCGTGGCGGGCGAGTGCCGCGATATCGATATCGGCGAGCAGCCAGGTCCCGGCCTGGGTGATCCCGATCGGGACCGCCTCGTAACGCTCCGGATCGAGGTTGCGCAGTACGGCACCGGCCGATACGCACGACACCGTGTGCTCGTTACTGCGCCCGCCGAAGACGACGGCAACTCTGATCCGGGTCATGCCCGAACGGTACCCTGTCGCGACACCGGATAATCCCCGCGCACCGGCCGCTGCGGCTCATTCGGGTTTGATCCGGCGCCCCAGTAGTTTCTCCAGTGCCGACTGCACGGCCAATCCCTCGTGACACACCTGGTGGACGGCTTCGGTGAGCGGCATCTCCACCCCGTGCGCATCGGCGAGCGCGCGGATCGAGCTACACGATTTCACGCCTTCGGCGATCTGACCGTGAGTGGCCTCCTGGGCGACCTGCATGGAGCCGCCGGAGCCGAGCGCCACGCCGAAGGATCGGTTGCGCGAAAGCGGCGAGGTGCAGGTGGCGATCAGATCCCCGACCCCGGCCAGCCCGGCCAGCGTCGCCGGTTCGGCGCCGAGTGCCACGCCGAGCCTGATGATCTCGGCCAGGCCGCGGGTCATCAGCGCGGCGATGGAGTTGTCGCCGAAGCCCATGCCGGAGGCGATCCCGCAGGCCAGCGCGATCACATTCTTACAGGCACCGCCGATTTCGCAGCCGATCACATCGGTATTGGTGTAGGGCCGGAAGTAGCTGGTGACACAGGCCCGCTGGACCGCGGCCGCCCGCTGCGCGTCGATACAGCCGATCACCGTCGCGGCCGGCTGCCCGGCAGCCAGTTCGCCGGCGAGGTTCGGTCCCGACAGCACCGCGATCCGCGCCGGGTCTGCCCCGCTGACCTCCGCGATCACCTCGCTCATCCGCAGCAGGGTGCCGGTCTCGATGCCCTTGGCCACGCTCAGCAGGGTGGCATCGGCGCCGATATCCGGCGCCCAGGTCTTCAGGTTCGCGCGCAGAGATTGCGACGGCACGGCGAGCACCACGATCTCGGCGTCGTCCAGGGCGCGCCGGTGATCGTTGGTGGCGGCGATCGGCGGTAGCTGCACTCCCGGCATGTAGTAGGGGTTGCGGTGATCGGTGGCCAGTGCCTCGGCGACCTCGGGCCGCCGGGCCCAGACCGTGACCTCGGTCCCGGCGTCGGCCAGTACTTTCGCCAGTGTCGTACCCCACGATCCCGCACCCATTACCGCCGCCCTCGTCATCAGCTCAGAATGCCATGACAGGATGGGGCCATGTGCCCGCACTCCGTGCACGCCGTGATCGCGGTGAAATCCCTGGACAGCGCCAAGAGCCGGCTCGCCGGTGTACTGGCGCCGGCGCACCGGTCCCGGCTGGTACTGGCCATGCTCACCGATACCGTGCGTGCGGTCGCGGAGGTTCCCGCGATCGCGGCGATCACGATCGTCACGCCGGACCCGGTGGTAGCCGAGGCAACCCGTGCGCTCGGCGCCGAGGTGCACCCCGAACCGGCCCGGGCCCGCACCGACCCCGACGGGCTCAATATCGCGCTCGCCGATGCGGCGGCGGCCGTCCGAAGCCGGCACGGGGCCGTGGACCTGCTGGCGCTGCAGGCGGATTTGCCCGCATTGTGCCCGGAGGAGTTGTCGGCCGTACTGGCAGCCGCCGCCGGCGAGCTGCGCGCCCTGGTGACCGACCACGCGGGCACGGGTACCGCGGCCTTGTTCGCGCCGTCCGGCCTGCCGCTGCGTCCGCGCTTCGGCCGTGATTCGGCTCACCACCACCGCACCGACGGCGCGCGCGAACTGGCCGGTGATTGGCCGGGTCTGCGCCAGGATGTCGACACCGCCGCGGATCTGGCCGCCGTGCAGGCGCTGGGCACGGGTATCGAGACCGCTGCCCTCCTGCGTGAACTGGGTCTGCCGGCTCGTGTTCGCGAACCGGTCACCCAGGTGTGCGGACCGGTCGCCACCCCGTGAACTAGAGATAACAGTCACCGCCGGTGTCTGCACACCACCCGGTTCGTAGGGGATGATCGTAGGCGTGAGCGATACGGAAACCGTCAAGCAGCATCAGGTGCTACCCACCCCGCCTCCGGCCGCCACCCAGATCCCGGCGGACGGGAAATCTCCTCGTTTGCCGGCCGATCGCTATCTCAACCGGGAATTGAGCTGGCTCGACTTCAACGCCCGGGTCCTGGCGCTGGCCGAGGACAGTTCGCTGCCGCTGCTGGAACGCGCGAAATTCCTGGCGATCTTCGCTTCGAATCTCGACGAGTTCTATATGGTCCGTGTCGCCGGTCTCAAACGCCGCGCCGAAACCGGGCTTTCGGTGCGCTCGGCCGACGGCCGCTCGCCCAGCGAACAGCTCGAGCTGATCGCGGCCCGCACCCAGGATCTCGCCGTCCGCCACGCCGAGGTGTTCCTCACCGAGGTGCTGCCCGCGCTCACCGCGGAAGGTATCGAGATCATCGACTGGGCCGATCTGCAGGAGCCCGAGCGGGAACGGCTGTCCGCGCATTTCCAGGACCAGGTGTTTCCGGTGCTCACGCCCCTGGCCGTCGATCCCGCGCATCCGTTCCCCTACATCAGCGGGCTCAGCCTCAATCTCGCGGTCACCGTCCAGGACCAGACCACCGGTGGCGAACATTTCGCCCGCGTGAAGGTGCCCGACAATGTGGACCGGTTCGTGCGGGTCCGCCGGCCCGGTTCCGGGAACGGCGCCTCGATCGCGGCGTTCCTGCCGATGGAGGCGTTGATCGCGGCGCATCTGGATCAATTGTTCCCGGGGATGACGGTGGTCGAGCACCATTCGTTCCGGATCAC
Source organism: Nocardia carnea (assembly GCF_029868855.1). Classification (GTDB taxonomy): domain Bacteria; phylum Actinomycetota; class Actinomycetes; order Mycobacteriales; family Mycobacteriaceae; genus Nocardia; species Nocardia carnea_A. The sequence goes on along the minus strand of NZ_JARWOV010000085.1, from coordinate 33,158 downwards.
CCGCAACGCCGATTTCGAGGTGGACGAGGACCGCGACGAGGACCTGCTGCAGGCGCTGGAACGCGAATTGGCGCGGCGCCGCTTCGGTTCACCGGTACGGCTCGAGGTTTCCGACGATATGACCGAGCACATGCTCGACCTGCTGCTGCGGGAACTGGAGGTCGACCCGGGCGATGTGATCCAGGTTCCGGGACTGCTGGATCTGTCCTGCCTGTGGCAGGTATACGGGGTGGACCGCCCGAATCTCAAGGACGCCCCCTACGTTCCCGCGACCCCGCCGGCGTTCGGAGAACGTGAGACCCCGCGCAATGTTTTCGCCGCCCTGCGTGAAGGCGATGTGCTGGTGCACCACCCCTACGATTCGTTCTCCACCAGCGTGCAGCGTTTCATCGAACAGGCCGCCGCCGACCCGCAGGTCCTGGCGATCAAACAGACCCTGTACCGCACCTCCGGCGATTCACCCATCGTCAACGCGCTCATCGACGCCGCCGAAGCCGGTAAGCAGGTGGTGGCGCTCGTGGAGATCAAAGCACGGTTCGACGAGCAGGCCAACATCAAATGGGCGCGCACGCTGGAACAGGCCGGGGTGCATGTGGTCTACGGCCTGGTCGGGTTGAAAACGCACTGCAAGACCTGCCTGGTGGTGCGCCGGGAGGGCTCGACCATTCGCCGTTACTGCCATATCGGCACCGGTAACTACAATCCGAAGACCGCCCGCCTGTACGAGGATGTCGGTCTGCTCACCGCGGCGCCGGAGATCGGCGCCGATCTCACCGATCTGTTCAATTCGCTCACCGGCTATTCCAGAAAAGCCGACTACCGCAATATCTTGGTTGCCCCGAGCGGTATCCGGTCCGGGATCATCTCCCGGATCGAACGCGAGACCGAATTGGCCCGGGAGGGGGCACCGGCCCGGATCCGGCTGAAGGCCAATGCCCTTGTCGACGAACAGGTCATCGACGCGCTCTACCGCGCCTCGCAGGCGGGAGTTCCGGTGCAGATCGTGGTCCGCAGTATCTGCGGACTGCGGCCGGGGGTTGCGGGTATGAGCGAGAACATCGAGGTGCGGTCGATCCTGGGCCGGGTGCTCGAGCATTCGCGGATTCTCAACTTCGCGGCACAGGACGAGTTCTGGATCGGCAGCGCCGATATGATGCACCGCAATCTGGACCGCCGGGTGGAGGTCATGGCGCAGGTGAAGGACCCGAAACTCCGGGAACGGCTCGACGGAATCTTCGAATCGGCATTGCACCCGATGACCCGCTGCTGGGTACTGGATGCCGACGGCAATTGGCAATCCAGCCCCGACCGGGCCGGCACCGGCCCGGATGGTGACGGGATCGAAGTCCGCGACCATCAAGTGGCGCTGATGCGCCTGCGCCGCCCGGATCAGCAGTGAACGCAGTGGGCACCACGCATACACCACCGTCCTACCCGGATCCCCGGACCACAGCCAATATTCATGCCGCCGGCACCGTGCTGTGGCGCCATGCGCCCGATTCGGCCGGGCGCATGGAGATCGCCGTGATCCGCCGGCCCAAATACGACGACTGGTCGTTGCCGAAGGGAAAACTCGATCCCGGCGAGACTCCGGTCCTGGCCGCGGTCCGCGAAACCGAGGAGGAGACGGGGCTGCGGCCCCGGCTGGGCCGCTATCTGGGCAAGGTCACCTATCCGATCCCGGGGCATCGCAGGCTGAAACGGGTCGACTATTGGGCGGCCGAGGTGACCGGCGGAGCGTTCACGGCGAACAACGAAGTCGACGAACTCACCTGGTGCCCGCTGGAGACGGTGATGTCGGCGCTGTCGTATCCGATGGATCGCCAGATCGTCCGGGCGTTCACCCGGTTACCGGCCGATACCCGGACCGCCCTCGTCGTCCGGCACGCCAAGGCCGGTCGCCGCGACCGGTTCCGCGGGCCGGACGAGCAGCGCCCGCTCGAACTGGCCGGGCAGCAGCAGGCACTCGCGCTGGTGCCGAACCTGCTGGCATTCGGTGCCGGGGAAATCCATTCCGCCGAACCGCTGCGCTGTGTGCAGACGGTGGCCCCGCTGGCCGAGGATTTGGGAGCCGAGGTGGCGGTGGACCCGCTGCTCGGTGATATCGGATATGCCGCGGATCCCGAGAAGGCGCGGGAACATATCCGGTCGCTGGTCCTGTCCGCCCGGGCGGTGCCCGTACTGTGCAGTCAAGGCGACACCATTCCGGATCTTGTCCGGTGGTGGGCGGAGCGGGACGGAATGCGACTGTCACCCGCCCGGACCCGGAAGGGGTCGGTCTGGGTGTTGTCTTTCGCGGGCGACCGATTGGTCGCCGCCGATCATCTGGACCGATCGCTGTCGGTCGATACCGCGCCGGCGACCGGATAGAGCCGAACCCTCACCGGCCGTGGAAACGGTCACGCCCCCGGGGATCGCCCGGGGGCTGGTCCGTCCGGCGTTTCGGTTGTGGAGGTCGCGAGCAGGCGGGCCGAGATGCGGCACGCATTACTCGCAGACGAGCACCCGTTCGCGGGTCGGAAAGCCGTCGGGGATTTCCGCGGCATCCGCGGGTGGGCGAATCAGCGCGCCTTCTTGGCGGCTTTCTTCGCCGGGGTCCGCTTCGCGGTGGTCGCCTTCTTCGTCGCCGGGGTCTTCTTGGCGGTGGCCTTGGCCGTGGTCTTCTTCGCCGCGGCTTTGGCGGGGCTCTTCTTGGCGGTCGTCTTACGGGCCGCCGTCTTGGTGGCCGCCTTCTTCGCGGCGGTGCTCTTGGCCGGCGCCTTGGTGGCGGTCTTACGTGCCGTGGTTTTGGCGGGCGCCTTGGTGGCCGACTTCTTGGCGGTGGTTTTCTTCGCCGTGGTCTTCTTGGCCGTGGATTTCTTGGCCGCCACAGGAGCATTGACACCGCGTTTGACCGCCGGGCCGGTGGCCGCGAGCTTCTGTTTACCCGCGATTACCGCCTTGAACTGCGCACCGGGCCGGAAGGCCGGCACCGAAGTGGGCTTCACCTTGACGGTTTCCCCGGTACGCGGATTACGCGCGACGCGCGCCGCCCGCTTCCGCTGTTCGAACACACCGAATCCGGTGATGGTGACGCTCTGTCCTTTGTGTACCGCACGCACGATGGTGTCGACCACATGCTCGACTGCCGCGGTGGCCGTGCGCCTGTCAGTACCCAACTTTTCGGTCAGAACGTCGATCAGTTCCGCCTTGTTCATTGAATCCTCCGCAGACTAATGGCCCGTCGTCGGACCGACTAGGTACCACGGTAAACCCACAATGGGCAAGAGTCTATGTGCCACGCCAAAATTCATGTGGCCTAGCACACGCACAGCTACCGCGTCATCGGAGACGTCACTAAGAGGCCGAGAACATTACGCCTGCGAAATAGGTTCGGGAAGGGTCTTTGGTTTCCAAGCCGGCCTTGCCTTTTCGAACTCGGCGATCACATCGCTACGCCGCAGTGTCAGGCCTATGTCATCCAATCCTTCCAACAGGCGCCACCTCGTGTAGTCGTCAATATCGAACGGCAACACGACGGTTCCAGCGGTCACCGTGCGCGCCTGGAGGTCGACAACCAATTCCAGTCCGGGCTGTTCCTCGAGCAACTTCCAGAGCATTTCGACATCATTCTGTGACATTCGCGCAGCCAGTAGACCACCCTTGCCCGCATTACCGCGGAAGATGTCGGCGAAACGTGAAGAGATAACTACCCGAAAGCCATAGTCCATCAGCGCCCAGACCGCGTGCTCACGCGATGATCCGGTGCCGAAATCCGGTCCGGCGACGAGTACGGAGCCGTGCTTGTACGGTTCGGTGTTCAGAATGAAGTTCTCGTCGCCCCGCCATGCGGCGAACAGACCGTCTTCGAATCCTGTTCGAGTCACGCGCTTCAGATAGACGGCCGGGATGATCTGATCGGTGTCCACATTGGACCGGCGCAGCGGAACGCCGATCCCCTTGTGCACGGTGAAGGCTTCCATCGTATTTCTCCTGTTTCGGGCTGATCGTAGGTTTCGGAATGCGGCGCGGCGGCTCAGTTCAGATCGGCGGGCGCCGACAGCCGGCCGCGGACCGCGGTAGCCGCGGCGACCAGTGGCGACACCAGATGCGTGCGGCCACCTTTGCCCTGCCGGCCCTCGAAATTCCGGTTGGAGGTGGAGGCGCAACGCTGGCCGGGTTCTAGCTGATCGGGGTTCATCCCCAGGCACATCGAGCATCCGGCCTGCCGCCATTCGGCCCCGGCCGCGGTGAAGATATCGCCGAGACCCTCCTTCTCGGCCTGTTCCCGCACCCGCATCGAGCCCGGTACCACCAGCATCCGCACCCCGTCGGCGACCTTGCGGCCCTTCAGGACCCCGGCCACGGCCCGCAGATCCTCGATCCGGCCGTTGGTGCACGACCCGACGAACACGGTGTCCACCGCAACCTCGCGCAACGGCATACCCGGGGTCAAATCCATGTATCGCAGCGCTTTCTCCGCCGACTCACGTGCGCTTTCGTCGGCGATCTGCGCCGGATCCGGCACATTTGCGCCGAGCGGCAGACCCTGTCCCGGGTTGGTACCCCAGGTGACGAACGGTGTCAGCGCACTCGCGTCGATATGCACTTCCCGGTCGAAAACGGCGTCTTCATCGGTCTTCAGCGCTTCCCACGCCTGTACCGCGGCATCCCAGTCCGCACCCTGCGGTGCATGCGGCCGGCCTTTCAGGAACTCGTAGGTCGTTTCGTCCGGGGCGATCATCCCGGCCCGTGCCCCGGCCTCGATGGACATATTGCAGATAGTCATCCGCGCTTCCATCGACATTTTCCGAATGGCCTCACCGCGGTACTCGAGCACATATCCCTGGCCGCCGCCGGTACCGATTTCGGCGATCACCGCCAGAATGAGGTCTTTACTGGTGACTCCCGCCGGCAGTTCCCCGTCGACGGTGATCGCCATCGTCTTGAACGGCCGCAGCGACAGCGTCTGCGTGGCCAGTACGTGCTCGACCTCACTGGTCCCGATTCCCATGGCCAGTGCGCCGAACGCGCCGTGGGTGGAGGTATGGCTGTCCCCGCACACCACGGTCGTTCCGGGCTGGGTCAGGCCGAGCTGGGGACCGACCACATGCACGATGCCCTGTTCGCGATCCCCCATCGGGTGCAGCCGGATACCGAATTCCGCGCAGTTACGCCGCAGCGTCTCCACCTGGAGACGCGAAATCGGATCGGCAATCGGTTTGTCGATATCGGCGGTGGGAACGTTGTGATCCTCGGTGGCAATGGTGAGATCCGGCCGGCGCACCGGCCGCCCCGCCGCCCGCAGACCGTCGAACGCCTGCGGACTGGTGACCTCGTGCACCAGATGCAGATCGATGTAGATCAGATCGGGTTCGCGAGCCTCGCCCTCTCCTTCACCGCGGGCGACGACATGCTGTTCCCATACTTTCTCGGCCAGCGTACGTGGCATTGTTGCGATCACCTTTCGGGCCGGGCACCCGCCCGGGTAACCCGTGGCGGATACGCGCTAGCTGGAATATCGCGACCCCATCCCACGACCCACCTGGGCTGTTCGTGATGGCATCTCAGAATGCAGGACGCTAATATCGTTGTATGAGACAGCATAGCGGTATCGGCGTTCTGGACAAAGCGGTGGCAGTGCTGTATGCGGTCGCCGAGCAGCCCTGCGGTCTCAACGAGCTGTGCGAACGCACCGGCCTACCGCGCGCCACCGCCCACCGCCTCGCGGTAGGCCTGGAAACCCATCGACTGCTGGCCCGTAACGGCGACGGCGCCTGGCGCCCGGGCCCCGCCCTCGGCGAACTCGCCGCCGGCGCCGCCGATCCGCTGCTCGAGGCCGCGAGCTCGATCCTGCCCCGGCTGCGCGAGATCACCGGCGAAAGCGTGCAACTGTACTGCCGCGACGGCAACCAGCGGGTCTGCGTCGCCGCCCTGGAGCCGCCCGCCGGATTACGCGATACCGTGCCCATCGGCTCCCGGCTGCCGCTCACCGCCGGTTCGGCCGCGAAAGTCCTGGTCGCCTGGGCCGATCCCGACCTGCAGCGCAGCGTGCTCGCCGAGGCTCTCTACACCGAACGCACTCTCGCCGATGTCCGCAAACGGGGTTGGGCGCAGAGCGCCGGCGAACGGGCGGCCGGGGTCGCGAGTATCTCGGCACCCGTACGGGATCAGCAGGGCGCCGTGGTCGCCGCGATATCCGTTTCCGGCCCGATCGACCGGATGGGCCGCCGCCCCGGTGCCCGCTGGGCCGCGGACCTCGTCGCGGCGGCGGATGCCCTGCACCGCCGACTCTGAGCGGTGGGCACCCGCCGTCACTTATGGTGACCTCATGGGAGTGAACCAACGGTCACAGATCGTGATGACCGACGCCGAGATCACCGATTTCCTCACGCGCAGCCGCGTGGCCACCCTGGCCACCCTGGGTGCCGACGGAAAACCGCACCTCACCGCCATGTGGTACGCGCTGATCGCCGATCCCGACCGCCCCGATGCCGTTCCCGAACTGTGGTTCGAAACCAAAGGCAAATCCCAGAAAGCCGTCAATCTCCGCCGGAATCCCACGATCACCTGCATGGTCGAGGCCGGCCAGACCTACGACACCCTGCGCGGCGTCTCCATCGAGGGCCACGCCGAAGTGATCGACGATCCCGAGAAGCTGTTCGCCGTCGGCGTCAGCGTCTGGGAGCGTTATACCGGCCCCTACACCGAAGATATGCGCCAGTACGTCGAAGGCATGCTGAACAAGCGCGTAGCCGTCCGCGTGGTCCCCGAACGTATCCGCAGCTGGGACCACCGCAAACTCGGCCTCCCCGAAATGCCCCTCGGCGGCTCCACCGCCGGCGCCCTCGACGACTGATCTCGAACTCCCCGGGTGATTCCGATCACCCGGGCAGCCGCCCGGCCGCCGTCCGACGCACGGTGTGCCGGACAACCACCCACCGCCGAGTCACCATCGATGCATGGAGAACAAGTGCGGCACCCGTGGTGCCCGCGTAGCCGCTCCCGGCCGGGTCGTCCTCCTCAACGGAGTCTCGAGCTCGGGAAAGTCCAGCATTGCGCGCAGGCTCCTGATCGACCTCGACCGCCCCTTTTTCCACATGGGCGTCGATATGTTCGGCGCCATGCGTTCGGAATCCCGAACCCACGAACTCGATCCGCGCGACCTCGCAGCGGCCTCCGCCGGACCCGCGCCGGTTTCCACCGCGCTGTCGCGGGAATGGCCTGGGCAGGCAACGACATCGTCATGGACCATGTCCTGAGCGAACCCTGGCGACTACCCGACTGCCTGGCCGTGATGACCGGTATCGACGTCGTTTTCGTCGGTGTCCACTGCCCACCCGGCGAACTCCGAAACCGCGAACGCCGCCGCGCCGACCGGCCCACAGGCACAGCCGCCAGCCAGCTCGATGCGGTCCACGCCCACGAAATCTACGATCTGGAAGTCGATACCGGGACCGCCTCCATCGAGGCATGCTCAGCCGAGATCAAGGCGTTCCTCGACGGGCACTCGTCGAATCGCGCCTTCGACAAACTGCGAGCCGCAGCCGACAGATGACCTACGCGCCCGGCCCCGCATTGCCGCCGCGTGCACCCCGCCCGAAGCCCGATCGCGCCACGCCCGCACCGGCCGCCACATGAAATGTAGAGCCCGAATGTGTTGTTCATCACCCACGCGCGTCGCGTCGACACCAGATACGGCCGCCGAGCCCCAGCCGGTATTCGCCCGGCCGAATGACCGCGAGCCCCCGCCGGGTGCCGCCGAACATCGAGCCCGGATTCCACAAGTGCCTCAACGGGGAGCGCCGGCCGACAGATGACCGCCTCCGAAGACACCGAACGCACAGCAGACCGCGCCCCAGGTCCCACCGGGCCGCTGGTCGCCACCGCCCCATTGCTGGGTGGGGACACCCCCGAGATCCAGCAGCAGGCGGGCGTTGTGCGGCAGTCACCGCAGCACAACCATCACCACCATCTCCGGGCCGATCCACCACACCAATGCCGAATAACACCAACCACAGAGGGGTCCAGGGGCGCAGCCCCCCGCCACGCCCCACAGGAAAACCGATCACCGATAGCCAGTCCAGATCTCGCACCCGAACCGGCACATCCGCCGCCCACCGGCCACGAACGCCTACCCGAATCCCACGAACCGCAAAGGGGTCCAGGGGCGCAGCCCCGGCAAAACCCCGGTGGGAATCCCTCCACGGAGGGGGTCCAGGGGGCGCCGGGCCCGCCTGGCCGGGGTGGGGGGGGGGGGGCCCCCCCAAAAAAAGCCGAAGAGCAAAAGCACAAGGGGGACAAGGGCATGGGCCGGCCCGCCGGGGTGGCCCCCCGGGGGTTGGACCCCCGCAAAACATCGCGAATCAGCAAAGGCTCATGCTCTCCATGAGCATGAGCCTGCCAGCTGAGTAGCCCCGACGGGATTTGAACCCGCGCTACCGCCTTGAGAGGGCGGCGTCCTAGGCCGCTAGACGACGGGGCCAGGACTTTGATCGACTCCTGGCTGGAGCGGATCGTGGATCTTTCGATCCGAAGCTCGATCAGCGTAACCGACCGGGCTGCGGCGACCAAATCGCCTGGATATTCGTTCCGCACCGCATCTGGAGGATGTAGTAGAGAGCGATCTCCGCTGGGGTACCAGGACTCGAACCTAGAATGGCTGAACCAGAATCAGCTGTGTTGCCAATTACACCATACCCCAATGACCTGGGCTTTCGGTTCGTCGCTGGCTGCGGCGGCACCGTCGTTCCGGCCGAGAAAGAGAGTACCAAACTGTTCGGGGGAAACTACAAATCGCCTGGTCAGCACGCGGTTGTTGGGTTCGTCCGGATGGGTTTCGGCCGGCCGCTCGGCCCGGCGGCCGGGACTGCCGCCGATCCCGGCGTCAGCTGTCCGGGCGGGGAATCCGTGGCGAATGCGGCGGTGCCGGTCGGCGCGGGATCCGAACCCGTTCGCGTGTGGGTTGCGGTTTGCACGGCACCGGCACCCCGGCCTAGGGGCACGATCCCGATCGAACAGCGGCACCGGTCCTCGCCCACCTATCCCACGGCCGACGCTGCATCCGGCGACGGCGTGGTGGCTCAGGTGCCGTGGTGGCGCAGCTCGACAGTGTCACCGGCAACGCGGCTCAGGTGCGGGTCCCGTCGAGCACCGGGCCGCCCGACCTTCCCCGCGCTCGCCGGCCGGAGACCGGTGGGCAGCGCCTCTGGGCCCCGCACGACGATCACGGGGCCCGCCGGGAGGGGTTATTCGCTGGGCGCGACCCATTCGCGTCCGGCCCGCAGGCGGCGCATGGATTCTTCCCGCCCGAGCAGTTCCATGGATTCGTACAGCGGCGGGCTGAAATGTGATCCGGTGACCGCGACCCGTACCGGCGCGAACGCTTTTCTGGGTTTCAGTTCGAGCCGCTCGATGAGCGCCGTTTTCAGCGCTTCTTCTATTTCGGCGGCGGTCCATGTGGTGAGTGGTTCGAGTGCGTCGACAGCCGCGTCCAGAACCGGGTGGCTGTCTTCTCCGAGGTTTTTCTTTCCGGCTGCCGGGTCGATTGCGAAGTCGGTGGCGGGAGCGAAGAGGAATCGGAGCAGATCCCAGGCGTCGGCGAGTACGACTATTCGGGTCTGAACGAGTTCGGCGGCTTCGGCGAATACTTTCTCGTCGATTTCTTCACCGATATATCCGTGCCGGAGGAAGTATTCGCGCAACCGGCCAGCGAAATCGTCCGGGGCGAGCATCCGGATGTGTTCGGCGTTGATCGCGTCCGCTTTTTTCTGGTCGAAGCGGGCCGGGTTCGAGTTGACTTTGGAGATGTCGAAGGCGGCGATCATCTCGTCCAGTGTGAACACGTCGTGGTCGTCGGCGATGCTCCAGCCGAGCAGGGCGAGGTAATTCAGTAATCCCTCGGGGATGAAGCCGCGGTCGCGGTGCAGGAACAGGTTGGATTCGGGGTCGCGTTTGGAGAGTTTCTTGTTCCCCTGCCCCATCACGAAGGGCAGATGCCCGAATTCCGGGGTGAAATCGGTGACGCCGATACGCTGCAGGGCGGCGTAGAGGGCGAGCTGACGCGGGGTGGAGGAGAGCAGGTCCTCGCCGCGCAGGACGTGGGTGATCCGCTGGGTCGCGTCGTCGACCGGGTTGACCAGCGTGTAGAGCGGGTCGCCGGTGCCGCGGGTGAGCGCGAAATCGGGGACGGTGCCCGCTTTGAAGGTGGTCTCGCCGCGTACGAGGTCGTTCCAGGTGAGATCGGTGTCGGGCATACGCAGCCGGACCACGGCACCGCGGCCGGCGGCCTTGTATTCGGCGATCTGTTCGGGTGTCAGATCGCGATCGTAATTGTCGTAGCCCAGTTTCGGATCGCGTCCGGCCGCACGGTGGCGTTCTTCGACTTCCGCTGGCGTGGAAAAGGATTCGTAGGCTTCTCCGGCTTCCAGCAGTTTCCGCACCACGTCGAGATGGATATCGCGGCGCTGCGATTGCCGGTACGGCGCATAGGGTCCGCCGATTTCCGGGCCTTCGTCCCATTCGAGGCCGAGCCAGCGCAATGCGTCCAGTAGCGCCAGATACGATTCCTCGGAATCCCGTGCGGCATCGGTGTCTTCGATTCGGAAGACGAAGGTTCCGCCGTGATGTTTGGCGTAGGCCCAGTTGAACAGCGCGGTGCGGATGAGTCCGACATGCGGTGTTCCGGTGGGCGACGGGCAGAAACGGACCCGTACGTTTGTCATGTCTCTCTTTCGTTCAGCGTTTGGCGGCAACAGGATTGGTGAGTGTTCCGATTCCGGCGACGGTCACCGAGACGCTCTGACCGTCTTTCATCGGGCCGACACCTTCGGGTGTGCCGGTGAGGATCACATCACCGGGCAGCAGGGTCATCACCCGGGTGATCCATTCGATGATTTCCGGAATATCGTGCAGCAGTAGTGATGTGGTGCTGCGTTGCTTCACTTCACCGTCGAGTTCGGTGGTGATCTCGAGGTCGGCCGGATCCAGTTCGGTTTCGATCCAGGGACCGAGCGGGCAGAAGGTGTCGTACCCTTTGGCCCGCGTCCATTGCCCGTCCTGGGCCTGCTGATCGCGGGCGGTGACATCGTTGGCGACGGTGTAGCCGAGGATGACGTCCTTGGCGCGGGCCGCGGTGACGTCCTTGCAGGGCCGCCCGATCACAACGGCCAGTTCGCCCTCGAAGTCGACCCGGGCGGAGTTGGGCGGCAGCTGGATGGGCACGTTCGGCCCGATGATGGAGGTGTTCGGTTTGATGAAGATCACCGGCTCCTCCGGTGCCTGGCTACCGAATTCGGCGGCGTGCGCCGCGTAGTTCTTGCCGATGCAGATCACCTTGCTGGCCAGGATGGGGGCGAGCAGGCGGATATCGGCCAGCGGCCAGCTACGGCCGGTGAACGTCGGCGTGCCGAACGGGTGTTCGGCGATTTCTTTGGCGGTCTCGCCGTCGATGGCGACGAAAGCGACCCCGTCGGGGCTGGCAACTCGACCTAGACGCATGCTCGGAGTCTATCCAGCCGGGTTCACCAGCCCGAATGCGCCCGACCGGTCGGCATGCGGGGGTGGTGAAAAGTGTGACACCGCCTGGTAAAACCGCGGCTCGGCGGTGTACGGTGACCAAAAGTTCAAGATCTGAGAAGCACTTCCCATATATTGAGATGTTGCTGTATTCCGAAATGGGGAACTATGGCACCCAGTTCACCGGCGGCCACCCGAGCCGCCGTGCCCGGAAACCGACCGGCACCGGTCTCCTCCGCGCGCCGCTGGCTCATGCTCGCCCTCGGGGTGTTCGCCCAGACCTCGAGTGCGATCTTCGTCCACGGTGTCCCGTTCCTGTTGCCCGCGCTCACCGCGGGCGGTATGCCGCTGCCGACGGCCGGGCTGCTGGTCGCGCTGCCGACCGTGGGGCTGTGCTGCACCCTCATCGCCTGGGGTTATCTGGTGGACCGGTTCGGCGAACGCATCGCACTGGTCGCCGGACCGCTGATCATGTGCGCCGCCGGCACCGCGGCCGCCTTCACGACGAGCTATCCCCTGCTCGGAGTTCTGTTGTTCCTCGGCGGTATGGGCGCCGCCAGCACGAACGGTGCCAGCGGCCGGGTGATCGTCGGCTGGTTCCCGCCCGAACGGCGCGGCCTGGCGATGGGTATCCGGCAGACCGGCCAGCCCATCGGGGTGGGTATCGGCGCATTGTCCATTCCGCTGGTCGCGGACAGTGCCGGGATCGCTCCTGCGCTGCTCGTGCCGGCTGTTCTGGCGGGTCTGGCGGCGGTGGGCTGTCTACTGGGCATCGTCGATCCGCCCCGCCCGCCGCGAGCCGAATCCACCGGCGCCAACCCGTACCGCGCCGGCGGCACCCTCTGGCGTATCCACGGAGTGTCCGTCCTGCTGGTCATTCCGCAGGGCACCGTCTGGACCTTCGCACTGCTGTGGTTGCATCGCGATATCGGGTGGTCGCTGGCCGCTGCCGGCGCCCTGGTCACCGGCACGCAAGTGCTCGGCGCGCTGGGCCGGATCGGTGCGGGCGCCTGGTCCGACCGCGTCGGTAGCCGGATGCGTCCACTGCGCCTGATCGCCGTCGCCGCGGTCACCACCATGGCGCTGCTGGCCTTGACCGCCTGGACCGAATGGTGGTGGGCCGCCATCCCGCTGATGGTGATCGCCTCGGTGGTCTCGGTATCCGACAACGGCCTGGCCTTCACGGCCATCGCCGAACTCGCCGGCCCCTACTGGAGCGGCCGCGGCCTCGGCATCCAGAACACCGGACAGAACCTGATGATCGCCGCGGTACCGCCGGTCTTCGGCGGCCTCATCACCGCAACCGGATTCCCGGCGGCCTATTTGGCGGCAGCTGCGCTGGCCGCGGTAGCCATTCCACTGGTGCCGTTTAATTCGGAGAATCCCCCGGGTAAGTGCCGGCCACCGCGGTCGGCTCGATAAGCTGGCAACCGCATCGGCGATAGCCGCTGCACACCGTGCTCATAGCCCGAATCCATCACAGAAACCGACTCCTGGCCCGGCGTACACCGATATCCGAATCCTGATTCGGCGGGAGTGCCGCCACTTCGCCGGACGTCCACGGTGGAGATACCGCGAACCGCTGGGCCGCAGGTGACGAGCCCGGTACGGCTGACGAACCACTCAAATATCGCTGAGAACCGCAGGGTCGAAACTCACGCGGATCGTCGAATCCACCTCGACATCGGCAGCGAATTCACTACCTTCGGTAACGACGGGGCCCCACCGGTAGGTACTTCCTTCAAGGGTTCCGCGGTGAACACGAACTTTTGGCTGGTGCTCGATCAGCCAGTACTGCGGTATGCCCAGCGCCGCATACTCACTCACCTTCCGGACCCTGTCGGTGCGCTCACTACCGCTCCCGGGCGACACCACCTCGACCACCAGCAGGAGATCGATACCAGGTATGAGTTTCGGCGAGCCGTCCGAGATCACAGACCGCGCGATATCGTAGGGAACCACGGCGATATCCGGCTTCCGTACGCCGGCCGGTGTGCTGATCTCCCACTCGCCCCCATCGCAAACGATCACAGGAGCTTCACCGAGCGCACCCTCGATTATCCGAGACAGCCTGCGCGCGATCCAGTTGTGCCGTGCGCCCGCTGCCACCTCGACCAACCACCCGTCTTCGAGTTCGAATCCCTTGCCGTCTTCCGGCAAGTCATATAGATCCAGCACTGTGTACGGGCCGAAGCCTGCATCACAGGTGGCATGCCACGCGGTCATGCTGCCCTCCAAGCGCGATCGGGCCGTCCATCGGGGATACGCCCAGGTATCCCCCGATGGTATCGGAGATGTACCCCGATTTCGTTGGCGGAAAGTTGGGAACTTCCAGGTCAGACCGCGGTGGCAATCCGATCGCCGACTTCGGTGGTGGAGGAGCTGCCGGTGCGGCCCGACAGGTCCTCGGCGACCGCGTCCTGGATGCGGGCGGCAGCCGCGGTTTCGCCCTTGTGCTCGAGCAGCAGGGAGACCGAGAGGATGGCGGCGGTCGGGTCGGCCTTGGACTGGCCGGCGATATCGGGGGCGCTGCCGTGGACCGGTTCGAACATGCTCGGGTTGGTGCCGGTGGCGTCGATATTGCCGCTGGCGGCCAGGCCGATACCGCCGCTCACCGCGGCGGCGAGATCGGTGATGATATCGCCGAACAGGTTGTCGGTGACGATCACGTCGAAGCGGGCCGGATCGTTGACCATATGGATGGTGGCGGCGTCGATGTGCTGGTAGGCGACCTCGACATCGGGGAACTCGGCGCCCACCGCGTCCACCGTGCGCTGCCACAGCGAACCGGCGAAGGCCAGGACGTTGGTCTTGTGCACGAGCGTGAGGTGCTTGCGCCGGGTCTGTGCCTTGGCGAAGGCGTAGCGGACCACGCGTTCGACGCCGAACCGGGTGTTGGTGCTGACCTCGGTGGCGACCTCGTGCGGGGTGTCGACGCGGATGGCGCCGCCGGTCCCCGTGTACGGACCTTCGGTGCCCTCGCGGACGACCACGAAATCGATATCCGGGCTGCCGGCGAGTGGGCTGCCGACGCCCGGGTACAGCTTGGAGGGCCGCAGGTTGACATGGTGGTCGAGCGCGAACCGGGTACGCAGCAGCAGACCGCGTTCGAGGATGCCGCTGGGCACCGAGGGGTCGCCGATCGCGCCGAGCAGGATCGCATCGTGCTGCTTCAGCTCCGGCAGCACCGATTCCGGCAGGATCTCGCCGGTGGCGTGGTAGCGCTTGGCGCCGAGATCGTATTCGGTGCGTTCCACACCGGGCAGCACCACATCGAGTACTTTGAGCGCCTCGGCGACGACCTCCGGGCCGATACCGTCACCGGGGATCACGGCGAGCTTCATGACAACCACGCTTTCTGGATACGACATGCCGCGAGCGGTCGCGGCCGGCGGGCCGGGTGCGGCCGCCGCTGGGACAGTGATTCTGCGCCGGTCCGCCCGGGTGCGGAAAACCCGGGCGGATTCGTACGGGGTTGCGCGCCGCCTATCGCGTCCGCCGGCGGCGCACCGCTACATCAGAACAGGTCGACCAGCGCGACCTTGCCGGCGCCCACGGCGGCCGCGATATCGGCGCGCACCGATTCGGGCACCTCCTTGTTCACCCGCAACATCACAGTGGCGCCTTCTTTGTTGGCGTCCTGGGTGAGCTGGGCGGCGAGGATATCGATCTCGGCGGCGCCCAGAGCGGTGCCGACCTTGCCCAGCGCGCCCGGCTTGTCCTCGTAGTTGAGGACGGCCAGGTTGATACCTTCGGCGCGCATATCGTAGTTGCGGCCGTTGATGTTGACGATCTTCTCGACCTGGGCCGGTTCGGTGAGCGCGCCGGCGACATTGATGGTGCGACCGTCGCCGAAGACCGCGCGCAGATCCACCAGGCTGCGGTGGCTGGGGCTTTCGGTGACCGTGGTGACCTCGGCGCTGATCCCGCGGTCCTGCGCGAGCGCGGGCGCGTTGACGAAGGTGACCTGGTCGTCGACATGGGCGGAGAACACACCGCGCAGCGCGGCCAGTTGCAGCACCTCGACCTCGGACGAGGCCAGCTCGCCGCGGACCTGCACCTCGAGGCTCACCGGCAGTTCGTCGGCCAGCGCACCCAGCAGCGCACCCTGTTTGCGGACCAGGTCCAGCCAGGGCGCCACTTCGTCGCCGACCACACCGCCGGTGACGTTCACCGCGCCGGGAACGAATTCACCCGCCAGGGCCAGCAGCACGGACTTGGCCACATCGGTGCCGGCCCGATCCTGCGCTTCGCTGGTGGAGGCGCCCAGATGCGGGGTCACCACGACCTGCGGCAGTTCGAACAGCGGGCTGTCGGTGCAGGGCTCGGTTTCGTAGACGTCGATACCCGCGGCGCGTACATGGCCGGACTTGATGGCCTCTGCCAGCGCGGCCTCGTCCACCAGGCCACCGCGCGCGGCGTTGACGATGATCACACCCGGCTTGGTCTTGGCGATCGCGTCCTTACCGAGGAGGCCCTTGGTTTCCGGTGTCTTCGGCAGGTGGATGGAGATGAGGTCGGCCCGCTCCAGCACCTCGTCCAGGGTGAGCAGCTCGATTCCGAGCTGGGCGGCGCGCGCCGGGGAGACGTAGGGGTCGTAGGCGACGACCTTGGTTTCGAAGGCCGCGAGTCGTGCGGCGAACAGCTGCCCGATCCGGCCGAGGCCGATCACACCGACCGTTTTGCCGAAGATCTCCACACCGTTGAAGCTGCTGCGCTTCCAGGTGCGCTCGCGCAGGGTGGCATCGGCGGCGGGGATCTGGCGGGCCGCGCTCAGCATCAACGTGACGGCGTGCTCGGCGGCGGTGTGGATATTGGAGGTCGGCGCGTTGACGACCATGACACCGCGTTCGGTGGCGGCGGGGACGTCGACATTGTCCAGGCCGACACCGGCCCGAGCGACGATCTTCAGGTTCTTGCCGGCCTCGAGGACTTCGGCGTCGACGGTGGTGGCGGAACGCACGAGCAGCGCGTCGGCCTCCGGCACCGCCGCCAGCAGGGCGGGCCGATCCGGGCCGTCGACCCAGCGGACCTCGACACCGTCACCGAGCGCATCGACGGTCGACTGGGCGAGCTTGTCGGCGATCAGAACTACAGGACGGCCTGCTTGGCTCACGGTGGGGTTCTCCTGGATCAGGGGGGACGGCCAGTTGACGCGGCCAAGCTTAGTTCCAGCGGATCGGGCGGTGTTCTGCCCCCTCGGAGTCGCCTTGGCAAGGACCCGGCGCAACCAGCGCCGACCCGCTCGGCCGGGTGGGCGGAATCACGCTCGGCGGGTCCGCGTCCGCCGCGGGGAGTGTGCCCGGAGGCGGAAGCGCCCCGGTCTCCCGCACAGTCGGAGACCTTTCATCGGGGAAACCGGCGGTGAACCGACAGCCACGCGTTACATCGACGGCCTGATCGGGCGCATTACGAAACTCCGGAAATGAGTGGGTCACGCCATGGGCATATAGATTCGAGATCAGAGTCGACAACCGATCCACGCGACCACTACCTGCCGCGATGCCCACTCTTCGACCGAAACGGACTGAGGGCGGAAACTTCGTGCGAGCCCAGCGCAGCCTTTTACCGGGCAAGGCGTGATCAAGCCCCTCCGTTCCTGTGGCATATACAGACCGGCAATTGATATAGCGAAGTCACCCGCCACCACAGAACGACAGGTGAATAAAAGAAACCGAAGATGTCCGGTTCACCGGCCCGAGTCCGCCGACCGGTGTCGAATCCCGACGGTGCGGCGCGGGAAGATCCGGCGCCGACGCGAAGCAGAGTGGGCCGGGTTCGTCCGTCTCCGGCGGGCCGGGCGCGAAGCGATGGCCGGGAGTCCCGAGACGGGCCCGGCGAGGCGAACCGAGGAGAACGGCCCGAAAACGACGAGGGGCCCCGCACCTAGCGGTGCGGGGCCCTTGTCATTTCGTCACATCACTCAGATGGCGCGAACATCCTGAGCCTGCGGACCCTTCTGGCCCTGCCCGATCTCGAACTCCACCCGCTGTCCCTCTTCGAGGGTCCGGAAGCCGGAACCGGCGACTGCCGAGTAATGCACGAAGACGTCAGGTCCGCCCCCGTCTTGCGCGATGAAGCCGAAGCCCTTCTCGCTGTTGAACCACTTCACGCTGCCTTGAGCCATGATACTTACTTCATACTTTCTGTTGCGAGCCAGCCGGATCTCGGTCGATCCGCCTGATCTCTATGACAACGATGCCATGTCCCGGGAAGTTCCTGCACCCCGAAAACCGCTGATTGTGAGGCAGAACGCGGTGATATCGGGCACGATATGACCGGCACGGCGGCGCACGCCTCCGCTATTTCCCCGGCTCCGGGGTGAACCCAGGGATACCCCGTAGTTCCAAGGGATGATTTCCGCGAAAATCGGTGACATTCCGACTCCGTTTGCGCGAAGGTAAGGCCCTGTCGCCGATTCGGCGCGGATTCCCTTGCCGCGCCACGGCCGGAGTTCGAGAGGATACGAAGTGTTCCGCACGAAACGAGCGTTCGCGGCCCGACGGGTCGTCATCGCGGGCGCCATTGCCCTACTCCCCCTCGGGGTGCTCGCTGCCCCCGCCGCGGCCGACCCCGCGGCCCCGGCTCCCGGATTCACCGAGGTCGACCGCGATCGTCACTGGGATCGCGACCGTGACTGGGACCGGGACCGCGACCGCCACTGGGATCGGGACCACCATCGCGACCGCCACTGGGACCGCGGCCACCACCACGGCTGGGACGATCCGGCGGACTGGTTCCGCCATATCCTGCGCGGAGCATTCGGCAGCAGCTGATCGCGCACGGGCCCGCATTCCGGTGAGAATGCGGGCCCGAGCTTTCTCCTGGTACCTCATCGGGAAACGGCAGCAGATCGCCCGGATACGCCCGGGGAGGGTTGCCGCACAGTGCTTCCCACGGCACCGTCGTTTCGAATGTGTGCACGCGCCACGGTTACGCCCAGAGCGTAATCGGTGTCGACCGGCCCGGCCGCGAATCTAGGCTCGGTCCATGACCGAGCCGCGCAGATTGATCGCGATCCCCGGTGGCCGGGACGAGCCGCCGCGCCGGCAGCCGGCGGACGAACCCGAACCGCTGTGGCGTGAGGTGCTCGGCGGCCGGTTACGCGCCCTGCGTAACGATCAGCGCGAAACCCTCGCGGAAACCGCGCAGCGGGCCGGTATCTCGCCGCAGTACCTCTCCGAGGTGGAACGCGGCCGCAAGGAACCGTCGAGCGAGATGATCGCCGCATTGGCCGGCGCTCTCGGCACCTCCCTCGGCGAGCTCACCGAACAGGTCGCCCACGAACTCCGCCTCCGTCGTCGCCCCGCCGCCGCGCGCCCGGGTGCGGCGCAGGTGCCCATGCTGCGCGCCGCCTGATCTCGTCCAGCGGAGCCCAGTGAACAGCGGCACAGTCGTCGCGAGCACCATCACGACAGCGCCACCGGCCGGCTGGACGCGAAACTCTCGGTAAGGAGAACGAGCCGGTCGTTCGGTGCCGGTGACGAAAAATCGGGCCGGCTCGGCACCGGCCGGTGGATGCGTGCCGACCCTCGCGTTGTGGTGTCTGCTCGCCACCCTGCGCACCCTCTACCGCGGCGCCACTGTTGCAAGGAGAAACGTGGGGTCTAGCGGGCTACCGTCCGGCGGACCGCCTCGGCGACGGCGCGGGAATCCTTGCGCAGGATCGTGGAATGATTACTGGCGACCTTCGCGCTGATCGTGATATTCGGGTTGTGGGCGATCACCGGGTCGAGCACGGCCCGGCACTTTTCCATTTCTCCTTTCTCACTACCGAGGCTGTCTCCGGTGGCCACCACGAACTGCACCGGGCGGGTTGCGCGCTCGAGGACCGGCACGCTGGCCGCGGCGATCTCGTTGAGTTCGATATTGGACTCCGCATGCTGGGCGGCGCTCATCCGCGCGGCCATACCGAACGGCCGCGCCAGCGGCAGCAGGAACCGCATCTTGTGAAACAGCTTGCGGATTCGCTCGGCGCCCTCCTCGCCGGTCAGGCCGTACGGAAAGGCGTCCACGGTCACCACTCCCAGGACGCGGTCGGGGTTGCGGTCGGCCCAGTGCCAGCCCAGCACCCCGCCGTAGGACCAGCCCACCAGGATGATCGGCCCGGCCACGCCCCTGGCCGCAAGCACGGCATCGATGTCTCGCAGGCACGCCTCGAACGAGTAGTCCGCGGATTGCTTCGATTTGCCGCGGGCCCGCTCGTCGAAGGTGATGTGCCGGTAGCCGGGGCCGAGGTCGGCGATCACTTTCTTCCAGTGCGACCGGTCGGCGTAGGCGCCGTTGAGGTAGACGACCGGCCGGCCGGAGCCGCCGGTGTCGTTCACCGACAATGCGGTGTCGTCGACCGGCACCATGCCGCTCCAAGCCGAAATCGCCGGGGTGGTGGTAGTTGCTGCGTTGCTCATGTGAGTACCTTCGCCGGACCGGCTGACACCGGCCTGACACCTGTCTGACACACCACCTCCCGCTTCGTCAGAGCAGTGTCATGGCCGGATGTCGGTTCGACACGGAAGCTTTCCGACCGGTGCCGGAGGTCACGCCCGTGGTGCCAGAACGGTGTCGGCGAGGCCGTAGTCGACGGCGGCCGAGGCGGTGAAGACCCGGTCGCGGTCGGTATCGCGGCGGAGCTGTTCGGCCGTCTGCCCGGTGTGCCGGGACAGGATCGATTCGATTTCGGCGCGCATCCGCACCAGTTCGTCGGCCTGCAGGATCAGGTCCGGGATGGCGCCCTGTCCGCGAGCGGCCGGTTGGTGCAGGACCACCCGGGCGTGCGGGAGCATCGCGCGATGCCCCGGGGCACCGCCGGCCAGCAGGACCGCGCCGACCGCGATGGCCTGCCCGACGCACGTGGTGTGCACGGGAGCGCCGATGTGCTGGATGGTGTCGTATACGGCCAGCATCGACGACAGATCGCCGCCTTCGCAGTTGATGTAGAACTCGATCTGCTGGCCGGGGCTTTCCGACTCCAGGTGCAGTAGTTGCGCGATGAGCGCGTTGGCGACCCCGGAGTCGATGGGTGTGCCGAGATAGACGATCCGTTCGGCCAGCAGATGTGAATAGATATCGGTGATGCGCTCGCCGCGCGGATGCTGGGCGATCACATTCGGAATCGTGTAGGTACTCATCGGTTGTCCCCTTCGTATCCGGGTCGATAGATCTGCGGGCGCAGCCTGCTCATGGGTTCCTCGCTGGTCTGCTCATGGGTTCCTCGCTGGGCAACCATTTCGTGAGTTGCGCAGACTGTCGCCGACGGGCACGGCTCACTCACGCCGCTCGCCCGGTGGTGAACCGAACCCGCGCTCGTGGGCTATGCGGGCTGCCGTCCTCGGCCGGAACCTGTTCATCCGTGTCCACCGCGCGCGGCCAGGAACCACCCTCCGTGGTCGCACAAGCCGCTGCCAGGCGGAACCGCCGCACGTGGTTGTGCGAGGGCCCTGAGTGGTTCCGCTCTGCTGCCGCCTCCGGGCCCGACCCGCTCATGCGGAGATCCCCACGCGCTGGCGTTGCGGGACGACCTGCCCGAATTCGCCGACGATATGGTCGATGAACCCGTATTCCTTGGCCTGGGTGGCGCTGAACCAGCGGTCGTGCAGGGAATCTTCGTAGACCTGGTCGTAGGGTTGACCGGTGTCCTCGGCGATCAGGCCGAGCACGGTTTCCACGGTGTAGCGCAGATCGTCGGCCTGGACCTCGACGTCGACCGCGGTGCCGCCGATTCCGGCCGACCCCTGGTGCATCAGGATGCGGGCGTGCGGGAGCGCGAACCGTTTTCCGGGGGTTCCGGAGGAGAGAAGGAACTGCCCCGCGCTACAGGCCAAGCCCAGTGCGAGGGTGGAGACGGAGCACGGCACCAGGCGCATGACGTCGCGGATGGCGAGCATGGCCGGGACCGATCCGCCCGGTGAGTGGATCCAGAGGGAGATACCCGCGTCGGCGTCCTCGGCCGCGAGGGTGAGCAGCTGGGTGGCCAGCAGGGTGCCGTTGTCGTCGTCGAGGGGGCCGTCGAGAACGAGGATGCGTCGGGACAGCAGTTGTTCCCGGGAGCGCCAGCCGAACAGCGGGGATTTATCGTCGTGAGCCATGCCTTCACGGTGCCGGACCTGCGCGGGAACCGGTACCGCACGCTGCTGTGAGCGGATCTGCTCTCAGCAGCGGGGCCGGGAGCGGTCGGGCGATCGATACCCGGGTTTCACGCTGGGATACGTCACGGAAACATAACGTCCTTAGCGTAATTCCTCGTATACGCCGCTGTATACAGCGAGCCGATAGCGAGTCAGCGGGCCTGACTTTTCCGGAGTGGAGGCCGAACGGTCATGAATGCAGCCAGAACCGAAGAACCCACCAGCGCTGCGGCGATCCGCCGGAGGGGAGGAAGCCGGAAACGCAGACTGTTCGCGCTGCCGGTCGCCCTCTGTGTCACCGCGCTGGCCGCTACCGCCTGTGGCAGCTCGGCCTCCGAGCAGGCCGGTTCCAATGCCCAATCCTGTGTCGACACATCGGGTCCCACGATCAAGGTGGGTTCGCTGAACTCACTGTCGGGCACCATGGCCATCTCGGAAGTCACCGTCCGCGATTCCATCCGGCTCGCGGTCGACGAGATCAACGCCGCCGGTGGGGTGCTCGGCAAGCAGATCGAACTGGTCGGTGAGGACGGCGCTTCGGAGCCGACGGTGTTCGCGGAGAAGGCCGAGAAACTGATCAGCAGTGATTGTGTCGCCGCGGTTTTCGGTGGCTGGACCTCGTCGAGCCGGAAGGCGATGCTGCCGGTTTTCGAGGACCGCAACGCGCTGCTGTACTACCCGGTGCAGTACGAGGGCCTGGAATCGTCGGAGAACATCTTCTACACCGGCGCCACCACCAACCAGCAGATCGTGCCGGCGCTCGACTATCTGAAGGGCCGCGGCGTGAAATCGCTGTACCTGGTGGGTAGCGACTATGTGTTCCCACAGACCGCGAACCGCATCATCAAGGCGTACGCGGAGGCCAACGGCATCGAGATCAAGGGCGAGGACTACACGCCGCTGGGGTCCACCGATTTCTCCACCATCGTCAACAAGGTCCGTGCCGCGGATGCGGACGCGGTGTTCAACACCCTCAACGGCGACTCCAATGTCGCGTTCTTCCGCGAGTACAAGAACGTCGGCCTGACGGCGCAGGATATGCCGGTGGTCTCGGTGTCGATCGCCGAGGAAGAGGTGGGCGGTATCGGCGTCCAGAACATCGCCGGACAGCTGACCGCCTGGAACTACTACCAGACCGTCGACAACCCGCAGAACAGCGAGTTCGTCAAGGCGTACAAGGCGAAGTTCGGCGCGAACAAACCGACCTCGGATCCCATGGAAGCCGCCTACGTCTCGGTCCACCTGTGGAAGAACACCGTCGAGAAAGCCCAGTCCTTCACTGTCCCGGATGTACAGAAGGCGGCCGGCGGGGTCACGTTCGAGGGTCCCGAGGGCCTGGTGACCATCAACGGCGAGAACAACCACATCACCAAAACCGCACGGATCGGTGAGATCCGGCCCGACGGCCTGATCTACAGCGTGTGGGATTCCGGCGAGGCCATCGAACCCGACCCGTACCTGGCCGGCTACTCCTGGGCCGAGGGTCTCGGGGGCTGATCGGAATGGAAGCACTTGTCGGGCAGCTGTTCACCGGCCTGAGCCTGGGTTCCATCCTGCTGCTGGCGGCCCTCGGGTTATCGCTGACCTTCGGGCAGATGGGCGTGATCAACATGGCCCACGGCGCGTTCATCATGGCGGGGTCCTATACCGCCTACACGGTGCAGACGTACCTGGTGTCAAACGCCGAGGTCTCGCTGATCGTGTCGCTGCTCATCGGGTTCCTGGTCGGCGGCCTCATGGGTGTCGTCCTCGAGGTGACGCTGATCAAACGGATGTACGACCGGCCGCTGGACACCCTGCTGGTGACCTTCGGTGTGGGTTTGATCCTGCAGCAGGCGGCGCGGGATATCTTCGGTGCCCCCGCGGTCCGCGTGGTGACTCCGGAGTGGCTCGGTGGCGGGGTGGAGATCCTGGGGGCCGTGGTCCCCAAGACCCGGATCTTCATCATGCTGCTCGCGGTGCTGTGCGTGACCGCCATCGCGGTGACCATGAAGTACACCGCGATGGGCCGGCGCATCCGGGCCGTGGTGCAGCATCGGGATCTCGCCGAAACGAGCGGGATCTCCAGCCGCGGTACCGATATCACGACGTTCTTCATCGGCTCCGGACTCGCCGGTGTGGCGGGCGTGGCGCTGACGTTGATCGGTTCCACCAGTTCCAATACCGGCGCCGCCTATCTGGTGGACGCCTTCCTGGTGGTCGTCATCGGCGGTCTCGGCCAGATCCGCGGCGCGGTGATCGCCGCGGTGGCGCTGGGGCTGTTGAACTCGTTCATCGAATACAGCACCACCGCCTCGGTGGCGAAGGTGATCGTATTCGTCGTCATCGTGATCTTCCTGCAGGTCCGGCCGCAGGGACTGTTCATGATCCGGTCGAGGAGTCTGGTATGAGGGAATTCCTGACCACCCGCTGGAAGGTCTGTTCGGGGTTCGCGCTGGCCGCCGTCCTGCTGTTCGGGGTGGCGCCCGCGGTGCTCTCCGATTTCCGGCTCAATCTGCTCGGTAAGTTCCTGTGCTTCGGCATCGTCGCGGTCGGAATCGGTTTGGCCTGGGGCCGGGGCGGCATGCTCACCCTCGGCCAGGGTGTGTTCTTCGGGCTCGGCGCCTACATCATGGCCATGCACCTCAAGATCTCCGACGCTGCGCTGCGCGGCGACGAGGTACCCGATTTCATGCAGATCGCCGGGATCCGGGAGCTGCCGGCGTACTGGATTCCGTTCTCGTCGCCGGTGGTCACGATCCTGGGCATCCTGATCGTTCCGCCGCTGGTGGCGGTCCTGCTGGGGCTCGGGGTGTTCAAACGCAAGGTCAAGGGCGCCTATTTCGCGATCCTGTCGCAGGCGCTGGCCGCGGCCTTCGCGATCCTGCTGGTGGGTCAGCAGTCCACCGGCGGCAGCAACGGGCTCAACCGGTTCCGCAGTTTCTTCGGGCTGGCGCTCAACGATCCGATCAACCGGCGGCTGCTGTTCTTCATCGCGGCCGCGACCCTGCTGGTGATCGTGGCGCTGACCCGGCAGCTCATGTACAGCCGGTACGGCGAACTGCTGGTCGCGGTGCGCGATCAGGAGGAGCGGGTACGTTTCCTCGGCTACGACCCGGCCAACGTCAAAGTTGTCGCGTACGCGGTGGCCGCCCTGTTCGCGGGTATCGCCGGGGCGCTGTTCGTACCGATCGTCGGGATCATCTCCCCCGCCGATATCGGGATCGTGCCGTCCATCGCGTTCCTCACCGGTGTCGCGATCGGTGGCCGCACCACCCTGCTGGGCCCAGTGCTGGGCGCGATCGCCGTGGCCTGGGCGCAGACCAGCCTTTCGGAGAACTTCCCCTCCGGCTGGGTGTACGCGCAGGGCATCCTCTTCATCGTCGTGGTCGGGTTCTTCCCGGCGGGTCTGGCCGGACTGGTCACCCTGCTGCGGCGGCGGAAACGGGCCGCGGACGAGGACACGGCACCACCCGGACCGGCAGCACAACCCACCGCCGCTACCCCGGTAGGAGTGTCATGACCGCGCAGGAAACGACCACCGCACCGGTGGCCGGTGGCAACGCCGGAATGCACAGCGATTACCTCGAAGTCCGGGGACTGAGTGTCGAATTCGACGGATTCAAGGCCGTATCGAATGTCGACCTGACGCTCTTCCAAGGCGATCTGCGGTTCCTCATCGGCCCCAACGGCGCCGGCAAGACCACCATGATCGACGCGATCACCGGTCTGGTGCCGGCCACCGGATCGGTGCAGAAATCCGGGGTCGAACTGCTGGGCAAGAAGGTGCACCAGATCGCCCGGCTGGGCGTGGGCCGCACCTTCCAGACCGCGAGCGTATTCGAGGAACTGTCGGTCCTGCAGAACTTGGATATCGCCGCCGGAGCGGGCCGGTCGATCTGGACCATGCTGCGCCGCCGCCCGGCCCAGGTCTCCGAATCGATCGAGCGGGCACTGGAGACCATCGGGCTCACCAAGCTACGCAACCAACTCGCCGGAACGCTGGCCCACGGCCAGAAACAGTGGCTCGAAATCGGCATGCTCCTGGTCCAGGACGCCTCGGTACTGCTGCTGGACGAACCCGTCGCGGGAATGAGCCAGGAGGAGCGGGAGGAAACCGGGAATCTGCTGCGCCGCATCGGCGGGGAACGCACGGTCGTGGTGGTCGAACACGATATGGATTTCATGCGCAGCTTCGCCACCTCGGTCACCGTGCTGGCCCGTGGCGCGATCCTCGCCGAGGGATCGGTGGCCGAGGTACAGGCCGATCCCGCCGTGCAGGAGGCGTACCTGGGTACCGCTGCCGGAGCCGAGCACAGCGGGCGGGACGCGTCCGGTAGCGAGGCAGTAGCGGAGCGTAACGGCACACCGGCCGCACCCGGCACGAGTGGGCAGGCCCTGGACCGGGCAGCGCAACGTGAACAGCCGGGGCCGACGTCCGAGCCCGATCGACAGGAAGGCTGACCGCGATGCTGGAACTCATCGACGTCCACGCCGGTTACGGCCGCACGGAGGTGGTGCACGGGGTCGGGATCGAGGTCCCGGCCGACGGGGTCGCCGCGATCATGGGACACAACGGAGCCGGTAAAACCACCTTGCTGCGTGCAGCGGTGGGGCTGGTGAAAACCGCTCGCGGACGGATCCGTTTCGACGGTGCCGATATCACCTCGTTGCGCCCGAGCGCGCGGGTCCGCCGCGGGATCGCCTATGTGCCCCAGGGCCAGCAGTGCTTCGGTCATCTCACCACCGCCGAGAACCTGCGGGTGGTGGCCGACGGCCGTAAACGCGGTGCGGCATTGATCGACGAGCAGCTGGATCTGTTTCCCGCGCTGAAGGATCTGCTCGACCGCCGTGCCGGGCTGTTGTCCGGCGGGCAGCGCCAGCAGCTGGCCATCGCCCGCGCGCTCATCACCGAACCGCGCATGCTCATTCTCGACGAACCCACCGAGGGCATCCAGCCGTCGGTGGTCGCCGAGATCGAGAACACCATCACCGAACTGGTGAACCGCGGCGGGCTCGGGGTGCTGCTGGTGGAACAGCACATCGGTTTCGCGCTGCGTGCCGCGAGCCGGTATTACGTGCTGGAGAGCGGCCGGGTCACCTCGTCCGGGGCAGGCGGAGCCGGTGCCGTCGACACCGTTCGCGCCGCCATGACTCTTTAGGCTGCGCGACGTGACCGAACCACGAAGCAAACGCGAATCCCGTAGCGACACTGTGTACAAGGCGCTGCGCGACGAACTCATGGGCGGGGCGCTGGCACCCGACGAACGGCTCGGCGAAGAACGGCTGGCCGAACGGTACGGCGTCTCCCGGACCCCTGTGCGGGAGGCGCTGGCCCGGTTGCAGGCCGACGGTCTCGTCGAACGCCGCGACGCCGGCCTGTTCCCGTACCGGCCGCGCCTGGACACCCTGGGTGACTACTACGAGTTGCGGATCACTCTGGAAGTCCAGGGCATAGCCCGTGTGCTCGACGATCCGGACCTGGGCCACAACCGTGCCGTACTCGGTCCGGAGATCGACCGGTGGCGCGCGTTCCGCACCGCGCCACCGGAACCGGACGCCGGTTTCGTCGACGCCGACGAACAATTCCACACCGTACTGCTGGAATCGTCGGGCAATCACGCCCTCACCGAGGCCCTGCGCACCGTGAACGCCCGGATCCGCCCGGTCCGGATGTTCGACTATCTGACTCCCGACCGCATGCTCGCGACCATCGAGGAACATATCGCCATCGGTGAGGCCGTCCTCGATCGCGACCTCGACAACGCCCGTGAGCAGCTTCTGGCCCATATCGACCAATCCCGCCGCGTGGTGGCCGATCGAGCCGGTCAGGTACTCCAGCTGACCCGCCTGGCCCGCGCGACCAAGACCTGATTTTCCCGGCTACTCCGGTAGCCGGCACTGTCCACGCCGAGAGGATCGACCGTGACCGAGACCGCCCCGCAGCTGTATACACCGCTGCATACGCCGCTGCCCGAATGTCTGCTGATCGCCAACCGCGGTGAGATCGCCTGCCGGATCCTGCGCACCGCGCGGCGGCTGGGGATCGATACGGTCGCGGTGTTCTCCGATGCCGACGAGGGTTCCCGGCATGTGCGGATGGCCGATCGAGCGGTCCGGCTCGGGCCCGCACCGGCCGCGGAGTCCTATCTGCGCGCCGAAGCCGTGATCGAGGCGGCGCTGTCCAGTGGCGCGACGGCGATCCACCCCGGTTACGGGTTCCTTTCCGAGAATGCCGATTTCGCGGCGGAGGTGGAGGCCGCCGGGATCGCGTTCGTCGGGCCGGCCGCCGAACATCTACGGCTTTTCGGCGATAAGCACAGTGCCCGGCAGGCCGCCGCAGCCGCGGGCGTACCGCTGGTGGCCGGGAGCGGGCTGCTCGCCGGCCTCGACGAGGCGCTGGCGGAGGCCGAGCGGATCGGCTATCCGGTGATGCTGAAGGCCGCCGGTGGCGGTGGTGGTATCGGAATGGCGGCCTGCGCGGGTCCTGCCGAACTCACCGAGACCTATCAGCGCGTGATCAGGCTGGCGCAGAACAACTTCGGCTCCTCGGCGGTGTACCTGGAGCGTTTCGTCGCCCGGGCCCGTCATGTGGAGGTGCAGATATTCGGTGACGGCCGCGGGCGTGCGGTCTCTCTGGGCACTCGCGACTGCAGTCTGCAGCGGCGCAATCAGAAGGTCATCGAGGAGGCGCCCGCGCCCGGGCTCCCCTATATCGTGAGCGAACGGCTGCTCGAATCGAGCCGGAAACTGCTCGGTGAGGTGGGTTATCGGTCTGCGGGGACGGTCGAGTTCATCTACGACGTGGACCGCGGCGAGGCGTCGTTCCTCGAGGTGAACACTCGTCTTCAGGTCGAGCATCCGGTCACCGAGGCTGTTACGGGCGTGGACCTGGTCGAGTGGATGCTGCGGCTGGCGGGCGGGGATTCCGCGTTCCTCGACGACGTTCCCGACGCCGGCCCGCCCCTCACCGGCTTCGCCGTGGAGGCCCGTGTCTACGCGGAGGATCCCGGTAACGACTACCGCCCCGGCGCCGGCACGCTCACCGGGGTCGAGATTCCCGGCGCGAACGCCCGGGTGGAGACCTGGGTCGAAACCGGTACCGAGATCAGCCCCTACTACGACCCGCTGATCGCCAAGATCATCACTTCCGGCGAGAGCCGCACCGAGGCCCTGCACCGGCTCCGCGCGGCGCTCGACGAGACCCGCATGTTCGGTATCACCACCAACCTGCCCCAGTTGCGTGCCGCCGCCACCAGTTCGCCCATGCTCGACGCCCGGCACACCACCGCGACGCTGGGCAGCCTGGCCACGATCCGTCCCCGCCTGGAAATCCTGCGCGCCGGCGTCTCCACCACCATCCAGGACTATCCCGGCCGCCTGGGACTCTGGAACGTCGGTATCCCGCCGTCGGGTGCCTTCGACGATCTGTCCTTCCAGCTCGCCAATCACGTCGTGGGTAACTCCCTGGGCGAGAACGGCCTCGAGGCGACGTTGCTCGGCCCGCGCCTGCGCTGCACCGCCACCACGATCGTCTGCGTTACCGGCGCCGACGCCCCGGTCACCGTGGACGGCGAACCCGTGCCCATGTGGGAGCCGATCACCGTCCCCGCCGGTTCCGTTCTCGATATCGGCGCCCCACACGACACCGGTCTGCGCACCTACCTCGCCGTCCGCGGCGGTATCCTCGCCCCCGACTATCACGGCAGCGCGGCCACTTTCACCCTCGGCGGTTTCGGCGGTATCACCGGCCGCGCCGTCGCCACCGGCGATATCCTCGGCATCAAACCCGATGCCGGTGGCCTACTCGACCCCGCGCCCATCCCGGCCGAGGACCGCCCCGAATTCGGCCACACCTGGTACGTCGGGGTCGGCGAGGGTCCCCAGCCCGCACCCGACTATTTCACCCCGGCCGATATCGCCCAGTTCTACGACGCCACCTGGCAGGTGCAGGCCCACGCCAACCGCACCGGCCTGCGGCTGGCCGGCCCGAAACCGACCTGGTCGCGCACAGATGGTGGCGACGCCGGCTTGCACCCGTCGAACCTGCACGACTGCGCCTACAGCGTCGGCGCGCTCAACCTCTCCGGCGACACTCCGATCCTGCTCGGCCCCGACGGCCCCAGCCTGGGCGGTTTCGCCTGCCCGCTCACGGTGATTTCCGCGCACCGCTGGAAACTGGGTCAGATGCGCCCCGGCGACCAGGTGCGTTTCGTCCCGGTCGCCGATGACCGCACCGCCGAGTTCCGCTCCGCACCGGCGCTGCGCGGCCGTAACGTCTCCACCCCCGAACTCCTCGGCGCCCGCGAGGAGGACAACGGTGTTCTGGGCCGCCGCGACGCCGGTACCGGCACACCGGAGGTCAAATACCTGCGCGGCGGTGACGACAACGTGCTGGTCGAATACGGCCCGATGGAGCTGGACCTCGGCCTGCGGATGCGCGTGCACGCCCTGAGCGAACGCCTCGAACAGGCCTCCATTCCCGGCCTGATCGATATCACCCCCGGCGTGCGCTCCCTGCATCTGCATTTCGACGCCGATGTCATCGATCAGCGCACCGTGGTACGGCTGCTCGGCGAGCTCGAGGACGATATCCCCGATACCGCCGACCTCCGCGTCCCGAGCCGCCATATCGAACTCCCGCTGTCCTTCGACGATCCGACCATCGTGCAGGCGATCGAACGCTACGGTCACGGTGTCCGCTCGCAAGCCCCGTGGTTGCCGTCGAATATCGAGTTCATCCGCCGCGTCAACGGTCTGGACAGTATCGACGAGGTCCGCGATATCGTCTTCGACGCCCAGTACATGGTGCTCGGCCTCGGCGACGTCTACCTGGGCGCACCACTGGCCGTCCCGCTCGATCCGCGCCACCGCCTGGTGACCACCAAATACAACCCCGCCCGCACCTGGACCCCTTCCGACGCCGTGGGTATCGGCGGCAAATACCTGTGCGTCTACGGGATGGAATCCCCCGGCGGCTACCAGCTCATCGGCCGCACCGTCCCCATCTGGTCGGGCTACCGGCAACGCGCACCGTTCGAAACCGGCAAACCGTGGCTGTTCCGGTTCTTCGACCGCATCAGCTGGTATCCGGTCGCGGCCGAGGAACTGCTCGATCTCCGAGCGGATATGTCCGCGGGTCGTTTCGAGATGCGCACCAGCGTAGGCGAATTCGCGATGTCCGAGCATCTGGAATTCCTGGACGAGCACGCCGCCGATATCGCCGCCACCGAGGAAATCCGGCAGGCCGCGTTCACCGCCGAACGACAGCGCTGGGAAGCCAGCGGTGAACTCAGTGCCCAAACCGAACCGGATCCGGGCCCCGATACCGCCGATACCCTCGACCTCCCCGAAGGCTGCGAGATCGTCGCCGCGCCCATGATGGCGAACGTGTGGCGGGTGGAAGTGTCCGAGGGAGAGCGCGTCGAGGCCGGCGCCACCCTGCTCGTCCTCGAGGCCATGAAAATGGAGCTGCCCGTGGTGGCCGAAGCCGCGGGAACCGTCCGCGCGATCACCGTCACCGCAGGCGACCAAGTGACCACCGGCGCACCTCTGGTCGCCATCGAAATCGAAGGAGCGGCATGACCATGGAGAAACTACCGCTAGCCGACGCGGGCACCGAATCCGCCGGCCCGGCCGGCGAGGCAACCAGCGCGGCAGACCGAGTTGCAGCCGCGTATCGCACCATCCGCGAACAGGATCGGCCCGAGATCTGGATCTCGCTGCGCGCAGAAGCCGATGTTCTCGCCGAGGCCACTGCGATCGACGCCCGGGTCGCGCAGGGCGAGAAGCTGCCGCTGGCCGGGGTTCTCGTCGCCGTGAAGGACAATATCGATATCGCCGGAACCCCCACCACCTGCGCGTGCCCGGGCTTCGACCGCATTCCCGACCACACCGCGCCCGCCGTCGCGCGACTGGTCGAACAGGGTGCGATCATGCTCGGGAAAACCAACCTCGACCAGTTCGCCACCGGCCTGGTCGGCACCCGCAGCCCCTACGGTGCGGTCCGCAACAGCCGCTTCCCCGACCGGGTCTCCGGTGGCAGCAGTTCGGGTTCGGCGGTCGCGGTCGCCCTCGGGATGGTCGATGCCGCCCTGGGCACCGATACCGCCGGGTCGGGCCGGGTCCCGGCCGCCCTGAACGGCATCATCGGTATCAAACCGACCCTCGGGCTGGTCCCCACCACCGGGTTGGTCCCGGCCTGCCCCGACTACGACGCCATCACGGTGTTCGCCCGCGACCTCGCCCTCGCCACCGAGGTCGCGAACACCATGATCGGTCCCGACCCGGCCGATCCCCGCTCCCGCCCGTGGCCCGCCGACACGCCTCTCGGCGCACCGTCGAGCACCACCCTCGCCGTGCCCACCGAGGACAACCTGAAATCCCTCACTCCCGCCTACCGTGCCGCCTTCGACGCCACCGTCGACCGTTGGCGGTCCGGTGGCGGCGAAATCGCCACGGTCGATATCGCCGAACTGCTCGACGCCGCCACCCTCCTCTACGACGGTGCCATCGTCGCCCAGCGTTTCGCCGCCGTCGGCGAATTCCTCAGCAGTGAACCCGAAGGCGCCGACCCGGTGGTCTCCGCCATCATCACCGGCGGCGCCCGCCCCGCCGCACATTCCTACGTCACCGACCTCGACCACCTCACGCGCGCCGCAGCTACCGCCCGCCGCCTGTTCACCGAATACCCGGCCCTGCTGCTCCCCACCACCACCGAGCACCCGACCATCGCAGCGGTGGCGGCCGAGCCGATCGCGATCAACAGCCGGATGGGCACGTTCACCAACTTCTGCAATCTCCTCGACCTGGCCGCGGTCGCGGTCCCGGGTGCGGACACCGCCGACGGTGATCCATTCGGCGTCATGTTCGTCACCCCGGCCTTCGCCGATCAGGTCGGTATCGACCTGGCCGCCCGGCTCCTCGGCGAACCCGCACCCCTGATCACCGATACCGGCACCGATCTCCTCGTCGTCGGCGCTCATCTGCGCGGCCTGCCCCTGCACCACCAGCTGGAACAAGCCCGCGCCCGATTCGTCGGGGAGGTGACGACGGCGGCGGCTTATCGCATGGTCGCGCTGCCCGCCACCCCACCGAAACCGGGGATGCTCCGAGTGGGTGCCGGCGGCCGCGGTCTGCCCGGCGAACTGTATCGCCTCTCCCCCGCCGCCCTCGGCACGTTCCTGGGCAACCTGCCGTCGCCCATGACGCTGGGCAAGGTGGAACTGGATTCCGGCGAATGGGTCACGGGCTTCGCCTGCGACTTCGAATCATCACGTGACGCAACCGATATCACCGAGTACGGGGGGTGGAAGAACTATCTGAACGCCGTTCGATAAGCCGCTTCCGAGCCCGGTTCGCCATGACGGCGAAACTCGGCCCACCGTACCGATGAGGGGCGCGGTGGGCCGCCGGTCATCTCCCGCGATCACCGTCTTGCGAAGCACCGCGGCCGGGGGGGGGGGGGGGGGGGGGGGGGGGGGGCCCCCCCCCCCCCCCCCCCCCCCACCCCCCCCCCCACCGACCACGCAAAAAAACACCCCCCCCCCCCCCCCCCCC
>NZ_JARWOV010000084.1 GCF_029868855.1 Nocardia carnea | reverse complement strand
GGTCCGGGATATATCGGTGTCGTCCAGAACGCCTGTGGCCAGACAACCGTTCTCTTGTTTGGTCGGCTGCTCCGGTCCGTCCCGGCCGGGGAGGATGCGGGCAGCTCCGGAGTCCGCGGGGTAGTGCAGAATCCGGAGCATGCCGCGGGCTCGGTCTCGAGTGTCGGCGCATGGGCCACAACCTCTTTCTCACGTCTCGATCGATTCAGAAGATGTTCAGGCTCGGACCCGGCCGAGGAACGCGGTCACGTTCTGCCGGATCTGGCGGATCCGGTCACCGGGGTCGAAATCGTCGCGATAGGCGCGACCGAGGGCCGGGGTCTTCTTGTTCCGGGCGTACAGCGAACAACACAGGTCCTCGCACATGTACGTCCCGGTGGTGTTGCCGCGACGGCCGGCCTCGCCGGATTTACGGGCGGTCATCAGCACGACGCCACCGTTGCTGTGAGTGGTCGAGCAGATCGTGCACATCTGGGACCGGCGCGGACCACCGGTTTCGTAGCGCAGCGCGATACCGGCGAGACCGTCCGCCTCGGGTACCACCAGGTAGGCACGGCCGGGTAACCCCGGATCGGACCAGCCGAGAAAGTCCAGTTCATCCCAGGGACGGGAGTCCAGATCGGGTGGCACCGTGAGGCGTTTGGCGTCACCTTTCGAGCAGTTGACGAACGATGCTCTGATTTCTCGTTCGGTTACGGGTTCCATCGGGTATCGAATCTCCTTCGCGTGATCAGGATGGGCAAACCGCGACACCCTATCGACCGCACCGAAGCCCCGGCAACGTTATTTCCCCACGTGAACGTGTTGACGTGCGGTCCGATATGCGGGCCGGCCATCCGGATCGGATGTCGATATGGTTCCGCCGCAGCTCGGCCCGGTCTGCTGTCACTTGGCCGAAAGTCCAGATCCGAACCCGCACCGCGCGCCTACAGTGAGTGGAGCCACAGTCGGACGTGACCCGGCAGGAGCGTGCCGGCCCCGGAGGCGGTGGCCGAGCGTCACGACACCAGGGGACACGCTCGTACCCGATGGACAGGGAGCAGCTATGAGCGGGACACACCGGATATCGGTACTCGTGATCGGCGCCGGATTCGGCGGTATCGGGGTGGCCGTCGAATTGCGGCGCCACGGGTTCGGCGATATCGCCATCCTGGAGAAGGCGCAGGACCTCGGTGGAGTCTGGCGGGAGAACACCTACCCCGGAGCTGCCTGCGATGTGCCGTCACCGCTGTACTCGTACTCGTTCGAGCCGAAGCCGGATTGGCCGCAGCGCTACTCGGGGCAGGCCGCCATCCACGACTACCTGCGCGGGGTCGCGCGCCGGCACGATCTGCTCGACCGCATCGAGTTCGGCGTCGAGGTCACCGAGGCCGCATTCGACGAGAGAACCGGCCGCTGGACCGTGCACACCGCCGACGGCGCGACCCGGACCGCCGAGGTACTGATCTCCGCGGTCGGTCAGCTCTCCCGCCCGCAAATGCCGGATATCCCGGGCGTAGACAGTTTCACCGGGCAGGCATTCCATTCGGCGATGTGGGATCACACTGTGGATCTCGCCGGGAAACGCGTCGCGTGCATCGGCACCGGCGCGAGCGCGATCCAGTACGTACCGCGGATCCAGCCGCGGGTCGACCACCTCACCCTTTTCCAGCGCACCGCCGCCTGGGTGCTGCCGAAATTCGATACCGACTATTCGCCGGTACAGCACAAATTGTTCGCCCGTATTCCCGGCATGCTCTCGATCGAGCGTCTGGGCTGGTGGCTCACGGCCGAGATCTCCTCGCTGGGCCTGGTGGAGCTGCCGATCATCAGCCGCCTGGTGGCGCGTCTGGCGGCACGGAATCTCCGCAACAACGTCGACGATCCCGAATTACGTGCCAAACTCACCCCCGATTATCCGATCGCCTGTAAACGCACCCTGTTCTCCAGCGACTATTTTCCGGCCCTCACACAGCCCAATGTGGAGGTGACCACCGCCGCCGTCACCGAGATCACCCCGCAGGGCGTCCGCACCGCCGACGGCAGGCTCCACGAAGCCGATGTGATCATCTACGGCACCGGTTTCAAGGGCACCGAATTCCTGTGGCCGATGCGGATCAGCGGCCGGGCCGGCCGGGAACTGGCCGAGGCATGGTCGGACGGAGCGCACGCCTATTACGGGATGACCGTGCCCGATTTCCCCAATTTCTTCATGGTGTACGGACCCAATACGAACCTCGGGGTCGGATCGATCATCTACATGATCGAAACGCAATCCCGGTATATTCGCCAGGCCGTGCAATTGCTCGCCGGTAAACCCGGTCATATGCTCGAGGTCCGCGCCGAAACCGAGCGCGCGTTCAACGACGCTCTGCAGAAACGGCTCGAGCGTACGCCGTGGAATTTCTGCACCAGCTGGTATCGCAACGCGGCCGGAAAGATCACCAACAACTGGCCCGGTACGGTCACCAGCTACCGGCGCCGCGTGCGCAGACTGGAGCCACAGGACTACCTCCTCACGCCTGCCGCATAACTCCCGGGGGTCCGGAATCGGCTACCACCCCCGGCTTTTCGTGACATCGTCACCGTTCGCGCGATCCTTTTCACATGTGTGTCTCGTCTCTGGGCACCGCGGGGACCGGCCTGCCAGGCTGGCTCCAAGGTCACAAGGAGGTGCCGGTGGTGGGAACACGGAGCGACTGGGGGTCGGTATTCGACGATGCCGCACGCGATGCGGGATTCGATCTCGACGATTCCCAGCGCAACGCTGCCGCCCCGCTGGGCCGCCTCGGCGACGAATTATCCGGGGGGCGCCGCCTTTTCGGGCCGCCGCCGCGTGGTGTCTATGTCTGGGGTCCCGCGGGTAGGGGGAAGAGCTGGCTGGTCGACACCTTCTACGACGCCGTGCCTGTTCGACACAAACGCCGCGTCCATTTCCACGAATTCTTCCGCGAGTTCCACTCCCGCTACGCTGCCCACCGCCACGAGCCCCGGGCCGCCGAACACGCGGTCCGCGACCTGCTCGGCGCGGCCCGGCTCGTCTGCTTCGACGAATTCCATGTGCACGACCCCGGTGACGCCACCATCCTCGCCAAGGTCGTGAAGGCATTGTTCGCCCGCCGCATCACATTGGTCGCCACCTCGAATTATCCGCCGTCGGGCCTGCTGCCGAACCCGCTGTTCCATCATTTGATCGAACCGGTCGCGGTCGCGCTCGACGATGCGCTGGAAATCGTCGAAGTGGCGGGCCCGCAGGATTACCGGCAGACCGGGCCGACACCGGCCACCGGATTCGGTCTCGGCCGCTACCTGTGGCCCGGTAACAGCGACCAGCTCGCGGCGGCCGGGCTGCGTATCCCGGCACCATCCGAACGCCGGCAGGTCGCCTTCGGCACCCGAACCGTCACCGCCCTGGCGGTACGCGGCGCGGAGATCTGGTTCGCCTTCACGGACCTCTGCGACCGTCCCTTCTCCACCATCGACTACCTTCACCTGGCCGATCGGTACAGCCACTGGACCCTGTCCGGGCTTCCCGTGCTGGCGACGGCCGATCGCGAGGCCGCACAACGTTTCGCCAACCTCGTCGACGTCCTGTGCGACCGGCAGATTCCGCTGAACCTCATCGCCCGCGCGCCCCTGGGCGAATGCCTGTCCGGCGCCGGGCTGCCCGCAGATATCCACCGCACCGCCAGCCGTCTGGCTCTGCTGCCGGGCGCCGCGGACACCGCCGCGGTGGCCGGTCAGTAGTCGGGGAACAGCCAGAGATCCTGGTCCGCCACGGCCTGCAGATACGCCGCCAGCGAGCGCACCCGGGTCAGCGCGTGCCCGTCGTCACTGTCGGCACCGAACAGCGGTATCTCCGCGTCCCCCGATTCGGCCCGGCCGAGCCATTCGTCCAGCCGTTCCACGAATCCGCGCACATCGTCGGGGTCGAACAGCTCGTACAGGCTCAGCCCGAACTCGTCGGACACCCATTTCTCGTACACCTGCCCGCGGAACCCGGTCGGATCGCCGTCGGAGGGCCAGAACAACCCCCCTTGCGCGAACTCGCGCGGTAGTTCGTCGAACGGTTCGAGATCGTCCGGATGCAGCCACCCGAACTCCCCGCGCTCCTCCGCCGGCATCGCCTGGAGCTGCTGGAAGGCCGCCATATCGGATACCCGGCTCTGGCTGGGCCGGACCGCGTACACGTCGAGTCCCATGGCATGAGCCTATGCGGTTCCCCGGCCGGATGCAGGCTCTGCGCCGCATACCCGGCCTCGCGGGATCGCCGGATCCACCCACCGCGCCCGCGGGCGGCGGTAAGGTCGGATCCCGCGGCGGGCGCGGTCGTTCCAGGACCTACCCAGCAAAGGGTTTACCCGTGGCGGCTCCCGGGGTAACCGGCCCGGAACCCCGTTTTTTGAGAGGAATATTCTCTTGCGAAAGCTCTTGCGACCGTTTGCTATAGGCGCCCTCACCGCAACCGCACTGCTCCCGGTCGCGGCGCCTGCGGGTGCCCAGACGGCCGCCGATTTCCAGGACGCCCGGGTCGAGGTCGCGCCCGGATGTGCCGGCACCGTCCGCACCCAGGTTTCCGTCACTCCACTACCGACCGATGTCATCGGCGTCGGGATCTCGGTACTGTTCCGCGCGGACCGCCCGGATCCGTCGTGCACTCTGTCGGCGACGGTGTCCTGGCGCAATGTGGCGTCCGGCGCCACCGGTTCCGAGGAAGTCGCCGTCTCGTCGGTTCCTGCCCCCGGCGGCTGGTTCCCCACCGATCACGGTTACCACCGGGCGCTGGCCGACACCGGCCCGGGCCCGGTGGTCGTCACGATGAGCACGAATCCGGGCGAGGTCAGCGTCACCGTCTGACCGATCGTGAGCCGGGCGGGCAGCTACCGCCCGGCTTCGGCCCGCTCCGTCCCGGCGGGCCGACCCCGCACATACCGAACCCTGGCCCACCGGCGCACGGCGTCGATCAGGAAGTACGGCGACCGCCCCGCGGTACCTCCCGGAACGGCACAGTGTGGTCGTTCCGCGCTTCCCGGGGCATACCGAGCACCCGTTCGCTGATCACGTTGCGGGCCATTTCGGTGGTGCCGCCGCCGATGCAGCTCACCTGCCGCATCAGGAACACATCGCCGGCGTCGCCGAACTCCTCGTCCCAGACCGCGCCACCCGCGACCTCGAATTCTATGGTCGCCCGGCGCGATTCGGCGACACCACGGAACAGGCGCCCGAGGGCCGCCGACTGATCGGGGATACGACCGGACGCCATCCCGGTGCCGAGCCGCCGCTGCAGCGCGGTACCGACGAGGTCCAGCATCCGGTCCTCACCGATGAGGTCGCGCACGCCCGGCTCGTCGACGGTCCCGGCCCGGCAGGCGATCTCCACCGGCGACCGATCGGAGATCGCAGGTTTCGCGGGCACCGTGACGTAGGGCGATTCCGACAGCAGCCGTTCGTGCGACATCCAGCGGGTCCCGACGGTCCAGCCGCCGTCGACCTCGCCGATCCGGTCGGAATCCGGCACCCGCACATCGGTGAGGAACTCCTGGCAGAACTCCCGGGCACCGTTGAGCATCTCGATCTGGTGCACCTCGATCCCCGGCTGGTGGATGGGCAGGATGAAAACCGTGAGCCCGCGATGTTTCGGCACATCCCAGTTGGTACGGGCCAGGCACAGCGCCCAATCGGAATACCAGGCGCCGGTGGTCCAGATCTTGGCGCCGTTGATCACCCAGTCGTCACCGTCACGCACCGCGGTGGTCACCGCCCCCGCGACATCGGAGCCGCCGGACGGTTCGGAGAGGAACTGCATCCAGATCTCCTCCCCGCGCAGCATCGCCGGAATATGGCGCCGCTTCTGCTCCTCGGTCCCGAAATCCAGTAGCACCGCCGCGCACGGCGACAGGGTGGGCACCTGGCACCGCGACGGGTACTCGAACCCGGCCATTTCCTCGGTGAACGCCCGCTGATGCGCGGCGGTGAGCCCACGGCCGCCGTATTCGACCGGGATGGCGATACCGGCGAACCCGGCATCGTAGAGTTTGCGCTGCAACCGCCGGTCATTGCCGACGGCCGCCAGCTCCTCCTCGCGCGTCACCTTCCGCAGCCCGGCAACGGCTTCGGGCCGGAACGGGCCCAGGTGGGCGCGTATCCATTCTCTGGCCCGCAGGCGGAAGTCCTCGACGTCCTCGTTCACGCTCTGCTCATCCGGCTCGAACGACGGCCCGGTGTGGACGTTCTCCACCACCGGCTCCGAGCCCCTCGCGCGCAGCCCGTACTGCTCGATCAACCGGTCGGCCAGATTCCGGCGGTGTTCGGCCGGCGTACCGTACAGGGTGCGGTTCACGGTGGCGCGGCGCAGGAACAAATGCAGGTCGTGCTCGAACGTCAGCCCGATCCCACCGTGCAGCTGCACACAGTCCTGCAGCAGCTCGGGCCCGTAATGGCCGACGAACGCCTGCGCGACAGCCACCAGTTCACCCGAATCCGCCCGGCGCTCGCCGACCGCCGCGGCGGCGGTGTCGGCGATCGCGTGCGCCGCCTCGAGCCACGATTTCAGATCGGCCGTCCGGTGCTTGAGCGCCTGATACGACGCCAGCGGCCGACCGAACGAATACCTGTCCGCCATCCAGTCCAGCGCCATCTCGAAACCGGTCTGCATCGCGCCCACGGTTTCCGCGCACTGCACTACGACCGCCACCTCCAGCTGCCAGGCGACCTGCTGCTCCGCCCCGCCGAGCTCACCCACCAGCGCGCTGCGCGGAACCCGCACATTGTCGAACGCGACCGCCGAGAAACGGCGCGTGAGGTCGGGCGAACGCAGCGGGGTCACGGTGATTCCCGTGCTTTCCACCGGAACCAGGACCTGCGTGACCCGGCTCGCACACAAGCCGGTGACCAGCAGATATCGCGCCACCCCAGCCGACTCGACGGGCTGTTTGCGACCGTTGAGCACCAGCTCGTCGCCGTCCACTCGGATATCGAGCCCGACCCCGCGCCGCGGCGGTGGCTCGGCGTGGCACCAGGTCGCGAGGGATTCTCCCGACAGCAGTTCGCCGAGTACCTCCGGATGCGACCCGCTGCGGGACAGCGCGGCAGCTACGATATTGGCCGGCACCAGCGGCCCGGGCGCCGCATGCCGCCCGAATTCATAGGCGATCAACGTCAGATCGACAACAGGCCGCCCACTGATCGATCCGCCGCCGCCCTCCTCACTCACCAGCAGGGACGTCCAGCCCAATTCGGCCCCACCACGCCAGTAGCCGGCCGCGAATCCGTGCTCGTCGTGGCGCAACTCGCGGATTTCGTCCCGCTGGGCGCGCGCGCTCAGGAACTTTGCCGTGGTGGAGCGGAAGAACTCCTGGTCATCGGCGATATCGAACAGCATGTGATCGGCTCACTTCTCTATGGGTCTCGGGAAGCCGGATCACACGCCGACGGG
Organism: Nocardia carnea; assembly: GCF_029868855.1. Lineage (GTDB taxonomy): Bacteria > Actinomycetota > Actinomycetes > Mycobacteriales > Mycobacteriaceae > Nocardia > Nocardia carnea_A. The sequence goes on along the minus strand of NZ_JARWOV010000084.1, from coordinate 31,158 downwards.
TCGACGCCACCGGTAATGCTGCTTCCTGATTCGGAAATACCACTCTCTCTATCGTAGATTGCTCTTCTAATTCGAATACCGCACAGTCAGCCGCTTCCGCAATACCCGCCACCAACCGCCCTGGTCGGCGCAGTGCCGCGACACCGGCGCCGACCAGTCCTCTCACGTCTCGAAGGCGGCGGCGGCACCCCGGCCATCGGCGTGCTCGGCGGGCACGTCGGCCGGATCGTTCGGTTCCGTACGGGGCACCGCGCGGGTATGGAGCGCTTCGGTGACCCGATCATCGTGGCGGCCCAGCGCTGGGCACGTCCGACGTGGGTGACGAGGTCCGCCAGTGTCCAGCCGGGGCAGGTGGGAATCGGGGTCGGTCTCGCGCAGTAGATCGGCCAGTGCGTCGGTCTCGGCAATCGACGCCGCACGCTGAACAGCCGGGCTGGATGGGCTCACGCCACAAGGCTGTCTCCGCGAAACCGGCTCGAGAAGAGCCCATCTCAGTGTTTGACCGCGAGTTCCAGACCACCACGGAACGGCAAGGTCTGGGTGAGCAGGCCGTTGGCCGGGTCATCGATGAATTCGAAGGCTTCGCGGTAGCTTTCGGGACGGTTCTCGGTGTTGTCGATCAGGATCAGCCCGCCCGGCCGGAGTTTCGGTGTGATCAGTTCGAGCGCCGGTCGCGCCATGGCCGGCCAGATGTCGATCAAGGCCAGGTCGATGGGGGCGTCCACATTCACGAGCGTTTCCCGGAGATCTCCTTCGCGCAGATCGATATAGGCTTCGAGTCCCGCTCTGCGGAAGGTGTCTTCGGCGGCCGCGGCTTTGCCGGGTTCTTTCTCGGTGCCGATCACCACGCCGGTGCCACCGTCGGCTTCGGTGACCAGCCGTACGGCCTGGGCGAGGTAGAGCGTGGATACCCCGTAGGAGGTGCCGACCTCCACGACCCGGCGCGCCCGCAGGGCGAGGCACAGCCGGTGGCACAGCAGCGCCTTGTCGTGTTCGAGGGCGACGAGCTTATCGGCGAGGAATTCGTTGGCGGCGGTATCGAGTTCGCTGAGATCGGCGGCGTTGCCGCGAGCGGCGCGATCGGCGAAATAGGTGGTGATTCCGGTGATCTGAGCCGCGCTTCGTCGGTGCAACTCGGCGACGAGCCGGTCGAGATCAGGGTTCTGCAGCGGGCTGGGGGTCATCGTGGGCCTTTCGGTCGCGCGGTTCGGCACCACCACGGGCGGCGGCATCTCAGTGTCGGAGCGGCAGCCCTTGATGTCAATGGGTTGTGAACGTCAATTGGTGTGGGTAGTGTTCTGCCGATGTCCGAACCGCTTCCGCCGGGCCGGCGGCGCCGCAGTCCGCGCACCCGCGCCGGACGCCCCACTCTCACCGCCGATTCCATCGCCGCCGCCATGCTCGAGCTGGCGGGCCGGCGCGGATTCCAGGCGGTGACGATGCAGGATCTCGCCGCCGATCTCGGGGTCACCGTGCGGGCGCTGTATCGGCACGTCCAGGACCGGGCAGAGGTGGTCGACCGGGCCGTCCAGCTGTGGCTGTCGCAATGGCCCGACCCCGAGCTCGACCCCGCAAACTGGCGGACGAGCCTGCGGGAGTTCTGCCGGCTGCATCGCAGCATCGCGCGCCGCCATCCCCGCGCGCTGCTGGTTTCGCTGGACGAGCAGGTCGGAGATTCGCGGGTACCCGCCCGGCGGCTCACCGCCCCGGAGGCGTTCCTGCGGTTCCTGACCGATGTCGGGGTCGGACTCGACGATGCCCTGCTCGTACACGCGGATGTGATGATCCGGATCTACGGTTTCGTATTGCTGGTCGACCACCGGGCGGACGCCGGCGCCCCGGTGGACAAGCAGTATCCGGCCCCACCGGCCTGGTTCGACCACCACCGCGACCTCGAACTTCCCCTGCTGCGTCGCGCGGCGGCGGATGCCGGATTCGACGCCGACAGCCTCTTCGAGCATATGGTCACCGAGGTGACCCATACGATCGAACGCCTGATCACGTCGGCCGGACGAGAGACGGGCTGATTCCGACCGGCCTCCGCGGGCTCGGCCACCTGCCCCGACGGCGTTCCTGGACACTGGCTCAAACACGCCACTGGGTTGTCCAGGAATATCTTCTCCCGCAATCGTTCTCGAAGCGGTGAGTCCGCGGCGGCTATGGTGGCGACATCACCAGCGAAGGGAGGGGTGGGTTCGATGCTCGTCATCGCCGACAAGCTCAGATCCGGGGCGGAGAAGCGCGTCGTGTCCTGGCTGCGGAAATGGCAGGACGATTATCGGGTTCCCGGGGTGGCGATCGCGAACTGTTTCGTTTCCGGGCAGGAAGTCGATCTGGTGATCATCACCCCGCACACGACCGTCGTATGCGAGATCAAAGGGTTGAACCCTGGAGTCACGACCGGTGTCCTGCACTGCACCACCAACAGCCGGTGGAAGGTGCCGGGGTTCGACGGCGACCCGGTCGGCGTGCGTCAGAACGACACCACGCCCTACGACCAGGTCAGGGACGGTGCCTTCAAGGTGAAGAACGCGGCGGCGCGGGCCGGTGGGCCCGCGTTCGTCACCGGTCTGGTGGTCGTGGTCCCGCCGCGCGGATCGAATCTGCGACTCGACAAGAAATCGGCACCGCAGGGTTGTGACGTGCTGCTGTGCAACACCCAGAATCCGCTGCGGGCCTGGTTCCATCGCGCCCATCACCGCAGCGCTGTGGTGTGGACCGCGGAACAGGCATACGCCTTGATCGAGGCCCTCGAACACGGTGACAGCACCACCGTCGACGGTCTGGCCGCCGAAGGATTCCCCCTCGAGGCGCCACCGCAACCGGTCGCACCGCTCGATCCGGCTCGCTCGGAACCGGCGGCGCCGGTCACCGTACCCCCGCGCGAGGAGCCACCCGAATCCGTGACTCCCGCTCGGCCGACGACCTACCGGCCCCCGTCCCCGCCCCCGTCGCCCCGGTCGGAGGATCCGGATCCTGCCCCCGCGGAACCCACTCCACCACCTGGACGCGAGAACCTGGTTCCGGCACCCGCCGAACCCACGCCGGAACCACCGCCACCACTACTGCCCCAGGGCCCCGCGGCCTTCGACGACCGGCGTCGCCGACGCGCCCAGACCGCGACCGGATTCGCGGCGATCGGCGTCCTGGCGGCCGGGATCTGGCTGGTGGCTCAGCTCGGCCACGGCCGCACCGAACCACGGGAAACCACTGGTCAGCAGCAGAACAGCGTGGTCACCGAACAGACGAGCGTGCCGCCGCCACCCGCACCGGAGACGAACCCGCCCGCATCTCGGACCGCCTGTTTCCCGTTCCAGCCGAACTGCTGAACTCCACCGCCGACCATGATCACTTGCCTTCCTGCCGGCGCACGATTTCGGCAATCCAGATCGGCGCGAACGGCGAGGTGCAATTCGGGGGCGTCGGGTAGTCCTTCAGCACCTCCAGGCGCTCGCCGATCTCGACAGCACGGGCGCGGTACTCGGCATGGTCGATCCCGATCTGGGCGAGGCAGTGGTTCATCGCCCACTGCAGACGGTCCGGCGCTGTTTTCATCTCCGCCTCGATGATGTCCAGCAGGCCGGCCAGGTCGAGGCCCTCGGGCTTTTTCGCCACCCGGTCGGTGGTCAGTGCCCAGCCGGCGCTCGCCACCACCGGGTCCGGGTCGGTGAACCAGCTCACCCGCAGTTCCTCGGCGTACGGGTTCTTCTTCACCACATAGTTGACCAGCCAGTCCTGAACCTTGGGGGTCCGGGCCTGGCGCAGCATGGTGTCCAGCTCGGCACGGTCGAACGCCTTCGGGCGGCAGACCAGCAGTGCCAGCAGTCGCGCCGCGCCGTCGCCGGTGTTCCAGAGTTCCCGCGCGAGGTCGTGCTGGGTTTTCAGCTGCTTCGCGAGTGCGCGCAGTTCGGTGAGGTTGACCCCGTGATCGTCGCCGTGCTTCTCGTTGACCGCGCGGATCTTCGGATCCTCGAGCGCGGCCAATTCGGCCAGCACCGCGGCCGCGGTGGCCGAGTTCTTCGTCACCTGGGCCATCCCGATCTCCTTCCTACCCGTCTGCGACTCAGCGTACGACGACGGCGGGCACCCTCGGGCCGGCGCATGCCGAGGTGTGGTCCTGCCACTCACCTCGGGCGATGGGTTGGCCCGGAAGTGCCGGCGGATGCGGGTCCGCCGGGCTCGGTGAGTCGGTGGACCCGGTCAGGACGTCACAACGGGCAATCGGATCAGCGAGGGCTGGGCCGGATCGCTCACGACTTCGACTGTCGAACCGTGCGCGTCGGGTAGCGGGATGCTTTCCCGGTGGTCGTAACCGGTCACCGTTATCTGCATCCGATGTCCTGCCCGGAACACGTAGGACAGGGGCAGGATGTCGAATCGCATTCGCACGGCCTGCCCGGGAATCAGCGGCTGTGCGTCTTCGCGGAAGGAACGGTGGTACGGCACGGCGTCCGGAAGTTTATAGGGCGCTGGGCTTTCCGCGCGCAATGAAGCAGCCGACCGGCCCTCGGTGACCACCGAAACCGTCCCGTCCGGCGCCACGTCCTCGACATACGCGAATATGTGGGCGTCGGGGCGGTCGACGCGGATGGTCAGATCGGCCACGGGTGTACCGGTCACCTCGGTGTCGTGGGTGAGCGGGTCGGTTGTGTACGAGATCCCCTCACCGGCGGTATGGCAGGGCTGGACGGTCGCTCCCGAACCCGCCTCCGGGCATTCGACCGCGGTGTTCACCGTGAACTCACGCGTACCGGGAGCCCGCGAGCCGAGGCCCCGGTCGCCGCCGAGCGGGAAATCGGTCAGACCGGAATCGGTGGGCGGCCAGGACTGTGCCTCGCGCCAAATGATCGGGCCGGCGGGGTCATCGATATCGGAGACGGTGGCGTAGCGGATCGGCGGTGCTTGGGCGAGACCGGTGTCGATTCCTTTGAGGTGCTCGTCGAAGAAGCGGTGTGCCTCCTGGACCAGCGCGAGCCCGGGGTTCTCGCAGTGCAGCCACGGTCCGATCAGCAGTTTCGACCCGGAGGTGTTGAGCGCGGTGACAATGCCCTGGTCCCGGAATTCGTCGCGCCAGCCGCCGACGATGTACAGCGGCACCCGGGATTCGCGGATCTGCGCCGCGTAGGTGCTGAGGCTGCCTTCGGCCCAGAACCGGGAGGCGACCAGCGGGGAGAAATCGTCGCGATAGGGCATACCGGCCCACATCTGCGCCAGCGGTGTCGATTTCTGGTGTTCTTCGGCGGCCTGCCGCAGCAGCACCTTGTCCTCGTCGCCGCCTACGGGCGTGACCTGCATATCGTCGGCGACGGTGCGAGTAGGCCCATAACCCCACTGCGCGGCGATACCGCCCCGTCGCATGGCGTCGAATTTGTTCCACGAGAAGCAGCCCGCGAACGCCGCCTGCAGATGCGGGGGCCGCATGGATACCGCGTGCATCGCCGCGTCACCGGTGTTGGAGCAACCGTAGATTCCGACCTGCCCGTCGGACCACGGCTGGGCGGCCAGCCATTCGGTGATGTCGTAGGCGTCCTGGGCCTCGACCCGGTCGTGGTAGCCGCGCCGGACTCCGAACGATTGCCCGTTACCGCGCCGGGCGACCTGCGCGATGACATAGCCGTGGTCGGTCAGCGCGGTGAGGTTGGAGTATCCGGCCTCCCGCGGGCCCACGCCGTCTTTGGGACTGGGGTAGATATCCAATTTGTGATGCCAGACCACCGGGAATCGTCCCTCGGCCGGGCGGCCGCCGACGGCCGGGCGGCGCAGCAGGACCGCCAGCCGGGTACCATCGGTCATCGGCAGATAGAAGGTCTCGGTGGTCGCCTCGGTGTACTGCTTGTCCGGGGTGTAGTCCGCGAAACCGGCCGACGCGGACTCCGTACCACTCGTACGGGCGACTACGCCGAGCATTGCGGCCGCAATGACCAGCAGGCCGACGAGACCGGCGATCGGCAGGCGATATCTGGACATGGGTATCTCCTTGACATTGTCACGGCGAGAACGGGTCCCGCCTGATCGCTGCGGTCAGCGCCGCAGCGGTGTGTGCTCGGGCGCCGAATGTGGTTTCCGGTCATCTCCGCGCGCCAGGACGGCACCGCACACCAGGCAGGTGACCGTCCCGGCGAGCAGAGCCACCCGAGCCGAGGAACCGTCGATGATCGACCCGGCGATCACGGCCCCCACGGGGGCGACGCCGACACTGCTCATGGTGAGCAGCCCGGCGGCCCGCCCGAGCAGACCCGGCGGGCTCAGCAGCTGGACCGTGCTGTTCAGCGAGCTCTGGAACGCGCCCAGGCCCAGGCCGATCAGCGGGGAAATGAGCAGGAATATCAGTGGATTCGGGGCCAGTGCCGCCGACCCCAGCGCGAGACCGAGCGTTGCCGTGGCCGAAGCCACGACCCGGGTGCCCCGCTGTGCGATCGCCGATACGATCAGTCCGCCGATCACCGCGCCGACCGCGTTCAGCGCATGCGCGGCCCCCAGCTGCGCCGGATCGCCGTCGAGGGTGATCGTCACCATGGCGGTGACCACCACCATGAAGTTCATGGCGAGAACGGTGACGGCGATATTGGTGCCGAACAGCCGCCGCAAGGTCGGGTCGCCGAGTAGTGTGCGTACCGCACCGGTGCCGGAGTCGGCGGCCCGAACCTGCTTCTCCGCGAAAGTTTTCGGATTCATCAGGCACAGTGCCAGCAGGACGCTCGAGTAGGTGATCGCGTTCACCGTGAAGCAGGTGGCCGCGCCCGCGGCGGCGTAGGTCAGGCCGGCCAGCCCGGGACCCAGCGACCTGGCCGCGGACAATGCGACGGTATTCAGCGAAACCGCCGAACCGAGCTCGCGGGGACCGACGAGCTCGTACAGGAACGCCTGCCCGGCTGTGCGATCGAAGGCCTGCACCGTCCCGCTGAGTGCGATGATGCCCAGCAGCGTGGCAAGTCCGCTGTGGCCCGTTGCCGCGGCGACGGCCAGACCTGCGGCACACAACATCATCAGCGGTGCGGTGACGAACAGAATGCCGCGCGGACGGAACCTGTCGGCGACCGCACCGGCCGGCGCGGAGAGCAGCAGCATCGGGGTGAACTGGCAGACCGCGACCAGCGCCAGCGCCAGCGCACTCTCGGTCGTCTCGACGATCCACAGGCTCAACGCCAGATTCTGGAACCAGACTCCGGTGTTGGCGAAGACCTGCCCGCCGAAGTACAGCAGGAAATTCCGCCGGCGCAGCGGCGGCGGGAGCAGCGTCGGCACGGTGATCAGCCGAGCACTCGCCGCTCCAGGAAATCGCCGATGGCGGTTTCCAGCGCGGCCGCGGCGCCGCCCCGGGAATCGGCGTTGTCGGCGTTGATCTCGAGCACCGGGATACCGGCCTGTTCCAGTGCCTCGGTGGTGAAGGCCGAACCGGGAACGTCGTCGGCCACGAGATGGACGACGGCGTCGACACCGTGATTCCGGGCCTCCTTGACATACCACTGCGACGACCACGGCGGGGTGTACAGCTGATCGGTGAATCCGGTGAAGCGGGCCGCCAGCGCGCGCATCGGGTCGTCACCGTAGCGGGCGTAGCCGTCGGCGGCGATCGCCAGGTACATCGACCAGACGAACACCGCGCCGTACTTCTCCTGGAAGCGCTGGTACAGGCCGAGATCGAACCAGAGTCCACGCCCGATCCACATCAACCGCACCTGTTCTCCGGGGCAGACCGCCCGCCCGTCGCGTACCGCCGCCTCCACCTCGTGGAACAGTGCACGCGCCGCGTCCCGCGCCCATTCGCTGCCGCGGTGCCACTGGGGGATCATCACCGCGGGAATGCTGTCGTTGATCGATACCGGGGCCGGCCGGGTGGCGGCGATGAGGTCCCGCGTCCGTTTGTTCCATTCGACCTGCTCGTTGACCAGGTTCATCACCTCGGCGAGGCGGCCGATATCGAAGCGGCGCCCGGTGCGTTCGGTGAGAAAGTCGACGAGTTGCCAGTTCTCGCTGGTCATCAGGTCGAGCCGGTCCTTCGCATAGGCCCGCTCCCATTCGTGCGGGACGATTTCCCACCAGTTGTCGGGGGTCGTGGTGGCGGAGGACCGCTCGAAGGGGAAGAATTCGGTATCCGGGTGCTCGGCCCACAGATCGAAAACCTTGCGGGTGGCATCACCGCTGCATTCGGCGATCACGAAATCGGGCCGGGGCAGCCCACCCCACGGCGCCTGTCCGGCCGGCAGTTCCATGGCACCGAGACCGATCGCGTCGTACTGCAGCGAATCGTCCGGATAGCCTTGCGCGGCAATACTGTTCAATGCCGCCGGGCCCAGCCGCTTGGCCGATAACACCGACGCCCACCACTGGTTCACCACATACGGGATCCCCATGGCCCGCAGAATCTCCTGCGGCGCGTCGGCATTCACGAGGGCCAGTGGCGCACCGGCGGCGACCTCCGCACGCATGCGGGCGAACCACTGCTTCTGATGTGCGGTCGCGGCCGTCGCCGCGGCGAGCCGGGCCGGGGCGGTGTGGGGTGCGTTCATCGTGCCGTGACCTCGTAATCTTCCCGGATGAGCAACTCGACGGCGGTTCCGAGTTCGTCCGCCGACCAGATATGTGCGGCGATGGGCAGTGCCACAACCCGCATATCCGGCCCCAGCTCCCGGATCAGCCCCGGCCGATCCCAGCCGGGCGCGGGGTCGTTGCGCCGCCCGACCGAAAGCACCACCTGTGCGCCGCAGCGGCGGGCGCAGGCCGCGCTGAAGCGGGCGCGGTCGGACAATCCGGACGCCTGCGCCATCGGACCGAGCCGCAGCCGGTGCTCGGCGAGGGCGGTGTACGCGGTCGGCAGGTCGGTCGCCGCGGTGGGGATATCCCAAAGATCCGCCACCGGATCACCCCAGTTGTGATCCTCCCCGGCGATCAGCACACCGGCGGATTCGAGACCGTCGTACACCGGAACCCGGTCGACGGTACTGCCCGTGAGAAAGACACGGAGTCTGCTACCGGCCGGGCGCCCGGGAGTTCCACCGGTGACCGTAGTCGCGGTCCGGGTATCGAGGCCTGGGCCCGAGGACCCGTGCTCGTCGAGCAATGCAGTGACCCACGTCAGGCAGTCGGCCGGTGCGTCCGTCTGCGCGAGGGCATACAGGCGTAGCGCGGTCGCGCCGGGGACGGCGCCCTCCGCTCTCGAGGCACGCAGGGCACGCAGGGCCGAACCGAGCCGCCCACGGACTTCCCGGGCCTCGTGCAGGGCAGTGGCGGTGATCTCGGTTCCGGTCCACGCTGCCACCGTGTCGGCAAGCTGCGCGAGCTGACCGGCGTTGTAATCACGCGTCGATTCGCGCGGCAGATGCAGCAGGTCTACCAAGTGCACGTCCGGTACCGCGCGTCCCTGTTTCGCCAGCATCCGCAGGACATAGAACAGGCGTAGCGAAGCCTGGCAATCCCGGGAGACGATCAATCCGCGCAGAAAACCGAATTCGCCGGCGAGGATTCGATCGAGAATCGAATGGAATGTGGAATCCACTGTGGTGCCAAGCAATTCGACGGCTTCCCGGCCGATTTCGCGGTCCGCGGCGGACACCCGGAACGCGTGCGCACCGCAGGCCTCGATGATCTCGATCGGCACATCGCCACCGATTACACCGATCACCGGGCGGCGGGCACCGGCCGGTGCGGATTTTTCCACCGCGCCACCGGGCACAGATCCGGGTACCTCGGCGCCTCCGAGACCTGTTGCGGCCCGGAGCACGCTGGAGTCGTGCAGTTCCCGGATCCGATCTCCGATCCCGCTCACAGCACCTTGCCTTCGGCCAGCGCGGCGATCCGCGCCGCGTCGTATCCGAGCAGTTCACCGAGCACGTCGTGGTTGTGTTCGCCCAGCGCCGGCGCGGGCCGGTCGAGGCTGGTATCACTGTCGGACATCGTGATCGGCAGACCGCTGCCGAACAGTTCGACGACGTCGCCGTAGCCGGGGTGGGTGAGCGGAACGACTTCGCCACGCTGCCGCACGATCGGATCGCGGACCGCGTCCCGCGGTGACCGGACCTCCGCGCAGGGCGCGCCCTGGCTCTCCAATTCCGCGACCACCTCGGCGACCGGTTTGTCCGCCGCCCAGTGCGCGATCATGGCGTGCAACTCGTCGGCGTGGTGGACCCGGCCGTCCCGTTTCGCGAAGCGCGGGTCGCTGATCAGATCGGCACGACCGATCGCCTTCAGCACCCCGTGCGCGAACGCATCGGTGGGACCGCAGATCGCGAAGTGGCCGTCCGCGGCGGGGAAGACCCCGAACGGGGCCAGTCGCGGCACCATATCACCGGTACGAGTGGGTAATCCGATCATTTCGAAGGCGTCGAACGGTTCGGCGGCGACGAGGGAGGTGAGTGCGCCCAGCATGGAGACATCGACATGCTGGCCGCGGCCGGTCTGCCCGGCCTGGATCACGGCCGACAGTGTGCCGATCACCGCGAACAGCGGAGCGAGCAGGTCACCGATCGGCAAGCCGAACCGGATGGGTGCGTCACCGGGGTTACCGGCGGTCATCATGACACCGCTGAGTGCCTGGATGATGGTGTCCATCGCCTTACCGGTGCCCGGACCACCTTGACTGCCGAAACCGCTGATCGAGGTGTAGACGATCGCCGGGTTCACGGCGGCGACAGCGGCGTGATCGATCCCGAGCCGTGCGGTGACTCCGGCGCTGTAGTTCTCGACCACGATATCGGCGTGCGCGACCAGGTCGAAGAATACTTCCCGGCCCTCGGGCCGCTTCAGGTCGAGGGTGATCGATTCCTTGTTCCGGCCACGCGCGAGCATCGATACCGACATATCTTCTTCTGCGGTGCGCCGTACCGAGAGCCCGTCGCGGGTGACGTAGGGGGAGTTGTTCCGGGAGGCGTCGCCGCCGCGCTCCGGATTCTCGATCTTGATCACCCGGGCGCCGAGCCCGGCGAGCAGCAAGGTGGCGTACGGACCGGCGAGCGCCGTCGTCAGATCGAGAACGATTGTGCCTTCCAGCGGCCGTCGATCCATCAGGGTGTCCTTTGCGGTAGCTCGGGCTCGGCCACGGTGACAACATCCGCGTTCCGCTGGAACTCGGTGGTGAAACCGGCTGCCCGGGTGATTTTTTCGACATAGTCGGCGACTTCGGCGCCCCGCTCGCCGACAGGCGTCACGGGCACCGGGCGCGCGTCGTCGTCGATCCAGCACGGCACGAAACCCGCGCGGATCATTCCGTCCGGGCCGAAGGTGCACGAGGCGATGGCGGTGTTGCGGCTCTCCGGGTGGAAGGGATAGGACGGCATATCCGGGTCCGGGACGAATCCGAACATCTGCTGCCGGCGCGCCGCCCACGCGCGGCGCTCCGCAGAGTCACCGCCGGCGGGAGTCAGGGCGTGGGTCACGGTGACGAAGTTGCCGAGACCGTGGAAGATCGGTTTACCGCGGTACATTTCGATCCCACGCATGATGTGTGCGTGATGCCCGATCACCATATCGGCGCCGGCGTCGACCGCGGCCTGCGCGAGCGGTGATTCGTAATCGGCCAGCACCGCGGGGGTATGACCGATCCCTTTGTGCAGAGCGACGACCACGACATCCACTTCCGCCCGTAAGGCCCGGATATCGGACTTCATCTGCGCGAGACTGTCCGGGGCCACGAAGGTGTAGACCGTGGGCGGCCCACCGGGAGTGGCCGATTCGAGTTCGTAGTGGGTGAGAACTTTGACATAGGCAGCGCCCGCCTTCTGCGAGGCCGCCCACGAATCCCGGGGGCCCACACAGTTGAAGCTGAGCACACCGATCCGCAAACCGCCCGCCTCGTGGACGGCGGGTTCGCGGGCGGCGGCGAGGTTCGCTCCCCCGCCCGCGGTTTTCAACCCGGCCGCCCGCGAATACCGGATCGTGTCGAGGACGCCGTCGGTGCCCACGTCGTAGAGATGGTTCCCGGCGAGGGTGACAACAGCGAACCCGGCGGCGGCGACGGCGCCGAGCGCTTTCGGATCGGCCGGGGGCGCCGGCACGTCGGTGCTGGCCTGGACGGTGCTCGTCGAATGCGGGACCTCGATATGACCGATCGCGAGATCGGCGGCCCGCAGCACCCCTGCGCTCGGCGCGAAATAGGAAGCGGGATCGGGTTCGTCCAGAACGAGGTCGCCCACCGCCAGGATCGTGCAGGTGCCGCTCATCGGGCCTCCTCGGCGAGTTCGGTCACCTGTCCGGCCCCACGGGATTCGTTGAAGCGGCTGAGGAATCGTTGCAGCCGCTCGGTACGCGGGCGTTCGAAGAATTCCGCGGTGACGTTCTGTTCGACGACCTTGCCGTCGACCATGAACACGCACCGGTCGGCAACCTGGCGGGCGAATTCCATTTCGTGGGTGACCACGACCATGGTCAAACCCGAACGGGCGAGATCCTTGATCACGGTCAGCACCTCCTCGACCAGTTCGGGGTCCAGGGCGCTGGTCGGTTCGTCGAACAGCAGCACCCGCGGCCGGGTCGCCACCGACCGGGCGATCGCGACCCGCTGCTGCTGACCACCGGACAGTTGCCGCGGATAGGCGTCCGCCTTGTCCGGCAGACCCACCTTCTGCAGCAGGGTTTCGGCTCGCTCGCGGGCCGCGGCCTTCGACATCCCGTGCACCGCTACCGCGGCCTCGGTGATGTTGCGCAGCACGGTCCAGTGCGGGAACAGGTTGAACTGCTGGAAAACCATGCCCATCCGGCGCCGCTGCGCGGCAATATCGTCTTCGGACAGCGGCCGCAAAGCACCGTGTTTATGCGCGAAACCAAGGAGTTCGCCGTCGAGATAGATCGCCCCGCCGTCGATCTTCTCCAGCTGATCGATACAGCGCACCAGCGTGGACTTGCCCGATCCGGAGGGGCCGAGAACAACGACCACCTCCCCTTCGGCGACGATGAGATCCACACCGTCGAGCGCCGGGCGGCCGTGATAGGCCTTGCGCAGATTCGACACCTGCACCACAGGCGTGGCGGCCTGATCGCTCATCGGACGTTCCTTCCACGATTCAGCGCGCTGCGCCACAGACTCGGCCGGATCTCGTCGCGCCGTTCGCCGCGGCCGTAGCGGCGTTCGAGCCGGCGCTGGAACACAGTGAGCAGCGAAACCACGGCCAGGTACCAGATGCAGGCGACTATCAGCAGCGGCACCACCTGGTAGGTCCGGTTGTAGATGAGCTGCACGGAGAACAGCAGATCGGTCATGGCGATCACCGAGACCAGCGAGGTGCCCTTGAGCAGCGAGATGAACTGGTTGCCGGTGGGCGGCACGATCACCCGCATCGCCTGCGGCAGGATGATCCGCGAGAACGTCCGCCAGCGGCTGAAACCCATGGCCATCGCGGCGTCCCGCTGGCCGGCGTCGACCGCCCCGAGACCGGAGCGGATGATCTCCGACATATAGGCGGCTTCGTGCAGGCTGAGCCCGATCAGCGCGGCGGTGAGCGGGCTGATCAGTTCGGTCGACGACCACGAGGCGAAGGTGGGACCGAACGGGATGCCGATCGACAGCTGCGGCAGCAGGTAGGCCAGGTTGAACCAGAAGATCAGCTGAACCAGCGGCGGGATACCCCGGAAGATCGCCACATACCCCTGGCATACCAGGCGCACCGGCCAGAAGTCGCTGTTCTGGCCCGCGGCCAGTGCCACGCCCAGCAGCGAACCGGCCACCATGCCGACCACGGTGATGAACACCGACATGGCCAGGCCCTTCAGGACCGTCGGGTAGAACAGGTAGCCCCAGACGATATCCCAGCCGAACCGCTCGTTCGTCACGATGAAATTGGCCAGCTGCGCGGCCAGCACCAGCAGGACCACAGAGACGATCCACCGCAGCGGGCGCAGGCGCGGCCGGGCCGCGGAGACATCGTCGGGGCCGGATACGGTCGCCGCGGGCCGCTCGGTCAGGGATGCGGTCATGGGGTTTCCTTGTTCGTCGGACATGGGAGGGCTCGAGGTTCCCGGCTCATGCGGTCGCGGTGGGGTTCAGCACCGGCTCGGGGACGGCGATATCCTCGAGCTTCCATTTCGCGACCAGCTCGTCGTACTGCCCGCCGGCGAACAGCAGCCGGAATGCCTCGTAGAACACGGGTCCGAGACCGTTGGTCTTGGGTGAGAGCAGTACCAGCTGGTCCGCGAGGGCCCCTTGCTCCTCGGTCTGCGCGACGGCGCGCCAGGTGCCGGGTTGCGCGGCCGCGGTATCGATGGCACCGCTCTGGGTCAGCGCGGCGGAGTCGGCGCGGCCGGATTGCACGGCCAGCAGAGTGGCATTGGTATCGGCCAGTCCGACGAACTCGACGGGCTGCTTACCGCTGCGCACGCACCAGTCCGACAGTTTGGCGGCCTGCTCCTCGGTGATCGACCCGATCACACCCGCGGTGCGGGATCCGCACAACTCGGCTGTGCTCTGCGCTCCGATACCTCCGTTGATCGGCAGCAGGTAAGAGGTGCGACTGGTCAGCCACTGCACCCCGTCGAATTCGGCCAGGCGTTGCGGGGTGGCCTTGACCGGTCCGTTGAACGCGTCGTAGCGACCGGACAGCATCCCGGACAGCATTGCCGGAAGCCCACTGGAGACCTCCATACGGATCGGGACACCGAGCACTCCGGACAGTGCCTGCTGGAGATCCGGATCCATACCGGTGACCGTCTGCCCGTCGGCGCCGACGGTGCGGTACGGCGGATGCGAATCACCGACGAAGACGATCTCGCCCTTGTCCTTGATCGCCTGCGGCAGCTGGTCGTACAGCACGCCGGCGTTCTCGCCCGGACCCGAGAGTTGTTCGGTATGCGCGGTTTTCTCGTCGATCGATGTACAGCCTGCGAGTGCCAGAACGGATAACGCGATGGCGGCAGCGATCGCCTTGGTACGAGTGAGTCTCATCGAATCCCTCACCTGGTGGGTGTCGAGTGGAATGTGCACGATTCGGGCCAGTGGACGAGAGCCGCCGAGCATCCGATGTGACCTGACCGACATTAGCTCAAATTCTTTCAACCGTCTACAAAATGACGAATATCAACGCACCGACAGGGATTCCGGCGAACGGAGGTCGAGACGCTCCACGGCCTCGGCCCGGGCCACGGCGTCCAGCCGGTCGTGCAGCTCGTGGAACAGCCGCTGCGCCGGCGCGGCGGGCCAGTCCCCAGGGAGGTGCTCCAGTGGTAGACGGGGGTCCTGCCGGATCACCTGCAACCATTCCGTCACCAGCAGCAACTGGGTCACCAGCGCGCTGTGCGACCCGATTCGGCCGGGATCGCTCCACCGTTGGATGAAATCGCGGTACAGCCCGGAGATACCCGCGACGTCCCAGGCATCGCGCAGCATCGCCGGGATATCGGTACAGGCATCGGCCCGGCAGCGGAAGACTCGCACTCGCTCGGCGCCCTCGACTCCGTCCAGGATTTCGCGAACGTCACCGGTAGACGGCGCAATCCACAAACCGCCCTGCAGCGATCCGAAACCCGCCCACTGCAGCCGGGCCCGGAGATCGTGCCGCTGCCGCTGCCAGGATTCCGGAAAACTGAAGGTCAGCATCGTCCAGGAGCCGTCCCAGTTCGCCTCCACCGCACCGGTGCGCCAGATCCGCACATGGCCGTCCCGAAGGATCTCGGTAAGCCGCGGCGTCAACGCGACGTAGGCATTACGACCGGCCCGGTGCCGGGCGAGCAGACCCCGTTTGGCCATGCGGTTCAGCGTCGACCGGGTGGCGTGCGCGCCGATTCCGATCGCCGCGAGCACGTCGATGAGACTGGTCGTACTCACCACCATCTCGCGATCGAGGACATAGCGGCCCAGAACGGTGAGCAGAACGCTCTGCGGTTTCACCGCAGAGGCGATGTCATTAGTCAGAATTTCTGCATGCGTCATGAATATGACGATATACACAGCGGGACCGCCGCGGTAGCGAAACCGTTCCACCGCCGGGTACCGGTGCGGACTCTAACGCTCGGCGACCAGCCCGCGCAGCGCCTCGCGCATATCGTCCAGGACCTGTTCGGGCAACTGGCCGAAGCAGCGACTGTGGACCTCGTCCACCAACCCTCGCGCCTCGCCGAGCACCGCACGCCCGGCCGCGGTGGCGACGATCAGCTTGTTGCGCCGGTCGGCGTGATCGGCGATCCGTTCGACCAGCCCTCGCCGCTCCAGATCGTCGACCAGCGCGACCACCTGACTGGGGTCGAGCCCGAGAGTGGCGGCCACCGCCCGCTGATTCACCCCCGCGGCGTTCTCGCAGGCGAGCACGAGCACCGAATAGGGCCGCACCTTCAGTCCGAGAGGTGCCAGCGCCTTGTTCACCGACCCCACCACCAGACCACCGGCCCGGGTGAGAAGAAACCCGAGGTCGTCCAGTAGCCGGACCTCCGGGGAGTGAGCCATCGTGCCTCCTTGTCGCGGCGCTCGAGTACAGCGCGCTAAGGCTAGCAGGATTCAACGATTGACTTTATCAATAATAGATGTTTCCTTGTTATCGGCATCACCGTCCCGAAGGAGCGCGAAGTGGATATGAGCAACAAGGTCGCCGTCGTCACCGGCAGCGGGCAGGGTCTCGGCCTGGCCTACGCGAAGGACCTCGCCCGGCACGGTGTGGCCGTGGTCGTCAACGACGTGAACGCCGAAACGGCGGACAAAGCCGTCGCCGAGATCCACGCGGCGGGCGGGCGCGCAGCCGCCGTCATCGCACCCGTCGGTCCCACCGAGACCGCGCGGCAACTGGTCGCGACCGCGGTCGAGGAGTTCGGCCGGCTCGACATCATGGTCACCAACGCCGGTATCCTGCGCGATTCGGTGCTCTGGAAGATGAGCGACGAGGCGTTCGACGACGTCGTCTCCGTCCACCTCCGGGGCACCTTCACCTGCGCCCGGGAAGCCGTCCTGCGGTTCCGGGAACAAGGAGAAGGCGGTCGTCTCATCTGCGTCGGGTCACCGGCCGGCCAGCGCGGCAATTTCGGGCAGACCAACTATTCCGGCGCGAAATCCGGCATCGTCGGTATGGTCCGCACCTGGGCCATGGAACTACAGCGCGCGGGGATCACCGCCAACGCGGTCTGCCCGGTCGCGGTCACCGCGATGACGGAGACCATCCCCCTGTTCCGGCCCTATATCGAGAGGATGGAACAGACCGGCAGCCTGCCGGATCTCATCCGCCGCGATGTCGGAATGGGCACCGTCGAGGATGCCGCGGGAATCGTCACGTTCCTGGCGAGTGACGAGGCCGCCGATATCACCGGCCAGGCCTTCGCGATCGGCGGCGACCGGGTCGCCCTGTGGACCCACCCCACGCCGGCCGGCATCGCCTACCGCGACGGCGGCTGGACCGCCGAGGATCTGGGCGCGGCCTGGCCGGCCCTGTCCGGGCATCGCCAATCGGTCGGCGAGGAATTCCCCGCCGAACTGACGGCCGGGAAGTGAGCCGGCGATGACCACCCGCTACGAATACGCCATCGACTTCGCCGGGATCGCGGCCCTGGATATCCATACCCACGTCGAAATCGACGGCTGCGGACACCGCTCCCTCGATGACGATCTGATGGCGGCCTCGGAGAAATACTTCAAGTCCGGAGAAGAACGGACACCGGACATCGACACCATCGCCGGACACTACCGCGAACGGAATATGGCCGCCGTGGTGTTCACCGTGGACGCGAGCTCGGGCAGCGGGCACGCCCCGAACTCCGTCGAGGAGATCGCCGAGAAGGCCGCCGAACACAACGATGTCCTGATCCCGTTCGGCTCGGTCGACCCGTGGCAGGGCAGAGCCGCAGTCCGCCGCATCCACCGACTGGTCGACTCGTACGGGGTGCGCGGGTTCAAATTCCATCCCAGCATGCAGGCGTTCGAGCCCAACGACCCCGCCTTCTACCCCCTGTACGAGGCGCTGACCGAGGCCGGCGTACCCGCGCTGTTCCACACCGGGCAGACGGGGATCGGCGCCGGGCTGCCCGGCGGACACGGCATCAAACTCCGCTACTCCGATCCGATGCTGCTCGACGATGTCGCCGCCGACTTCCCCGATCTCACGCTGATCATGGCCCACCCCTCGGTGCCGTGGGTGGATTCACAGATCGCCATCGCCACACACAAGGCCAACGTCTACATCGATCTGTCCGGCTGGTCTCCGAAGTACTTTCCGCCGCAGCTGATCCGGGCGGCCAACTCGATGTTGCGCTCCAAGGTGCTGTTCGGCTCCGACTTCCCGGTCATCCAGGTGGACCGCTGGATGAAGGATTTCGCGAACCTCGAGATCGAACCGGAGATCCGTCCACTGATCTTCAAGGAGAACGCGCTGCGCGCCCTCCGCATCACCCCCTGACCCCAGAGATCACGGAGAACACCATGACCACCACCCACGTCGCCACCCTGGCCGACCTCGCCGCGCTCGAAGGACAGTCCCTCGGGACGAGCTCCTGGTTCGAGATTCCGCAGCAGCGGATCGACACCTTCGCCGCGGCCACCGACGACCACCAGTGGATCCACACCGACCCTGAGCGCGCGCAGGCCGAGAGCCCGTTCGGCGGCCCGATCGCGCACGGCTACCTGACGCTTTCCCTGATCATCCCGATGTGGGACGAGGTCCTGACGGTCGACAGCGTGACCATGGCGGTGAACTACGGCCTCAACAAGGTGCGTTTCACCAATCCCGTTCCCGCCGGCGGCCGCGTGCGGTTGAACGCCACGCTGCGCAAGCTCGAAGAGCTGCCGAAGGGCGGTATGCAGCTGACGATCGGCGCCGAGATCGAACTCGACGGCGCCCAGCGCCCCGCGGTGGTCGCCGAAGCCGTCTACCGATTCTTCGAATAGAGCCGGAGGAGTCAGTCCCATGCGCAACCACGGCACCGGTTCCTGGCCTTTGCGCCGGGCCCGCCTGTCCCCGGACAAGACCGCCGTCGTTTTCGACGGCGGATCGACGACGTATCGCGAACTCGACGGCCGGGTCACCGCGCTGGCGCACGGATTGCGCGAGCTGGGCGTGCAGCGTGGTGATCGGGTCGCGCTGCTCAGCGCGAACCATCCGGCCTACCTCGAGGTGCTGTTCGCCTGCGGGCTGCTCGGCGCCACCTTCGTCCCGCTCAATGCCAGGCTCACCGCCGGCGAGGTGGAATACGTCCTCCAGGACTGTGGCGCGAGCGTGCTGATCCACTCCGCGGAACTCGCCGGGATCGCGGTTCCGGCAGCCCACCGGACGAAGCCCGTGCATCGGGTGGTGCTCGGCGACACGAACGACGCCGGCGCCGTCGGTTACGAGGACCTGATCGCCAGATCAGGAACCGACCGGATCGACGAACCGGTCGGTCACGACGACCCGTGTTTCATCATGTACACATCCGGGACGACCGGCCGCCCCAAAGGTGTTGTGCTCACCCACGGCAATATCGTCTTCGCTGTCCTCAACGCCGTCCTGGACCTGGACCTGCGCAGCGATGAGGTCGCGCTGGTCTACGCACCGCTGTTCCATACCGCCGCGCTGGACATGATCGCGTTACCGACCCTGCTCACCGGCGGACAGGTCATCATCGAACGCGGTTTCGACGCCGCGCACGTCCTCGACCGGATGGAACGGGAACGGGTCACCTACGCATTCGCCGTCCCGACGATGCTCGACCGGATCTGCGCGCACCCTCGCTGGCCACACGCGGATCTGTCGGCGCTGCGCCGGATCCTCGTCGGGGCGGCGCCGGTGCCGCCCGGGACACTGCGGGTCTACACCGAACGCGGTATCACGATGTGCCAGGGTTACGGCCTCACCGAGGCGGGACCCGGGACCCTCGTGCTCACGGCGGAGCACGCGGAGCGCAAACTCGGCACCGCCGGCGTTCCGCATTTCTTCACCGATGTCCGCATCGTCGACCCGGACAATCGGCCGGTCCGGACGGGAGAACGCGGCGAGATCCAGATCAGCGGCCCGAATCTCATGCGCGAATACTGGAACAATCCGGCCGCCACCGCCGCCGCGTTCACCGCGGACGGCTGGTTCCGCTCCGGTGATATCGGGGTGGCGGACGACGAGGGATTCGTCCGGATCGTGGACCGCCTCAAGGACATGATCATCTCCGGCGGCGAGAACATCTATCCGGCCGAGGTCGAGGCGGCGATCGTGGAGATGCCGGAGATCGACGACTGTGCGGTATTCGCCGTACCCGATGAGAAGTGGGGTGAGGTCGGGTGCGCGGCGGTCGTCCCGGTAGCCGGCAGCACAGTGGATCTCGATCGGCTGGTCGAATTCCTGACCCCTCGGCTGGCCGGATACAAGATCCCGAAATCCCTCGTGGTGCTGGACGAAATTCCGCGGAACGCCACCGGCAAGATCAGGAAGGACGAATTACGGCGCCGGTTCGCCTGAGTATCCGGACGCGCCGGCCGGACTACTGCTCGCCCGCATCCCCCGAACAACTCGCCGAGGCGTACGGGCCGCTGGAGGTCTGTTCGGTCATCACCCGGCCGCCGACCAGGATGCGGCAGGTGATGTCGCCGCCGTCGGGACCGTTGGCCGCGGTCATGGACACCATCGGGTCCCGGCCGCCGACGGGCACCTGTTTGCTCCATGGCAGCGAAACCCCGGTTTCCTGCGCCATATCTCGATCCTGGTCCAGGTACGTGACCGCGGCCTCGGAACCGGTGCCGAGGACCTCGTAGGTCACGGTGATCTCGTCGGCAACGTTCTCGTCGTCACCGTTCCCGAACAATGTGAACCCGCCGGCGAACAGGAGGGCCAGTACGAGAACGAGCCCCCCGGCGATCCACGGCCATCTCGCTGTCTGCCGAGACGGGTGGTTTCCCGGCGGAGGCATCTCGGCGGGTGAGTACCGCACCTGCCGATATCCCTGCGGCCCACCGGAATGCTGCGGCTGATCGCCGGAGGGGTAGGACAATGTGCCTCCTCTGCTCGGGGCGCGACCCTGCGCCATCAGGAGGTAGATCACATTTTCATTCCGTGATGTTACACCGCTATTTATCCAGTTCATAGCCATAACCCTGCGCGGATCGGACCGACAGCCACTCCGGCGAACCGCGCTCCGCACGACGCCCCGCCGATCGGTCGCGGCCCATCGGTTCCGGCCGGGCCGTGGACCTGCGCGCGTCCGGGTGGGAAGCTCATAGACAACCGCGTGCCGATTCCCGAGGACGGTGAGTCATGGTGGACAGAGCGAACGGGGCGCCACGGCCGGTGGATATCCGGAATGTGGTGCTGGTCGGGGGTAGCGGAGCCGGAAAGACAACCCTGGTCGACGCGTTGGCGCTGGCGTCCGGGGCGGTCAACCGGGTGGGGCGGGTCGAAGAGGGCAGCTCCCTGTCCGATTACGACGAGATCGAGCAGCGCCGGCACCGGTCGGTGCAACTGTCGGTGGTACCGGTGCACTGGGGCGGGGTGAAGGTGAACCTCATCGATACGCCGGGATACGCGGATTTCGTGGGCGAGCTCCGTGCCGGTCTCCGGGCGGCCGACGCCGCCCTTTTCGTGGTGTCGGCGGCCGACGGAGTCGAGGGGGTCGGTGGGGTTTCGCGGGCACTGTGGGAGGAATGCGCGAGCGTCGGGATGCCGCGGGCCATCGTGCTGACCCATCTGGATACGGCGCGCGCCGATTTCGACGAGATGACGCGGACCTGCCAGGCGCTGCTCGGTGGAGGTTCGGCCGAGAACGTCCTCCCGCTGCACCTACCGGTGTACGGGCCCGCCGCCGCGGACGGGCACCGGCCCGCCACCGGGCTGGTGGAACTGCTGGAACAGCGGGTGGCCGACTATTCGACCGGTGAACGACGGTGGGTCCCGGACTCGCCGGACGATGTGGCGATCGTCGAACATGCCCGGGAGCGGCTCATCGAGGGCATCATCGCCGAAAGCGAGGACGAAACCCTCATGGACCGCTACCTCGCGGGGGAAGCCGTCGAACTCAGCACACTGATCGCCGATCTCGAACGCGCGGTGGCGCGCGGCAGTTTCCATCCGGTGTTGTTCGCGGCCCCGGCCGTGGGCGAGGGCCGGCAGGGTCTGGGCACCGTCGAGCTGCTCGACCTCGTCACCGCCGGGTTTCCCACCCCGGATGAGCATCCCGTATCGGCCGTGCACCTGGCGAACGGGTCGAAACCGGTCGCGTTGCGCTGCGACCCGGCCGCGGAGCTGGCCGCCGAGGTCATCCGCACCTCCTCCGACCCGTACGTCGGCCGGATATCCCTGGTCCGGATGTTCTCCGGAACATTGCACGCCGACGACACCGTGCACATCTGCGGGCACGGCCCGGTCGCCGACCACGACGCCGAGGAACGCATCGGGGGTGTGACCGCGCCCTTCGGGCGGGAACAGCGCCCACTCGACGAGGCGATCGCCGGAGATATCGCCTATGTGACCAAACTCGGGCACGCCGAAACCGGCGATACGCTCTCGGGCACCGGTTCACCACTGCTGATCGAACCGTGGCGGATGCCGGATCCGCTGCTGCCCACGGCCGTCCGCGCGCACAGCAAAGCCGATGAGGACAAGCTCTCGCAGAGCCTGGCCCGGCTGGTCGCGGAGGACCCCGCACTGCGGGTGGAGAACAACGAACGCACCGGCCAGCTGGTGTTGTGGTCGCTCGGCGAGGCACAGCGTGATGTCGCGCTGGAACGGTTGCGCAGCCGGTTCGGGGTGTCGGTGGATATCGAGGAGTACCGAGTCGCGCTGCGGGAGACGTTCGCCGGTAAGGCCACCGGACACGGGCGCCATGTCAAACAATCCGGCGGGCACGGGCAATACGCGGTCTGCGATATCGAAGTGGAGCCGGCACCGGAAGGGTCGGGTATCGAGTTCGTCGACAGGGTGATCGGCGGCGCCGTACCGCGGCAGTTCATCGGCTCGGTGGAGAAGGGTGTGCGGGCCCAGGCAGCGCGGGGTGTGACCGCTGAGTATCCGCTGGTCGATGTGCGCGTCACCTTGGTCGACGGTAAGTCGCATTCGGTGGACTCCTCCGATGCGGCATTCCAGACCGCCGGGGCGCTGGCCCTGCGCGACGCGGCCGCTCAGGGCCGGATCGACCTGCTCGAACCCATCGCACAGGTGGACGTCCGGGTTCCGGACGAGCATCTCGGTGCGGCACTGAGCGACCTGTCCGTACGCCGCGCCCGCATCCTGGGCACCGAACCCGCCGAGGCGGGGCGAACGCTGATCCGCGCGGAAGTACCGGAGGCCGAGCTCGCCCGCTACGCGGTGGACCTGCGTTCGCTCACCCACGGCATCGCGCATTTCACCCGGGAATACCTGCGGCACGATCGCCTACCCGCGCAACTGGCGGACAAGGTCCGCGCCGGTGCTCCGGTGGGGTCCGGCTGACCGCGAAGGTCGGTGGGTCGCAGCGGTCCGGCCGAACGTACACGCCGGTGTCGTCTGCATCTCCGGTGGTTGCCGACAGTGCCTGCCGACTTCGCCGCCGAGGTCGGTGGCACCTCCCGATCGAGCTCTGTGGCCGCGGCCGACCACCGGACCATCAGTCCAGACGCCGGATTTTTTCCTCGAGTACCGCGCGTTCACGTTCATTACCGCAGCGGGTCACCGCGAGTTCCAGCTCCGTGCGCGCTTCCGCCGGACGGCCGAGTCGGATGAGCAGTTCACCGCGCACGCTCGGCAGCAGATGCGAGTTCGGCAGCGCGTCCTCGGCCACCAGGTCGTCGACGATCCGCAGTGCGGCGGCCGGGCCGCGGGCCATCGAGACCGCGACTGCCCGGTTCACCTCGACCACCGGGGAGGGCGCCAGCCGGCCCAGCGCCTCGTAGAGCAGCACGATCCGCTCCCAATCGGTTTCCGCGACCGAGGCCGCCACGGCATGGCATTCCGCGATCGCGGCCTGCAAACCGTAGATTCCCAGCCCGCGCCCGGCTTTCTCGGCGCGGGCCAGGGCAGCCCGGCCCCGGCCGATGGCGCTGCGGTCCCAGCGGCGCCGATCCTGGTGCTCCAGCAGCACCGGCGCACCGTCGGGACCGGTGCGTGCGGGGAAACGCGCGGCAGTGAGTTCGAGGAGGGCGAGCAGGCTCTGGGCCTCCGGTTCGTCCGGGACCAACCGGGTCAGGACGCGCGCCAGACGCTGTGCTTCGGCGGCGAGGTCGACCCGGATGAGATCGGTACCCGAACTCGCCGACGAGCCCTCGGTGAAGATCACGTACACCACCCGCAGCACCGATACCAGCCGCGCGGGCCGCTCGGCGGCGGGTGGCACCTCGAACGGCACGCGGGCCGCGGCGAGGGTTTTCTTCGCCCTGGTGATCCGCGCCTGCACGGTGGCCGTCGGCACCAAGAAGGCCCGCGCAATCTCGTCGCTGGTGAGACCACCGACGACACGCAGGGTCAATGCCACTCGCGCCTCCGGTGACAGCACCGGATGGCAGGAGATGAACATCAGGGCCAGCACATCGTCGTCGATCCGGTCCGGATCCCAGAGTTCCTCGTCCGGCCGCGACGCCTCCTCGCTGCCCGCGGCTATACCGCCCTCACCCAGATCGCGGGCGAGGGCGGCATAGCGGTCGTCGAGCGCGGTGCGCCGCCGGAAACCGTCGATGGCGCGCCGTTTACCGACGGTGAGCAGCCAGCCGGCCGGGTTCCGTGGCACGCCTTCTCGCGGCCAGGTCACCAGGGCTTCGGCGAGCGCCTCCTGGGCGAGATCTTCGGCGAGGGGGAAATCACCGGTGTAGCGGGCGAGGGCGCCGACGATCCGTGCGGATTCGATCCGCCAGACCGCCGCAACCGTCTCCCGGCCTTCGTGGTCGGCCACCGTGCGCACCGATCAGAGCTGGCCGGTGGCTTCGCGCCAGGCGCGCTCCTTCTGGATCCAGATATTGTCCTGCGGGAATTCGTCGATGGTGCTGACCCGGCGGATCTCGGTTTTGAAGCCCGGTCCGCCCATCGGCATCCGCTTGGCCCACTCCACGGCCTCTTCCTTGGAGGCGACGTTGAGAATGTAATAGCCGCCGAAAAGCTCTTTGGTCTCGCCGTAGGGACCGTCGGTGACCACCGGATCCGCTGAGGAGTAGTCGACGACCACCCCCTCGGCGGCATCGTCGAGGCCCTCGGCGGCGAGCAGCACTCCGGCCCGGATCAGCTCGTCGTTGAACCGGCCGACCGTTTCCAGCATCTGGTCGAAATCGATATCACCCATCTGCGCGAAGGCCTCGTCGGTCGCGCGCATGATCAGCATGTACTTCATGGTCGGTCTCCCTTGTGTCGTAGGGCTGCGTTCGAACCCTTTCACCCATAGGTCGAACGAGGAGCCGGCGGATCGACAACCCGCCGGAAATATTTTTCCGAAGTATCGCGACTCGGCACCGAAACCGCTCGGTTCTGTTCGAAGTACCTGGCCAGTGGCATAATCGCCCATCAGAACAAGGGAATCGAAGTGTGGCGTATGAGGGCGTCATCGGCGATCAGTTCTCAGGGTCCGGTGTTGGCCCCTCCCATCCCGAAGGGAGCACTATGACCACCCAACCCGCAGCGCAGTCCCCCAGAACCGGGGCACATGCGGCGCCCGACCAAGGACAGCCGGTGAAACAGGCGGTGGCCGGAGGCGCATCCATCGCCGCCGCCGCGCTGTTGCTCACCGCGGGATTCATCACCCTGTTCCAGGGCATCTCCGCGGTCGCCGAGGACGAGGTATTCGTCTCCGGCCCCCAGTATGTCTACGAGCTCGACCTCTCCAGCTGGGGCTGGGTGCATATCGTTTTCGGCATCCTGCTGATCCTCACCGCGCTCGCGTTGATGACCGGCGCCACCTGGGCGCGGGTCACGGCCATCGGCCTGGCCGCGCTGTCGATCGTGGTGAACTTCCTGTGGCTGCCCTACTACCCGCTGTGGTCGATTCTGATCATCGCCCTGGATATCGTCATCATCTGGGCGATCGCCACCTGGGACACCCGGCGCATCTGAAATACCGGCGACCGGCACGGAACAGTGAGAAGGCTTCGCCGTGTCGGCGCCGGGCGGGTGGGCGTCCCGATGCGACCATGATCGAATGACGATATGGGCGGCGTCCGTGGGTTCGGAACCGTCGGCGATCGTATCGCTGTTCTGGATCGCGGCCACCGCGGTGGCGGCACCGCTGCTGTCCCGGTTGCTGCGCGGCCTGATCCCCGATGTGGTGCTGCTGCTGGGGCTGGGGGTCGTTGTCGGGCCGAACGTCCTGGCACTTGCGGGTACCGGGGGCGGGGTCGATCTGCTCAGCGAGCTCGGGCTCGGCATGTTGTTCCTGCTCGCGGGCTACGAACTGGACCCGAAACTCCTCGGCGGTAAACCCGGTCGCACCGCCTGGCTGACCTGGCTGGCCGGTTTGGTGCTGGCCCTGCTGTTGGTGTGGCTGGCCGCGCCCGATGCCGAATTCACCGCGCTCATCGCCGTCGCCATCGCGCTCAGCTCCACCGCGCTCGGCACCCTGCTGCCGATCGTGAAACAGGACGGCGTGCTGGATCAGCCGCTGGGCCGCGCCGTACTGGCCCATGGGGCGGTGGGCGAACTGGGGCCGGTGCTGGCCATGTCGATACTGCTGACCGGGAACAACCTGCCGGCTTCGGTGGTGGTCCTGCTCCTGTTCGGCGCCGCCGCCGCGGTGGTGGCGTGGGTGCCCCAGCGCATCCTGGATCGCCATCCCGGCGCCGAACGGGTGATCGCCACCCTTGCCACCGGAACCACCCAGCTCCCGGTACGCCTGGTGTTCCTGCTGCTGCTGGTCCTCATGACCGTGGCGGAAGTGTTCGAACTCGATGTGGTGCTCGGCGCGTTCGCGGCGGGCCTCATCCTGCGCCGGCTCGTGGCCGAAACGCATCCGGAGATCCAGGAATCCCTGGAAACCATCGGATACGGGGTGCTCATCCCGATCTTCTTCGTCGCCTCCGGAATGGGTATCGACCCCGCGGCCGTGGCCGCGGAGCCGCTGATGTGGGTGCTGTTCGTGGTGGCGATCGGGGTCGCGCGGGGTTCGACGGTCTGGCTGAGCGAACGATTCGTCGCGCACGGCGCGAATCTCGAACACCCGCACGAACGGCTCCAGCTGGCGTTGTACGCGGCGACGGGTCTGCCGATCATCGTCGCGGTCACCCAGGTCGCGGTGCGCGGCGAACTGATGTCCGCGACCATGGCTTCCACTCTGGTCGCGGCGGGTGCGACCACGGTATTGCTGTTTCCGCTGCTCGCCACTCGGGTCCGCGGCCGGGCGACGACGGAGCGACCGAGGTCGCGTCACCGCGGCTGACCCCCGGTCGAACCGACGGTCAGCAGTGGCGTGAACCGTAGGCAGGCCCGGCGCACACCAAATGCGCCTCGGCTACAGGATCGGGATATCGGGTGGTACCTGCAACGCGACCGTGATGAGCGAATGGACGCGGGCGCTGATCAGCGCGATCAGGCCGTGCACCTCGGACGGGGCGGTTTCGGCGACGGTGTGCAGCAGTTTCAGATCGTCGTCGAGTGCGGTCAGGACGGGGCCGATATCGCCGGCGCTGGTGGTGAGCGCGGTCGCGATCTCGTCGAGCGACAGTCCCTGTGCCTCGAGTTGCCGGATCAGGTGGACGCGGCCGATATCGGCGGCATCGTAGAGGCGATAGCCGCCGGCGGTCCGTTCCGCGGGAGTCAACAGGCCCAGGCTGGTGTAGTAGTCGACCGTGCGCGCGCTGACTTCGGCGCGACCGGCGAATTCCCCGATTCTCAGTAGGGACGACATCGGTCACCTCCCTTCCACTCAACCATACAGTGGCGCGTGCTAGTGTGAGATCATGTCCGCACGCGACACCCGGACCACACACCGCGCCGAACACACGACGGCGTAACCGTCCGGCGCACGATCCGTTGTCCGCCCACTCACCTGCACCGTACGGCCTTCTCACCGGTCGAAGCGGTAGCGGCGAACCGAAGTGCTGGTCGCGGGGGATCCGGATCAGCACCACAGCGGTCGCGGGACCCGAACAGCTGGGATACCACCGAGAGTCAGGAGTAGCCGAAATGAGTGTCAGCCTCGCCAAGGGTGGCAATGTATCGCTGTCCAAGCAGGCACCGAATCTGACCGCGGTGGCCGTCGGTCTGGGCTGGGATGTCCGGTCCACCACCGGCGCCGAATTCGATCTGGACGCGAGCGCGATCGCGACCGGCCCGGACCAGAAGGTCGTCTCCGATCAGCATTTCGTGTTCTACAACAACCTGCGGTCGCCGGAGGGCAGTATCGAGCACACCGGCGACAACCTCACCGGTGAAGGCGAAGGCGACGACGAGGTGATCAACGTCGATCTCGCGGCCACTCCCCCGTCGATCACCAATATCTTCTTCCCGGTCTCCATCCACGACGCGGCCGCGCGCCAGCAGTCGTTCGGGCAGGTCCGCAATGCCTTCATCCGCGTCGTCGATCGGAATACCGGCACCGAGCTCGCGCGCTACGACCTGTCCGAGGACGCCTCCACCGAAACCGCGATGGTTTTCGGCGAGCTCTACCGCAACGGTGCCGAGTGGAAGTTCCGTGCCATCGGCCAGGGATATGCCTCGGGACTGGCGGGTATCGCCCGCGACTACGGCGTGAACGTCTGAGCCGCATTCATGAGACGCGCATCGCGCAAACACCGGAAACCCGGCTCGTCCCGTGACGACGAGCGCCCGCGACGATTTCGGCACGGGGCGAGCCGGTGACGACAGTTCTGGGGATCGTCGCCGGCATCGTCGTCGTCCTCCTCATCACCGCGCTGACCGGGTACTTCGTGGCCCAGGAATTCGCCTATATGGCCGTGGACCGCTCCCGGCTCAAAGCCCGTGCCCGCGACGGTGACACAGCCGCCGGCCGGGCCCTGCGCATCACCCGGCGGACCTCGTTCATGCTGTCCGGCGCTCAGCTCGGTATCACCGTCACCGGGCTGCTGGTCGGTTATGTCGCCGAACCCCTGATCGGCCGCGGTCTCGGTGAACTACTCGGCGGAGCAGGGGTGCCCACTGCCGTCGGCATCGGGGTGGGCGCGGTCCTGGCGGTAGCGTTCTCCACGATCGTTCAGATGCTGTTCGGGGAGCTGGTTCCCAAGAATCTGGCGATCGCCCGGCCCGAACCGGTCGCGCGATGGCTGGCCCTGTCGACCGCGGTGTATCTGAAAGTATTCGGGTGGCTGATCCGGTTGTTCGACCAATCGTCGAACATGCTGTTGCGCGCATTGCGCATCGAGCCCGTCCATGACGTCGAGCATTCGGCCACCCCGCGCGACCTCGAACATATCGTCGCCGCGTCCCGGGACGCCGGGGAACTACCGTCGGAGCTGTCCACCCTGCTCGACCGCATCCTCGATTTCCCCACCAGCACCGCCGAACATGCGATGATTCCACGCTCCCGAGTGGATACCGTGCATATCGAGGATCTGGTCGCCGATGTGCTGGCACGGATGAGTACCGGGCACACCCGCTACCCGGTCGTCGGCACCTCCAGCGACGACCTGCGCGGTGTGATCCACCTGCACGACCTCCTCGGGCGCCCGCCGGAGGGCACCGCCGAATCACGGTTGCGGGCGGCCGTGCTGGTGCCCGAATCGCTGTCGCTGCCCGATGTGGTCACTCGGCTCGATGCCGCCCGGGAGGAAATGGCATTGGTGGTCGACGAATACGGTGGTTTCGCCGGGATCGTCACCATCGAGGACATCGCCGAAGAACTCGTCGGCGCCATCGCCGACGAACACGATGCCGGTACCGCCGCCGAGATGGTCGCCGAGGGCGACGGGTGGGTGCTCGCCGGGGATGTACATATCGATGAGGTCGAACGGCTGCTCGGGGTGTCGCTGCCGGCCGGTGACTACGAAACCATCGCCGGATTGGTGATC
The DNA here is from genome assembly GCF_029868855.1 of Nocardia carnea. Taxonomy (GTDB): domain Bacteria; phylum Actinomycetota; class Actinomycetes; order Mycobacteriales; family Mycobacteriaceae; genus Nocardia; species Nocardia carnea_A. The sequence goes on along the minus strand of NZ_JARWOV010000084.1, from coordinate 1,388 downwards.
AGCGAGTTCGGTGGTCTGCCCGAGACCGGTGACGAGGTCGCGATACCGCTGGAACCGCCCGGTCTCGAGCTGATCGACGATTCCCGATCCGCGCCACGCACCGTCCGCGTGCAGGTCCGCGAGGTCGACAAGCATGTTCCCGCCGCAGTGTTCCTGACGGTCCGCAGCGAACCGGAGGGCGCCGGACATGAGTAACCCCTGGGTCGTCGCGGCCGTCACGGTCGGATTGATCGCCGCCAGCGCGTTTTTCGTCGCGGTGGAGTTCGCGCTCATCGCCGCCCGCCGCCATCGCCTCGAAGACGCCGCCGCGAACAGCCGGGCCGCTCGTGCCGCGCTGCGCAGTTCCGCGGAGCTTTCGGTGCTGCTGGCCGGATCGCAGCTCGGTATCACCGTATGCACGCTGGCATTGGGAGCGGTCACCAAACCCGCGGTGCACCATTGGCTCACACCGCTTTTCGGGAATCTGGGCGCCCCGGCGTGGGCCGCGGACGTCGCCGGGTTCGTCCTGGCGCTGATCGCGGTGACGTTCGTGCACCTCGTGGTCGGTGAGATGGCACCCAAATCGTGGGCCATCGCGCATCCGGAGAAATCGGCCACGCTCTTGGCCATCCCTATGCGGGCCTTCATGTGGCTCACCCGGCCGTTGCTGACGGCACTGAATCACGCCGCGAACTGGTGCCTGAGCAAGGTCGGCGTTGCCGCCGTCGACGAAGTCGAAACCGGTCAGGATCCGGCCGCGCTACGCCACCTCGTCGAACACTCCGCCACGGCGGGCACCCTCGACGAGCGCTATCACGGCAGCCTGACCAGTGCGCTGGAACTCGAACAGCTCACGGTCGCCGATATCGTGCGCACCGGCACCGCGCCGAGCGCGGTCGCCCCGGATGCCGGGCCCGGCACCATCCAGACGGTATCCCGGACGAGTGGCCATCTGCGGCTGCTGGTCCGTGGCGAGACCGCCGTCGAAGGCGTTGTGCACGTACGCGACAGCCTGGGCTGCGCACCGGTGAGTACCGCGCGGCAATTGATGCGGCCGGTGCTGTCCCTGTCGGCCGCGTTGCCGGTTTACGCGGCCCTGCACACCATGCGCGAAACGCGCAACCACCTCGCCATCGTCACCGATCCCGAGGCCGGCGAACCGATCGGGCTCATCACCATCACCGATGTCCTGCGGCGACTGCTCCCGGTGACCTCAGCGGAACCGACAACTCGCTGACAGATATCCACATATCCTTCGCCGCGCTCGGTATCGCGGTCACGGTCGGCTCCGGCCCCACCGAACAGGGCCGGCACGACCGGATCGCCGAGGGAACCCCGGTGGTCGGAACACCGTAGGCCGGATGCCGGTCGACCGAGGCCCGGTGGTTCGCAACGCCGAAGGCAGTGAC
>NZ_JARWOV010000083.1 GCF_029868855.1 Nocardia carnea | reverse complement strand
GTACCGGACACGGGGGAAAAGGGGGGGCGGGGGGGGGGGGAGGCGGGGGGGGGGGGGGTGTGTGTGGGGGGGGGGGGCCCCCCCCCCCCCGGGGGGGGGGGGGCGGCGGAGGCCGGCGAGGGCGCGCCACGGGCCGGGGGGGCCGGAACCCTGGTGGGGGCCTACGTGTTCGCCTTGACCGTCACCCGTCCCCAGAGCTCCTGCCGGGCGCCGGCGGCCACGACCGCATATTTCCCGGCGGTTACTGATCGGCCGGGCCGGAATCCGGCCGGGGAGACCCCCGGCCGGATTCCGCTGTCACTCGGCGGTACGTCCCACCCTGCTCCCGCGAGTCGTACCGGGTGGGCGGGCGACGCCATTGCCTGGCGATGGTGGACGCAGGGCGGCTGCCATAGTGCATGGATTCGGTAACGGACGGATACAGAACTTTTTCGAGAGAATTTCGCCGGTAGCATTCGCTACGCGTTTCGTTGTCACGGCCTTCGGCGGGCCGGCGATCACGCACATGAGGAGGCTTCTGCTCATGCCGGTGTGCACGACTCGCGACAATGTGAATATCTATTACAAGGACTGGGGCAACGGGCGGCCGGTCGTTTTCATCCACGGCTGGCCGTTGAACGCGGATGCCTGGGACGACCAGATGAAATGCGTCGCCGACCACGGCTACCGCGGTATCGCGCACGACCGCCGCGGGCACGGACGATCGGACCAGCCGTGGACCGGCTACGACTTCGATACCTTCGCCGACGACCTGAACGACCTGCTCACAACGCTCGATATCCGGGACGTGACGCTGGTGGCCCACAGTATGGGTGGTGGCGAGCTCGCCCGCTATATCGGCCGGCACGGAACCGGGCGGATCCATTCGGCAGTGCTGCTCTCGGCGATTCCACCGCTGATGATCCGGACGGACGCAAATCCGGAAGGAGTGCCGGACAAGGTTTTCGAAGAGATCAAATCCGGAATTCTCACCGAGCGTTCGCAATTCTGGAAAGAAACGTCCGAGGGGTTCTTCAGCGCCAACCGGACGGGCACCGAGGCCACACAGGGAAATCGCGACGCATTCTGGTTCATGGCAATGCACGAAAGCATCGAGGCCGGTGTGAAATGTGTGGATGCGTTCGCCTACACAGATTTCACCGAGGATCTGCGGAAATTCGATGTGCCCACCCTGATCGTGCACGGTGACGACGATCAGGTCGTGCCGATCGATGCCACCGGCCGCAAGTCGGCCGAGATCATCGCCGACGCCACGCTGAAGGTGTACGAGGGCGGCTCGCACGGGATCGCGCTGGTGCCCGGCGACAAGGAACGCTTCAACGCCGATCTGCTGGAGTTCCTCGACCGCTGAGCACGACGGACCGTGCCGCCCGAGGCGACGCGGTCCGTCGGCGATACGCCGGGCTCAGGCGCGCACGGCCGCCATCAGCGTTTCCAGCGAGTCGGCCGCGGGGAGGGCGAGCGCGTAACCGGCGACCGCGCGGGCCGCGTCCGGCTCCAGCCGCCCCTCGACGTTGAGGTCGAACTTCATGGTGAGTTCGTCGTCGGAGAGCGGGTTCGCCGGACCGCCCCGGTTGTGGTCCACGCGGGCCTGGTGCCAGGCGCCGTCGCGAGTACGTACTCGCAACACCGCCGGGAACTGGTGCGGATAGATCTCGTCGCACCGGTCGTCGCTGTGACTGGTGACCAGTCGCGCGAGTTCCAGCGTGCGCGGATCCTTCGCCGCCTCGTCGGTGAAATCGGCATGTCCCACACCGAGACCCGAACCGCCGAGCAGGGCTCGGGCCACCGTGAAGGGGCCCGAGAACGCCGCGTGGTACCCGGATTCGGGGGCCGCCTTCGCCGCGGGTGGTTCGGCGATGGTGCGCAACACCGGTTTCGGGACGCCGAGCTGGATTTCGACGATATCGGCGGGATCCACGTCGCGGCGCAGGATACGAGCGGCATCGATGCCGGCGTGGGTGAAGTGGTTGCACGGGTAGGGCTTGAAGAAGATTCCGGGAAGTTCCCAGTGTTCGCCGAGCCGGTCGAGGACCTTGGCGGTATCGGCGCGATCGCCACAGAAGGCGTGCAGGAAACCGAAGCGGCCCTCGATCACCGTGGGCGGGCCGGTGAGTCCGTGCCGGGCGAATTCCGCGGCCGTGACACCGGAATGCGCCGCCCAGCCGCAATGCGCGCGTTTGACGGTGCCGCCGGTGCGGTTGGCCTCGAGCAGCCCGGCGCCGAAGCTGGCAGCGATACCCATGGCGTCGGCGATACCCTCGGCGTCCAGGCCGTACAGCATTGCCGCGGCCGCCGCCGAACCGACGGCGCCACAGATGGAGGTGGCGTGCTGGCCGCGTTCGAAGAACTCCGAGTTACCGAGTTCCTCGTCGTAACCGCCCATGCCGAGACGTACCGCGATCTCGATACCCACGCCCGCGGCATCGAGTACCGCGGCACCGGTGGCGCCGGTCGCCTCACCGACCGCGAGCGCGGCCGGGACCACCGACGCCGACGGATGCAGAACCGACGGCAGATGGGTGTCGTCGGAATCCATCGAGTGCGCCAGGGTTCCGTTGATCAGGGCGGCGGTGGCGGCGGGGAACTGCTCCCCGGTACCGATACCGGTGGCGCGGGGCGCGCCGGCCCAGTCGCGCGCGACCGCGGTGACCGCGCGGGCCGAGGGCTGTCCGTGCGCGGCCAGCGAGTTGCCGAGCACATCGAGCACCCGGCGGGCGACGTCCTTGCGCAGCTCGCCGGGGAGCCCGTCGGTGCGGGTACGGTCGGCCAGTGCCGCCAGGCGGCCGACCACAGTGCCCACGAGATCGTGGCGGGTGACGGCGCTCATCGCGACACCACCGCAACCGGGCGGACGGGCGATCCGGTGCCGCCGGTGATCCGCAGCGGCGCCATGACGAAGGTGAACTCGGTGAGGCCGCGTTCACTCGCGGCCTCGAGGTTCAGGTGCTCGATGATGTGGATCCCGTTCTCCACCAGGAGAACCCGGTGCACGGGTAGCACGCTGTGGCCCTTGCCCGGCGGGATGTGCTCGAAGGCGGTGGTATCCGCGCCGGCCGCCACGATTCCCGCGGCCGCCAGCCACTGCGCCGCGGCCACATCAGGACCCGGAACACCGTGCTGCTGTCCGAGATACCTCGGGGCATCGTCGAAATGCCGCGCCCAACCGGTGCGGATGAGCACGACGTCGCCGCGCCGCGGGGTCACGCCGGCGGCGTCGGCGGCAGCGCGCAGATCCTCTTCCGTTACGGCCTGGCCGGCCTCGAGGGCATCGACTCCACGCACCCGCGGGATATCCAGCAGTACCCCGCGGCAGAGCATGAACGGGATGTTCTCCGCGCCGTGCCGGGAGTGGCGTCCGCCGCGCTGGGCTTCCTCGGCGTCGATATCGCCGTGCAGTTTGCCGCAGTGGCTGACGTGCGAAAGCGCGTCCACATGGGTGCCCACGTGACCGCCCGTCACGATGATCTCGTTGGAGGCCGAGCCACCGTCGGGACGGACCATATCGCCGTGCCGGCGAATGAGGGTCATCCGGAAACCGGGATGGTTGGGCGAACACGGCATACCTGTCGTATACGGATGCCCGAGCTCCACCACGTCGAGTTCGCTGTCCACCACGGCGTTCAACAGTGCGTCGGGGCCCGCGGTGACGGTTTGTTCGGTCATGCTCTCACTCCTCGTTCTGCTGTGGCCTGTGCTCGATCGAGGACCACGCGGGCGTTCGCGACCACGGCGGGGTCGATGAACCTGCCGTTCTCGTCGAGAACAGCGGATTCGCCGGTCGCCATGGAAGCGGCCGCGCGGTCGACGATCCGGCGCGCCCGGTCCTGTTCCTCCGCCGTCGGCGTGTAGGCCGTATTGACGATGTCGATCTGATTCGGGTGGATGACGGAGCGGCCGAAGAAGCCCTGGGCGCGTCCGGCCTGCGAGGTTTCGGCCAGGCCCACCGGATCATCCACAGCCGTCCACACGCTCTGGACGGGCGAGGACAGACCGGCTGCCCGCGCCGCGGCGACGATCCAGCCGCGCGCCCAGGCGAGCCCTTCGGGTTCGGTGCGCATATCGGCGGCGAGATCCGCCTCGCCCAGCGCGATCCCGGTGACCCGTGGGTGACAGCGGGCGATCTGCGGGGCCGCGAGCAGGCCGGCGGCGGATTCGATGGTGGCGTGCACGGGGCAGCGGAGGCGTTCCGCGGTCGCGGCCACCGATTCGGGATCGTCGGATTTCGGCAACCGGACCCCGGCCGGCTCGGGTCCACCGGCGAGCGCGGCGAGTTCACGGACGAGCCATTCCGTCCCGATCGCGTTGAGTCGCAACCACACCTGCCGCTGCCGCGGCGCCGCCCTCAGGGCCTCGAGTGCGTTGGTGAGTGCCTGGTCCTTCGCACCCACCGGCACCGCGTCCTCCAGGTCGATCACCACGGCGTCGGCGGCGCTGTCGATGGCCTTGCCGATTCGGTCGGCACGGTGTCCCGGCACGTAGAGCCAACTGCGCGGGGTCATTTCGCCGCCACCGCCGGACGGTGGCCGAGGACGCGGGAAATCCGCTGCGCCGCTTCGCGTAACGCACTCTCGTGCCGGTCGCAGGCTTCCTCGGTCATCCGGTAGCTCGGTCCGCACACCGAAACCGAGCCGATCACGGCACCGTCGGCACCGAACACCGGTGCCGCGATAGAACCGGCGCCCTCCTGCCGTTCACCCGTCGACCGGCACACTCCGCGCTCGCGGGCTTCGCGCAGGGCCGCGCGCAGGGCGGCGGGGTCGACGATGGTGGTGGCGGTGAGCCGCGGTAGCGGGCGGGAGAGCAGGTCCTCCTGCTCGTCCTCCGAGAGGTGGGCGAGGATGATACGACCCGACGAGCCGCTGTGTAGTTCGAAGCGACGGCCCAGTTCCACGGTCATCTTGATTTCCTGCGTGCTCTCGACCTGGTCGAGGTACACCCGCCCGCCCGGCAGGCGTCCGGTCACCGTGGCGGTCTCGCCGGTGGCGCGCTGGAGTTCCACCAGCGCTTCCCGGGCCGCCCGGCGCAGCGGGGAGACGTCCAGTGCCCGGGCGCCCAGGGTCGCGGCGGCCGGACCCAGCAGGTAACGGCGGGTCTCGGGCTCGTAGAGCAGTAGGCCGCAGTCCACGAACGTCGTGAGGATGCGATGAGCGACGGCCTTGGAGATACCGGTCGAGCGGGCGATCTCCGAGACGCCGAGAGCACTGGACCGGCGGCCGAACTCGAGCAGTACCTCCGCTGCCCGTGCGGCCGATGTGGTGCCGCCACTCGAGGGCTCCATCGTGGCTCCGTTCTCCGGGGTGGATTCGTGGTTCCGCCGGTCCGCCGCATGGGACGAGACCGACCAAGCGCTGAACAAGTTGTACCGCTTAGCGAAACGATTGTCTAGCCACCTTCTGTCACCCCGCCGTGGGTTTCTGTCGAGTAAAACCGTTCAACAGGCACTTGTGCACAGATTGCGGAACGTGCATAGTGCAGGGGACCACATTCTGGCGTTCCGCTAGCCGGAACATGATAGGAGGAAGCGTGGACGATCCGGATTTCGATCTCGTCGTCGCCGGTGCGGGCGGCGGGCTGGTCGCTGCGCTGCGCGCCGCCGAACTCGGCGCGAACGTCCTGGTTATCGACGCCGACGAGCATTTCCAGCGCGGTAACAACACCTCGATGTGCACCGCGATGATTCCGGCCGCCGGAACCCGCTGGCAGCAGGAGGCCGGCGTCCAGGACAGTCCGGACCGCTTCCTCGACGACATCGCCCGCAAGACCGGCGGCACGGCCGACCGCCGCCTGGCCCGCGCGCTCGCGGAAGCCAGCGCACAGTTGGTCACGTGGCTGGCCGACAACCAGGAACTCGACCTCGAACTGGTCACCGATTTCCGCTACCCCGGCCACACCGCCGACCGCTGCCACAGCATTCCCGGCCGGCACGGCTCCCGGCTGCTACGGCACCTGGTGCAGCGCGCGCAGGCGCATCCCCGGATCGAACTCATCGCACCGATGAGCCTGCGCAACGTGCACACCGCCGGCGGTCGGGTCACCGGGGTCGAGATCACGACCCCCGACGGCAACAGCGAACACCTGACCACCCGAGCCGTCCTGCTGGCAACCAACGGGTTCGGCGCCGATCGTGACCTCGTACACCGGCATCTGCCCGAAATCGCGGGCGCGCACTACCACGGCGGCCAGTTCAGCCGCGGCGATGCGCTGCGGATCGGCCGCGAACTGGGTGCCGACAGCGCCTTCCTCGACGCGTATCAAGGCCATGCCGCGCTGTCGTCACGCAGCCAGACGCTCATCGGCTGGGCGACCGTGGTGCACGGCGGTGTCATCATCGACAGAACCGGCCGCCGTTTCGCCCCGGAAACCACCGGCTACTCCGAGTTCGCCGCCATTCTCGCCGGGCGGCCCGGCGGTACCGGCTGGATCGTCATCGACGAGCACATCGAGGAACTTTGCTCGGTATTCGACGATTTCCGGGCTGTCGCCGAGAGCGGGTCGCTGATCCGTGCCACGACCACAACCGGGCTGGCCGAGAGCATCGGCGTACCCGCCGCGGCGCTCGACGACGAACTCGCCGCGGCCCGGCGCGCCGCGGCCGGGGCGGAACCCGACCGGCAGGGCCGCACCGACGACCGCCATCCGCTGACCGCGCCCTACATCGCGATCGCCATCACTCCCGCCCTCTTCCACACCCAGGGCGGTCTCGTCGTCGACGAACACGCCCGAGTACTCGCCGGCGGCGCCCCGATACCCGGCCTGTACGCGTCCGGTGGCGCTGCCATCGGTATCTCGGGCCACGGTGCCGGCGGTTACCTCGCGGGCAACGGGCTCATCACCGCCCTCGGTCTGGCCTTCCTCGCGGCCGAGCATGTGAGCAGCACCGTCGCCGTCTGACAACGCGGCGAGCCGCCCACACAACAGAACAACTGTCCAGATATTCGCCAGGAGAAGAAATGACCACCTACCTGATCAAGAACGGCACCGTCGTACGCACCGATGACGCGGCTCCCGCCGAGGGCGAGACCGCGGATATCCTCGTCGTCGACGGCAAGATCGCGGCCATCGGACCCGATCTGAGTGCCGAAGGCGCCGAAATCGTCGACGCGACAGGCAAACTGGTCTTTCCCGGCGTTGTCGACGCACACCAGCACTGGGGTATCTACAACCCGCTGTCCGAGGACACGCAGACCGAATCGCGGGCCAGCGCGCAGGGCGGCGTGACCACCGCGCTCACCTATATGCGCACCGGCCAGTACTACCTCAACAAGGGTGGTGCCTACGCCGATTTCTTCCCCGAGGTCCTGGACGCCTCCGCCGGCCGCAGCTATATCGACTACGCCTTCCACCTGGCGCCGATGTCGAAACAACATATCGGCGAGATCCCCGAACTGGCCGCGGACCAGGGCGTGACCTCGTTCAAAATCTTCATGTTCTACGGCAGCCACGGCCTGCACGGCCGCTCCGCCTCGCAGAGTGATTTCCTGATGATCCCGGAGGACGAGCGCTACGACATCGCGCATTTCGAGTTCGTGATGCGCGGCGTGCAGAAGGCGCGCGAACAGTTCCCCGAACTCGCCCCGCATATCTCGCTGTCGTTGCACTGTGAGACCGCCGAGATCATGAGCGCCTACACCAAGCTCGTCGAGGAAGAAGGCAAGCTGACCGGCCTCGCCGCCTACAGCGCTTCCCGCCCGCAGCACTCCGAAGGCCTGGCGGTGACCATCGCTTCTTTCCTCGCCGACGAGACCGGCCTGCCGAATATCAACCTGCTGCACCTGAGCTCGGCCAAGGCACTGAAGGCCGCCATGAAGATGGCCGAGGCGTTCCCGCACGTGAACTTCCGCCGTGAGGTCACCATCGGGCATCTGCTCACCGATATCGACAACGCGAACGGCCTGGGCGCCAAAGTGAATCCGCCGATCCGTCCACGTGAGGACGTCGAAGCGCTGTGGGAGCACCTGCTGGCCGGAAACATCGACTGGGTCGTCTCCGACCACGCCTGCTGCAAGGACGAGGTGAAATTCGGCGAGGACCGCGACGATGTGTTCGCCGCCAAGTCCGGTTTCGGCGGAACCGAGTACCTGCTGCCCGGCCTGATCACCGAAGGCCGCAAACGCGGGCTGTCGCTGCGCCGCATCGCCCAGCTCACCGCCTCGAACCCCGCCGACCGCTACGGCCTGCCCGGTAAGGGCCGGCTCGCCGAAGGCGTCGACGCCGATATCGCGATCGTCGACCCGAACCGCACCTGGACCGTGCGCGCCGCGGATTCCGAATCCACCCAGGAATACACGCCGTTCGAAGGTTTCGAACTCGGCGCCGCCGTCACCGACACCTTCGTGCGCGGTAACCGGGTGCTGGCCGACGGTGTGGTCGCCGGCGAACCCACCGGCCGCTACATCTCCCGGCCGTACTGAGAGGTGTGCAGTTGACCGACGAGAAACAGCCGACCGGCCCGCTGCGCGGTATCAAGGTCCTGGATGCCTCCACCATCCTGGCCGGACCGCTCGCCGCGCAGATCCTGGGCGATTTCGGCGCCGAAGTCATCAAGATCGAGCATCCACAGAAGCCGGACGGGATGCGCGGGCACGGACTCGACAAGGACGGGATTCCACTCTGGTGGAAGATGGTCAGCCGCAACAAGCAGACCGTCACTCTGAACCTGAGCACCCCGGACGGCAAGGCGATCTTCCGGGAGCTGGCCGCCGAGGCCGATGTGGTGGTCGAGAACTTCCGGCCCGGCACGTTCGAACGCTGGGGTCTGTCGTATGCGGAACTGTCCGAGCGTAATCCTGGACTGATCATGTTGCGGGTCACCGGCTTCGGCCAGCACGGCCCGTACGCCAAACGTCCCGCCTTCGGCACGCTGGTGGAATCGATGAGCGGTTTCGCCCATCTCACCGGCCAGCCCGACGGGCCGCCCACCCTGCCCGCCTTCGGCCTCGCCGATTCCATTGCCGGCGTGGCCGGTTCGTCGGCGGTCTCGATGGCGCTGTTCGAACGGGAACGCAACGGCGGCACCGGTCAAGAGGTCGACCTCGACCTGCTCAGCCCGATCATGACCGCCGTCGGACCGGGCGTGATCTACGCCGACCAGCTCGGAATCGACCAGCAGCGCACCGGCAACCGGTCGCAGAACAACGCCCCGCGCAACCTGTACCGCACCGCCGACGATCACTGGCTGGCGATCTCCACCAGCGCGCAGGCCATCGCCGAACGGGTGATGCGGCTCGTCGGTCATCCCGAAGTGATCGACGAGGAATGGTTCGCCACCGGGCGCACCCGCGCCGAACACGCCGACCTCCTCGACGAATACGTGGGCGGCTGGATCGCCGAACGCACCCGCGACGAGGTCACCAGCATTTTCGAAGAAGCCGGCGCCGCCGTGGCGCCGGTCTACCGGCCGAGCGATCTGCTGAAAGATCCCCAGGTCGTCGCCACCGACATGGTCACCACTGTCGACGACGACGAACTCGGCCCCATGCGCATGCAGAACGTCATGTGGCGCATGACCCGATCCCCCGGTGCGATCCGTCACACCGGCCGACCCGCCGGTGCCGATACCGACAAGGTCCTCACCCACCTCGGGCGCACGCCCGAGGACATCGACGACCTGCGGGCCCGGGGGGGGGGGGGGGGGGGGGGGGGGGGGGGGGGGGGGGGGGGGGGGGGGGGGGGGGGGGCGGGGGGGGGGGGGGGGGGGGGGGGGGGGGGGGGGGGGGGGGGGGGGGGGGCGCGGGCGGGCGGGGGTGTGTGAGCGTCCCGAGCCGGGTGGCGGGGTCGCGGGGGCTAAGGGGGTGGGCGGGCCCCAACCCGGGGGGGGCAGTGAGATATAAACAAAAACCCGCCCCCCCCACA
>NZ_JARWOV010000082.1 GCF_029868855.1 Nocardia carnea | reverse complement strand
AACTCGGCGTGCGCGACGAATTCGAGGCGCTGAAACAGCGTATTCAGTAATTTTGGAGGCGCTCCGCGCCTCGAGGGTGGGGGGCCAGATAAACCCCGAGGTGTAAAACACCCCACCCCACCCCCCCCCCCCCCCCGGCGCCCCCCCCCCCCCCCGCCCCGGGCCGCCCCCCCCCACCCCTATATCGGGCCGACAGCGTCCCGGTGCCCGCACAGCGGAGCCGGAGCGCCTCCGAACTTACAGCTGCACCTCCGCGGACGCTCCACTCCCGAGACCGGATCGATCAGCCTCCGCCCCGCTGCGCCGAAAACACGGTTGGTAAGTTCGGCCGGTGTCGGATGCCGAGATGATGGCGCGTGGTGAGGCTGCCCTGCTGGGCCCCGCGCAGGTGCGGGAGCTGGCCGAGCGGCTCGGTGTCCGCCCGACCAAACAGCTCGGGCAGAACTTCGTGCACGACGGCAATACGGTCCGGCGGATCGTGACCGCGGCCGGTGTCGGGCGCGCGGATACGGTGCTCGAGGTGGGGCCGGGTCTGGGTTCGCTGACCCTGGCCCTGTTGGATGTGGTGGATTCGGTGCTCGCCGTCGAAATCGACCCGGTGCTGGCGGCGCAGTTGCCCGATACGGTGCGGGAACGGGCCGGTGTACTGGCCGACCGGTTGACCGTGGTACCCGGTGACGCACTGCGGGTCCGTTCGGATATGTTGCCGGGCGTGCCGACCGCTCTGGTGGCGAATCTTCCTTACAACGTGGCGGTTCCGGTGCTGCTGCACCTGCTGGCCGAATTCCCGAGTATTACTACGGCATTGGTGATGGTGCAGGCCGAGGTCGCGGATCGGCTGGCCGCGCGGCCGGGCGGCCGGGTGTACGGCGTGCCCAGTGTGAAGGCCGGTTTCTACGGCACCGTGTCGAAGGCGGGTGCGGTAGGCCGGCAGGTGTTCTGGCCGGTGCCGCAGGTGGAATCGGGACTGGTTCGGGTGGACCGGTTCGCCGAACCGCCCTGGCCGATGGACGAATCGCATCGCCTGCGGGTGTTCGAGGTGATCGATCTCGCGTTCGCGCAGCGCCGGAAGACTTTGCGGGCTGCGCTGGCGGGCTGGGCGGGGAGCCCGGCGGAAGCGGAACGGAGGCTGCTCGCCGCGGGAATCGCGCCGACTGCGCGCGGGGAAACCCTCGACACCGCGGCCTTCGTCCGCCTCGCCGCGCAGGCCGGCGATCAGCTCGCCAGTTCGTAACCCGCTTCGTCCACCGCGGCCGCGATATCGGAATCGGCGATCTCCGCGGCGGCGTCGACGACGACCCGCCCCGAGGCGAGGTCGACGTCCACGCTGGTGACGCCGTCGATTTTGCCGATTTCCGTTTTCACCGCCTGGACGCAGTGGCCGCAGGTCATACCGCTGACGGTGTAAGTGCTGGTGGTGGACATGGTGTCTCCTTCGTGCTCGGTCCTCTGCCGGGACACCCCGAATATACCCCCCGGGGGTAATTTACTGCAAGGCTGGTGCCGACTCGGGCCCTGCGTGGTCTTCGGATGGTCGCTGCCCGACAGCACCTATTAGGCTTGGGCACCGTGCTGTCCGTTGTGCCCAGTCCCGTCACCGTGCGGGCACCCTCGAAGGTCAACCTCCATCTGGGAGTAGGTGACCTGCGCGCCGACGGCTACCACGAGCTCACCACCGTTTTCCAAGCCCTTTCGCTGGCCGACGATCTCGAGATCGCACCCGCCAACTCGCTCACGCTGCGGGTCACCGGAGAAGGCGCCGCGGAAGTACCCACCGACCGGACCAACCTCGTCTGGAAGGCGGCGGTCCGGCTCGCCCAGCTGGCCGGCCGCGCGCCGCTGGTGGAGATCACCATCGACAAAGGTATTCCGGTAGCCGGGGGAATGGCCGGCGGCAGCGCCGACGCCGCCGCCGCGCTGGTAGGCCTGAACGAGCTGTGGGAACTGGGGCTGCATCGGGACGAACTCGCCGCGGTGGCCGCCGAACTGGGCAGCGATGTGCCCTTCGCCCTGCACGGGGGGACGGCGCTGGGCACCGGTCGCGGGGAACGGCTGCTTCCGGTGCTGTCGCGCAATTCATTCCACTGGGTGCTGGCCTTGGCGAAAGGTGGACTGTCCACACCGGAGGTATTCACCGAACTCGACCGGCTCCGCGTCCAGGGCGACCCCCCGCGACTCGGCGAACCACAGGCCCTCATGCAGGCCCTGGCCTCCGGCGACGCCCGCCAGCTCGCCCCGCTGCTCGGCAACGACCTCCAGGCCGCGGCCGTTTCGCTGCGCCCCGACCTGCGCCGGACCCTCCGCGCGGGAGTGGAGGCCGGGGCGCTGGCCGGTCTCGTCTCCGGTTCCGGCCCGACGTGCGCTTTCCTCTGCGAAACCACCGAAGCCGCGGTCGCCGTTGCAGCCGAACTCTCCGGCGCGGGGGTTGCCCGCAGTGTCCGGACGGCGACGGGTCCCGTGCCGGGGGCGCGGATAACGAGCCAGGATGAACCGCACCACCCGTCCCCGGAACCGCCGCCCCCCGGCCCGCGCCGGGCGTGATTCGTTCGGCCGGTTCTGTATCGAGTCGAGACTTTTGCGGCCTGTCCACCGGTCGCGGCCCCCGGCCGGTCGGTACGGCGCAGTCCGTTCGAGTGATCCCGGTAGTGAACCGGCCCGACGTCCGCGGCGTGCTCGCTGTGCGCCGGGATGTCCACAGTCCCGGCGGCCGGTTTCCGGGCCGGACGTAGCCGGTCGACCGGTGATCACCGGTCCGCACGGAGAACTGTTCGTCCGGCAGGCCGTTCGGGCTGAGCCGGCGTCGTACAGGAAGCACTACGTACTGCGACCCAGCGGTTGGTCCGCGACCGGATCAACCGGTTCCCGGTTACAGGCCGGGCTGCACCCCGGCGGCGGTCGGCCGGTACGCGGGGCTCGATAGGCTGGGCGGGGTCGCGTATCGGCGTGGCCGGCAGCGGAGGCGGAAGGATTCATGGCCAACCTGATCAATCTCGAACAGGTCAGCAAGAGTTTCGGGATCAAACCACTGCTCGACGGGGTCTCGCTGGGGGTGCATGCGGGCGAACGGATCGGGGTGGTCGGTCTCAACGGCGGCGGTAAGACCACGCTGCTCGAAGTACTGACCGGGATCGAGGAGCCCGACGGCGGCCGGGTCAGCCGCCTGGGTGGATTGCGGATGGCCGTGGTCACCCAGCGTGGGGTGCTGCCCGAGGGCGCGACCGTCGGCGAGGTGGTGCTCGCGGGGCTGGCCGACGATGCGCCGACCGGGGATATCGCCGAACACGAATGGGCCGCCGACCCCCGGATCCGTTCGATACTCGACGGGATCGGGATCGCCGGGCTGGGGCTGGACACCGCCGTCACCAATCTCTCCGGTGGGGAACGCCGCCGGGTCGCGCTGGCCGCGGCGCTGGTGCGCGAGCTCGACCTGCTGGTACTCGACGAACCCACCAACCATCTCGATGTCGAGGGCGTGCAGTGGCTGGCCGAACATCTGCTGGCCCGGCGCAGTGCGCTGGTCGTGGTCACCCACGATCGCTGGTTTCTCGACACCGTCGCGACCCGCACCTGGGAAGTGGTGGGCGGCCGGGTGGAAACCTACGAGGGCGGATACGGCGACTGGATTTTCGCGCGCGCCGAACGCGCCCGGCAGGCCGATGCCACCGAGGCCAGGCGGCGGAACCTGGCGCGTAAGGAACTGGCCTGGTTGCGGCGTGGTCCGCAGGCCCGCACCTCGAAGCCGCGCTACCGAGTGGAAGCCGCGGAGGCACTGATCGCCGATGTCCCGCCGCCGCGGGACAGTGTGTCGCTGGCATCGTTCGCCAAGAAGCGGCTGGGCCGGGTAGTGGTGGAACTCGAGGATGCGACCCTCACCACGCCGGACGGCCGCGAACTGGTCCAGGATCTGACCTGGCGGCTGGCGCCCGGGGAACGGGTCGGCCTGGTGGGCGTGAACGGGTCGGGTAAGACCACCCTGCTGCGGGCACTGGCCGGTGACGTCGAACCGGTCGCGGGGAAACGTGTGCAAGGGCAGACGGTGCGGATCGGCTGGCTGCGGCAGGAGCTCGACGACCTCCCCACCGAGATGCGGGTGCTCGAGGCGGTCCAGGAGATCGCCATGCGGATCACTCTGGGCGAAGGCAGCAAGGCGCTGGAACTGTCCGCCGGTCAGCTGGCGGAGCGACTCGGGTTCACCCCGGCCCGCCAGCGCACCCCGGTCCGGGATCTCTCGGGTGGCGAACGCCGCCGGTTGCAGCTCACCCGCATCCTCATGTCCGAGCCGAATGTGCTGCTGCTCGACGAACCCACCAACGACCTCGATATCGACACCCTGCAACAGCTCGAGGATCTACTCGACAACTGGGCCGGGACGCTGGTTGTGATCAGCCACGACCGCTACCTGATCGAGCGGATCTGCGACAGCACCTGGGCGCTGTTCGGCGACGGCAAACTCACCAACCTGCCCGGCGGTATCACCCAATACCTGGCTCGGCGGGCCGAGCTCGCGGCCGGCGACACCGCCCGGCAGGCGGCGTCCGCGTCCGCGAACCGGGCCGAGGCGTCGCAAACCGATTCGGCGGCCTACCGGGCGGCCCGCAAGGAACTCACCCGCCTGGAACGCGCCATCGACAAACTCGGCGAACGCGAGGCGAAATTGCACACCGCGCTCGCCGCCGCCGCGACCGAGCCCGAGAAACTGGTCACCCTCGGCGCCGAACTGAAAGAGGTGCAGGCGGAGAAGGAAACCGCCGAGGAACGCTGGATGGAACTCGCCGACCAGGTCTGAGCGGTCGCGCCCACGGGCCGCTCGTGCGGGGAGCACCGCGCCGCCACTGATCGGCTACGACCCCGCGGCCCGGCAGGGACCGGCTCCGGATCGCTGTCCGAGCTGCGACGGGTCCCCGCGAACAAGCAGCAAGTGGTGCGCTCAGCACAGCTCGCGCGGTACCTGATCGCCGCCGGGGCGGGCCGAGGATCGCGATGGCGATTGCGCTGTACCGGTCGGCGGCTGCCTGCGGGCCGGGTATCGGGAACCGGCCGGCGAAGGATGTTCCGGTGCCGCCGCCCGCCACGGTGGGCGAGCCCGGAAACCACGTCGAAACCGACGAGTCGCACATCCCGGGTGGTGCCGTATCAGGGGGTGCCGGTGGCGGGGTCTTCTTCACCGGCGATGGGCAGGCTGGTCTGCACGAATTCTTCGCCGAAGGTGGTGAGCGCGATCCCCCGGTGCTGGAGTTTGCCGCGACCACCTGCGTGTTTCAGTAGGTCCGCCACCGCCGCCTGGGCTTCCAGGAGCTGGTAGCGCTCCGGGGTGCCGACCGGTTCGGGTAGTGCCTCGATCAGGCCCACCCGCCGCAGGTTGTTCAGATAGCGCTGGATCCGTTCCGGATGCCGGAGTCCCGCGTGTTCACCGATCATGCTCACCCCGAGATCGTCCGCCCCGGATCGTGCTTCTCCGGCTCGGCGGGCGCGCCGTGACGAACGGCCGCCGCGTACGGTCACGGTCGGCTGCGGCCCGTCGAGGCGGAGCAGCCGCAGGATGCGGGCTTCGTCGGAGGTGAGTTCGGCCAGAATCCGGGCGAAGGCCGGGTGCCCCTCGTCGGGTGCCCGCGTGCTGGCGGCCAGGCGCAGCAGTGCCGCCCCCTGTGCCCGCAGCGACCGTTCGGTCGGCGATGCGGTGGCGGCCGGTTCCGTGGCGGTGACCCCGAGCGCCAGGCGCAGCGCCTCCCGGATCTGCCGGGTCGCATCGGTGCGGATCTCGGTGGGCGGCTGCCCGGCCATACTGCCGCGTACCACCGTCTCGGTGACATCCAGTGCGGTGTGCACACCCCACCGTGCGGTACCGGACACCACCGACGCCGCGACCCGCGCGACCCCGCTCACGGCGCGTACCGCCGCGACGGGGCCGATAGGTCCCACCGGTTCGCGATATTCGCCGGGGCTCGGTTCGCCCGGATCTGCGGGTTCTCGTGGTTTCTCGTTCACAGCCATGTGGTCGCCACCCCCGTTCCGAACACCAGGATATGCGCGTATCCCGCGAACAGCCCGAGGACGCCGCCGTGCACGAACAGCAGCCATTCGTCCTGTTTGATGGCCGAGCGCAACATATCGACGAAATCGTTCGGTGAGAGCTCCGACATCTGTTTGGCGATATAGGCGCCGATCTGTTTGCCCTGGCGTTCGTTGAAGTCGGCGTCGGCGAACGCCAGCGGCGCGATGGCCATCGCCTCGGAGGTCAGGGTCTGGGTCAGAGTCTCGTAGTCGCGACTGCCGAGCACCAGTTTCACCGCGCCGCGCGCCGGGCCCAGGGCGCGGTCGGCGGCCGGGCGCAGGGTGTCCTCCAGCATCTGCAGGGTCCGATCCGATTTGGGCCCGTTGAGCAGTTCGTCACCGATATTGGCGACCGTCATCACCTGGGTGGAAACGAGTTCGGCGTAACCGTCGGTGATTTCGTTCTGCCGTTTGATCAGCAGACCCTGCCGCCACGGGCACCACCATTTCGGTTCGGCGGGGGCGAAGATCATGTTCAGGCCCACCCAGTTGACCACCCAGCCGATGATCACCCCGCCGATCGGCAGGACCGCCAATGTCGGCCACCCGGTCGTATGCAGGATCGCCACCAGCACCACGCCCATGGGGGCGCCGAAATAGAGACCGAAATTCTGCATGAACCGCAATTCCTTGGCGCCCAGCACCTGAAACAACTGGTTGAGCAGCTGCGGCCGCGCCTGGAAATACCGGATCACCATTTGTTTGACGTCGAGCAGCTGGTCGATGTTGGCGCCCAGTTCATCGGTGAGTTCGCGCAGGATATCCGGTAGTTGCTGCCGGACGCGCTCGTGCACCATCTCCCGGAGCTGGGACGGCAGGTTGTACCAGAGCTGCGGATGGTCGCGGCGCAGGATGTTCTCGACGATATCGCGGATCTGGGTTTCGGCGGTGAGCGCGAGATGTTCGGCGAGCGCGTCCGGTTCCAGTTCGCGATAGAAATCGGTGACACTACCGAGTTTCGAAAGTCCTTTGTCCACCGCGATACTGGCCATTTTGTCGGCTCGTGACGGCACGATGCCCTGCCAGCCGAAACGGCCGTCGTGGCTGAGCAGCGGCAGAATCTGGATCCGCTTGGGCAGATACGGGTACAGATAGCGCAGGCCGGGGATCCGGATACCGTGAAAAGCGATCGGCCGGAACAGCATCAGCACGCCGGTCCAGTTGGTGACGTAGCCGATGACGCCGGTGAACAGCGGAATGGTCAGTAATTCCAGGAGGATCGTCGGGTGCACCCCGAACACACTCTCCAACACGACACACCCTCCTGCTCCCGGTGATCGCCGCCTCACCGGGACCTCAAATTAGCACCACAGCCCAACCGTCACCGCGCTGCGGCGGCCATCCCGCCGGCAGCGCGACCGGCCGCGACACATTAGTGTCTCAGACGTGAGCCGGATCCATGGTCCGGCGCGGGGCTATCACCGTCGATGGGCAATAATCGGTGAGCGGGATTCGTTCATCTGGCGATATCGGAGTAGACGTGGCAGACGACAGGACCGGACAGGAGTTCACCCGGACCGGTTCCCGGCCCGTGCAATGGCGCCCGCCGGCCGGTACCGGCCCGAATCCGGCGCCGAAGACGAGCCCCGACCCGGCGGATGTCGTCCGCCGGCCGCCGTCGAGTGTCGAGCGCAGCGCCGATGTCGAACAGCGGCAGATCAGTAACGAGGCCCGGCTCATCCGCGGGGTTTTCCGCGCGGCCGGGGTCGCGGCCGGCAGTGTGGTGCGCGGTGGGCAGTGGGCGGCGAACACGTCATTCGAGGTCACCCGTGAGATCACCCAGGCGGCCCTGGACGGGGAGTCCTCGGCCGAGATCGCCGAACGCACCGGTAACGCGCTGCGGTCCATCGCGCGCAGTGCGCTCGGGGTCACCGAGGGCTCGGTGCGGGAAATCGTGAGCTATGTACCGACCGGGCAGACCTCCGGTCAGCAGACGGTGGCGGTGGGCTCCTATATGCGTTCGGCCACCGTCGCCGAACTCCGTAAACGTGGTGACGCGCTGCTGGCCCGATCGGCCGATGTCTACTTCACCGAAGAGGTACATCCCGCCTACGACCGGATCCTCGACGAACTCGCCCCCGACGAGGCCCGCATTCTGCGCTATATGGCGCTCAACGGCCCGCAGCCGACCGTCGACGTACGGACCAACCGCCCGCTGGGTATCGGATCCGAGCTGATTGCCGGTGGGCTCACCTCGGTGCCGGAGCAGGCCGGTGTGCGCTACATCGACCGGGCACGGTCGTATCTGATCAACCTCAGCCGGTTGGGCCTGACCCATAATTCCGACGATCCGGTGGTCCTGAGCCGGTATATGGTGCTCGAGGTCCAGCCGATCGTGGAGGACGCTTTGAAAAAGGCGGGCCGGGCCCCGAAAATCGTGCGCAAAAGTCTGCGCTTGACGGAGTTCGGCGAGGATTTCTGCCGTACCTGTTTCACCATCGGCAACGGTCAGCGGCTCTGATCCGCCGCCCGGCCCCGGTTACGGACCACCGCGCCGACCCGGCCCGATTCGCCGGTTGACCGGCCTGGACCCGGCCCCCGTAATACCTCCGACGCTGTATAGCAATCCGATACAGATCTGAATAACCTCCCAATTTGTCCATTTCAGGTGGGATGGTGGAGTTATGGACCAGGGCGAGGAGCGCAACGATCCGGGGCCGCACCCGGGTGGTTTTCCGCGGCGGCCGGGCCAGAGCAGTGAAACCATGGCCTTCTCCGGTGCCGCGCTCGCGGCGGCGCTGGGCGCCGGACTGGATGTCTCGCTCCCGCCGCGGCTCGAACCCGAAACGGATGTGCCGCTGACCATGGGACCCGTACGACCGAACACCTCACGCCAGACGACACCGGTGACGTCGGAGGACGTCCTGGAGATCCATCGCCTCAAGTTCCGCTATATCCGGGCGCTGGACAGCAAACTCTGGGAAGACTTCGCCGAGACGATGATCCCGGAGGCCACGGCCACCTACAGCGAATACCTGCAGTTCGAGTCCCGGGAAGCATTCCTGACTTTCCTGCGCAACACGCTGGGGCCGCATG
The DNA here is from genome assembly GCF_029868855.1 of Nocardia carnea. Taxonomy (GTDB): domain Bacteria; phylum Actinomycetota; class Actinomycetes; order Mycobacteriales; family Mycobacteriaceae; genus Nocardia; species Nocardia carnea_A. The sequence continues at coordinate 32,624 of NZ_JARWOV010000082.1, read as the reverse complement.
TGATCACCGAGCACCGCTGCGATCACCCGGAGATCGATGTGGACGGTGATCAGGCCTCCGGTATCTGGTACCTCTCCGATACGGTGCTGATCCCCGAGAACAATATGCTGCTGCGTGGCGCCGCCTTCTACACCGACGAATACGTGCGCTGCGACGACGGCCGCTGGCGGATCGCGCACACCGGCTACGAACGCACCTACGAGGTGGTGCTCTCGCTCAGCGATCTGCCGAGTCTGCGGCTGACCGCCAATCGGTGGGGGCTGATCCAGCAGTCCGACGGGGTCGAAGCCGTCGAACGCGACCCGCGGGAGACCGCGACGCGCGACGAGACCCCGGAGGAGCCGATCGGCAGCAGCGACGACCAGGAGTATCCGGGCCCGGAACACAGGGCTGCGGGCTGAGCGGTTGCGGCGCTCGCTGACGCCGGTTATCCGGGGCTGTGCCGGCTGCTCCGGCGGTCTCCGCCGACACAGGGCCGGGAATCACGGGTACGGGTCCGACTCCGCCCGCCGGTCGCGTCACAGAGTCGGTGCCGCCTGACTGCCCGTGCGGCGATTCCCTCGGCTGAGCGGGTTTTGCCGGGGCCGAGGGGTATCGCTGGAGGCTCGAGAGTTCCTGCGCCGGGGTCGAGGGGTTGTATCGCGAGCTAGTGGTTGCGCCGCCGGGGACTGGGCGGTTGTAGCGCGAGCCGGCAGCGCAGCGTGGGACCATCGATCACGTCTGAGGCCGGGCGCGTCCGTCGTGGACCCCGCAAGTTTCAGTCGGCGGCGGCGACCAGCGGTTCCAGGGTGAGTTTCGGCATTTCCTTCTGGATGTACTGCAACCGCCATTTATCGCTGAACACCGCGAGGATCGCGCCGTCGGTGCGCGTGAACACCTCCACCCCGCGCTGGCGGTCCAATTCGGGTGCCGAGGCGGCATCGGTACGGCGGGCGATGGTGTAGGCGAGATGGTCGAGTTGGGTCTCCACCCCGAATTCGCCCTGCATCCGGGCGGTCACCACCTCGAACTGCATCGGACCCACCGCGGCGAGCACCGGGGAGGCGTCACCGCGGGAATCGTTGCGCAGCACCTGAACCACGCCCTCGGAATCGAGCTGATCGATCGCCTTGCGGAACTGCTTGTACTTACCGGCGCTCTGCGCCCGCAGTGCGGCGAAATGTTCCGGGGCGAACGACGGGATCGGCGGGAACTCGACCTTCTTGTCGACGAACAGGGTGTGCCCGGGGGCGAGCGCGGTCGCGTTGACCAGGCCCACCACATCACCCGGGTAGGCGGTATCGACGGTGGCGCGTTCCCGGCCGAAGACGGTCAACGCGTATTTGGTCGCGAACGGCCGGCCGGTCTGCGCGTGGGTGACCACCATGCCGCGTTCGAACTCACCCGAGACGATGCGCATGAACGCGAGCCGGTCGCGGTGGGCGGTGTCCATACCGGCCTGCACCTTGAACACCACCGCACTGAACGGGTCCTGCGGATTGCGCGGGGTGCCGCCGATATCGGCGCGCGAACCGGGTGCGGGCGCCAGCGCGACCAGCGTTTCCAGCAGCTGCCGGACACCGAAGTTCAGCATGGCCGAGGCGTAGATCACCGGTGAGGTCTGCCCGGCCAGGAACATTTCTTGATCGTGGTCCTGGCCGGTGGCCGAGAGCAGTTCGCTCTCCTCCGCCGCGGTGGTCCAGGCCGCGCCCTCCCGGGCCTCGGCGGATTCGGGGCGCAGCGATTCCTCGGGCGCGATGGTGGCGCCGCCCGCGGTCCGGGTGAAATGGATGTATTCGGCGGCCGCGCCCTCGGGACCGCGGCGCAGCAGACCGCGGAAATCACCCGCGATACCGACCGGCAGGAACAGCGGGGTCGGGGTGAGGCCGATCCGCTCCTCGATCTCGTCGAGCAGTTCCAGCGGGGCACGTCCGGGCCGGTCCCATTTGTTGATGACGGTGATCACCGGAATACCCCGGTGACGGCAGACCTGGAACAGTTTCAAGGTCTGTGGTTCGAGACCCTTCGCGGCGTCGATCAGCATCACCGCGGCATCCACCGCGGTGAGCACCCGGTAGGTGTCCTCGGAGAAATCGGAGTGGCCGGGGGTATCGACCAGGTTGATCACATGGTCGATATCGGAGCCCGCGGCCCGGTAGTTGAACTGCAGCGCGGTGGAACTCACCGAGATCCCGCGCGCCTTCTCCATCTCCATCCAGTCCGAGACGGTGGATTTGCGGCCCGCCTTGCCATGGATGGCACCGGCCTCGGAAATCTTGCGGGCATGCAGCGCGAGCGCTTCGGTGAGTGTCGATTTACCTGCGTCGGGATGCGAGATCACGGCGAAGGTGCGGCGCCGCGACACCTCGCCGGCCAATCCGCGCGCGACGGGCGCGGCGGAGCCCTCGGTGGAGGCGGTCAACGGATGAAACCTTTCGGCGGTGAGATCGGGAACAACCGTCCAGGCTACGTGACCGCCGTACCGGGACCGACGCCCGGCCGCACTCCGGTGCCACTCGCTCGCTGCTCCGGAACCGCGAGGGTTCGACCACGCCGAGGAGAGCCAAAACCCGCGCCGCCGCAGGCGGCGCAAAGAAACACAGCCCGATTCCGGACTTTCAGGGCCGCTGGGTTACAGTATTCGGGTTGTCTCGGCGAGGGTTCGCAACTTTGCGGCACCGTGATCGACGCGGCGCGGCTTCCGGCCGCTGGCGTTCGGTCTTCGCCTGACGAGCAGACCACCTGACCAGGGGCGCGATTTCCCTGGCAACCGCCCATAAGCCCGGTAGAGCCGTAGGAGTTATCCAGTCATGTCCGACGTCAACCTTCTCGAAGCGAAGATCCGCACCGAGTTCGGCAAGGGTGCCGCGCGCCGCACCCGCCGCGCGGGCAACGTTCCGGCGGTCCTGTACGGGCATCAGTCCGATCCGCAGCATCTGTCGCTGGATGCGCTGTCGTTCGCCGCCATCCTGCGCCAGCACGGCACCAATGCGGTGCTGAACCTGAACATCGAGGGTAAGAAGCAGCTGGCGCTGACCAAATCGGTCGTGGTGCACCCCATCCACCGCTACATCGAGCATGCCGATCTGCTGATCGTGCAGCGCGGTGAAGAGGTCAACGCCGATGTGCCGATCACCCTGGTCGGCGAGGCGGGCCCCGGCACCCTGGTCACCCAGGAAGCCACCACCGTCTCCGTTTCGGCCGATGCGCTGAACATCCCCGAATCCCTCGAGGTCTCCATCGCGGGTGCCGAGGCGGGCACCCAGATCACCGCGGGTTCGGTCGCGCTGCCCAAGGGCGTGAACCTGGCCGGCGATCCCGAGCTGCTGCTGGTCAACATTGTCGAGGCCCGCGCCACCGCCGAGCCCGAGGCCGAGGCCGCGGCCGCCGAGGGCGAAGCCGCCGAATAGGACGGGTCACCTTCCGCGATGGCCGATTCTGTACCGGCGCTCGTCGTCGGTCTGGGCAATCCGGGTCCCGAGTACGAACGCACCCGGCACAACGTGGGTTTTCTGGTCGCCGATTCGCTCGCGGAGCGGGTCGGCGGCCGTTTCACGGCCCACAAGAAGTCGGGTACCGATCTTTTGCAGGCCCGGCTGGACGGCCGGCAGGTACTGATCGCGAAACCGCGGTCGTATATGAACCTGTCCGGGCGGCCGGTATCGGCGCTGGCCCGTTTCTTCTCCGTTCCGCCCACCGAGGTGATCGTCGTCCACGACGAACTGGATCTACCGTTCGGTGCGGTCCGGTTGAAACGTGGCGGTGGTGAGGGCGGCCACAACGGGCTGCGCTCGGTTTCCGCGGCCCTGACCACCAAGGACTATCTGCGTACCCGGATCGGCATCGGCCGTCCGCCCGGCCGGCAGGATCCGGCCGATTTCGTCCTCAAACCGTTCGCGGCGGCCGAGCGTAAAGAGCTCCCGGTAGTGGTGGAGCAGGCGGCCGACGCGGTGGAACTGCTGCTACGAGTGGGTTTGGAAGCGGCGCAGAACCAGCTGCACTGAGGCAGCCCGCGCCCGGCGCACCGGAGCGGCCGGGCGACTTCGAGGGCATGGTCAGACGCGGGCGGCGAGGACGAGGGCGAAACGATCTTCCGGGTCGGTCCAGGTGTGTTCCGATACGAAGCCCGCGGCGCGGAGTTCGGCGTCCAGACCGGTAGGGCGGAATTTCGCGGAGATCTCGGTGCGGAGCTGTTCACCTCGGGCGAAGTGCAGCGTGAGACCCAGGTCGGCGACGGTGACATCCATATCCGTGGTGGCGGCCAGCCGCATTTCGATCCATTCGTTGTCCGCGTCCCAGTGCGCGATATGGTCGAACTTCTCGGGGGCGAAATCGGCGCCCAGCCGGTTGTTCAGGACGCGCAATACATTCCGGTTGAATTCCGCGGTGATACCGGCGGCGTCGTCGTAGGCGGGGATCACGATCGATGGGTCCACCACCAAACCCGCACCGAGCAGCAGTTGTTCGCCGGGTTCGAGCACATCGTGGATGCCGCCGAGGAATTCGGCGCGTTCCGCGGGCACCATATTGCCGAGTGTGCCGCCGAGGAAAGCGATCATCCGCCGACCGCCGCGCGGCAGGGTCGCCAGGGTGTCGGTGAAATCGCTGACCACCCCGTGCACGGCCAGACCGGGGAACTCCGCCGCGACCTCGGCCGCGGAAGCACGCAGCGCGGACGCCGAAACATCCTGGGGAACATAGGTTTTCAAAGGCCCATCGGCGGTGAGTGCGGTGAGCAACAGTCGGGTCTTACTGGCCGATCCCGACCCGAGTTCGACCAGCACCTCCGCCTGGGCCGTCCGCGCGATGGCGCTCGCGACCTTCTCCAGCAGGGCCCTTTCGGTGCGAGTGGGGTAGTACTCGGGCAGGGCGGTGATCTGCTCGAACAGTTCACTGCCGCGGGCATCGTAGAACCATTTGGGCGGCAGCCATTTCGGGCTGTCGGTGAGGCCGCGGCGGGCGTCGGCGCGTAGGGCCGCGGTGAGATCGGCGTCGGTGAGGTGGACTTCCACGGTGGGTTCGGTCACGATTGCAGGCTTTCGGTCGCGGTGGATCCGGCGGGTTCCAGTGGTTCGACACTCAGCCGGCCGGGTTCGGCATGGACGACCACCCGATCGGGCAGCGACTGCCACCTCGGATCGTCGTCGTACGGTTCGGAGGAAAGGATCGCGAAATCGTCGGTGACCAGCGCGGACAGTGAGTGGTAGCAGGTACTCGCCCACAGGCCGCGACCGTCGCCGATCAGCAGGTTCAGCCGGGCGTCGGGCGCGTGGTGCAGCACCGTCGTCACCAGCAGGCGCAGTGCGGTGGCCGGGTCTTCGGCGAGACCCGCCGGGGTATCGGGGTCGAGCAGGCGGCGCAGCAGCACCCACAGCGCGGCGGAATCGGTGAGTGCTTCCGCTTCGAGTAGATGACTGGTTTCGTAGCGGCGGGTCATCCCCGCGCGGGTGGCCGCCACATCGAGATCGGACAGGACGGCGGTGAGTGCCGGCCGCCAGTGCGGAATCACCCCGTTGTGGCTGAACGCCCAGCGATCCCACAGGAACGGCGCGCACGCTGAACGTTGCACCGGCATCCCGATGGTGGCCGAACGGACACTGCCGAGGACCGCGTGCGAAATGAGCTGCGGCAGTACTTCTTCCACCGCGGGGTCGGTCCAGATCGGGTCGGGATTGCGGTAGCGGGTCACCGTCGCCGGGTCCGGACCCCACCAGGCGACGCCGAACCCGTCGGCGTTGATGGTGCCACCGCCGCGCATATCCCGCGGTGCCCACGACTGGGTGCGCAGCGAATGCGGCCCGCGCAGCAGGAGTTCGCCTACCGACGCCGGTGGGCCCACATAACCCAGGTGACGGCACATCATGCCTCCCGCGGGTCGAGGGTGCGGGCCAGCCGGAATCCGGAGAAGATCTGCCGCCGGATCGGATGATCCCAGTTGCGGAATGTGCCACGGCAGGCGACGGGGTCGGTGCCGAACGAACCACCGCGCAGTACTCGGTAGTCGCCGCCGAAGAAGACCTCCGAGTATTCGCGGTAGGGGAAGGCGCGGAACCCTGGATACGGGTGGAAGCCCGAGGATGTCCACTCCCAGACATCGCCGATGAGTTGGTGCACGCCCGCCGGTGACGCACCCGCCGGGTAGGCGCCGATATCGGCCGGTTCCAGATGGCGCTGGCCCAGGTTGGCGGTGGCCGGGCCGGGCTCGGTCTCGCCCCAGGGGTAGGCGCGGGTGCGGCCGGTGGCCGGGTCGTAACGGGCGGCCTTCTCCCATTCGGCCTCGGTAGGCAGGCGTTTACCCGCCCAGGTGGCGTAGGCCTGCGCTTCGAACCAGCACACGTGCACCACCGGCTGTTGCGGCCGGAGCGGCCGGCGCACCCCGAACACGCGCCGCCACCACTGCCCGGCGGAATCCCGCTCCCAGAATTGGGGTGCGGTGAGCCCGGCCTGCTGCCGATGCTCCCAGCCGCGTTCGGACCACAGTTCGCGCCGGTCGTACCCACCGTCGGCGACGAATTCCAGGTACTGCCCGTTGCTGATCGGAGCGGCATCGATCGCGAAGGCCGGTACGTGCACGGGGTGGGCCGGGCGTTCGTTGTCCAGGGCCCACGGGTCGGTGGAGGTGCCCATCACGAACTCGCCCGCCGGAATCACGACCTCCCCGCGTACCGCGCTGTCGGCGGCCGGGGGCGCGGGTGCGGACAGTACCGGGGCCCCGGCGCGCAGCTGATGGGTGGCCAGCATGGTTTCGTCGTGCTGCTGTTCGTGCTGGGCGATCATGCCGAACGCGAAACCGCCGTCGACCAGCTCGCCCCCGCGCAGGGGACTGCGTTCGAGCACATCCCACACCTTCTCTCGCACGGTGCCGACATACCCGCGAGCCTCGACGGCATTCAGCAGCGGTAGTTGCGGACGGTCCGGCCGGGCATGTTTGAACGCGTCGTAGAGCTCGTCGATATCGGCGCGCACCGGGTCGCGGCCGCCGACATCACGAACCAGCCACAGCTCCTCCTGATTGCCGATATGGGCCAGATCCCACACCAGCGGGCTCATCAACCGGGAATGCTGGGCGACGAGGTCGGCCTCGTCCACGCAATCGGTGAGCGCGGCTGTCCGGTCCCGGGCCCGCTGCAGCGTCGACGCGATACGTTCGCGCAGCCGCTCGGTACCGGATCGGTCGGGGTAGTGCTGGATGGTCACGTAATCACTCCGCTCGACGGAAGGGTTCGGTTTGTGTTCGGGTGCGCACCGGGGCACCGGCACGGACTGCGACAGTTGGCGGAACCGCATCGAACTTCCGCGGTGGGGTCAGGGGAATCGAACCCCTGAACCCACCCTGCCGGTGTACGGAGCCGCTGTACGGATTCGACGGACCCCTGCAAACCGGCTCACTGCGGGTCATGGGATTCCCGCCGGCTGTGCGCCGGCCGAGCAACGGTGCAACGCCTCGTGCAGCTCCGGCGCGGGTGCCCGGCTGTGCGCCAGCGCTGCTTCCATGACGGCGATCGCGGCCGCCCGTAGTTGCGGATCGGCGAGACCGTGGCGGGCGGCGTCGAGCCAGCGGTCCGCGGTGCCCGCCACGGCGGCGATGGCGTCGGCGACGGCGGCCGGGGTGGACAGCAGGGCGTGCAGCACCGTGATCGGCACCTTCCAGCCCTCTCCGGGCTGGGCGTCGAGGTAACGGACCTCGAAGTACCCGGCCGGGCGGACCGGCGGGAACAGGGTGGTGAGGTGGTAGTGGAGATCGTCGATATCGGGTCGGCGGCCGATCTCGGTGTCCAGCGCGCCCGCGAGCCAATCGTCGAACGTGGCGCCCTCGGGTGCCCGCCAGGCGACACCGGGCCGGGCCGGACCTACTTCGTCGCGGCGTACACACAGCAGCGGCGCGTCCAGCGCCCAGCGGGCGTAACCGGCGACCGGATCGGTCCAGTCGGCGACCGGGGGACAGGCACGGGCGGGGTCCAGATGCAGCCAGGTGCGCATGCGCTGCGAGGCCCATTCACCGGACGGGGCACCGCGCAGCACAGGCGAGCACGCGAACGCGGCCACCAGCGCCGGCCCCAGGGCATGCAGCGCTGTCCAGCGGGCGGTGAGTTCGGCCCGGTCGGCACCGATATCCACGCTGACCTGTGCGGCCGCGGTATTGCTCATCATCAGCCGGCCGAACGGGCCGATCCGGCCGAAATAGTCCTCCATGGCCTGATAGCGCGGTAAGCGTAATTGGCAGCGTGGTGCGCGGGCCGGGTCTGCGGCGGCGGAGATCATCCCGATCGACCGGGAGTCGAGAAGTTCGTGCAGGCGCCGATGGTCGGCGCTCAGGCGGTCGCACAGGTCGGCGGGGTCGGTGACAGCGATGCTGGAGAGTTCGATCTGCCCGCCGGGTTCGACGGTGACGCGGCTGCCGCCGGACAGCGGCTCGGCGGGGGACTCCGGGGCAATGGAGCGGGGGGCGTGCGGGCCGAGGGCCTGCGCGAGGAGGGCGGCGGTGGGGCGGCGGCCGGTGAACGAGCCGGGTGCGGAGCCGCCCGTCGCGGCACCGGGGCGGTGAACGGTGAACCATTCGAGTTCGGCGCCGATGAGCTTCGGCGGGCCGAGTTTGAAACAGACGCCGCCGAGATACGCTTCGGCCGCCGCGCGGCTGCTGAGGGCCGGGTGTGGGGGTGAGTCGCTGGTCGATTCCGGATGTTCGAGGGTGACCGCCATACCAACCTCCATGCGGCTTCTCGGTGATTCGTCTGTCGTGCGTTCGGGCGCGGGTACTGGTCCGTGCCCATGTTCAGTTCTCGATGCCGGTCCGGGTGTTACAGCGGCCACCGGTGCGGTGAGCGCGTGGAATCCAGGGTAGCGACGGGCACGGACACGTTTTCGGCGCGAAGCCGTCACGGAATCGGCACTAAGGTCGGAGATATGGTGGATGAGCAGCGCGTACGCGCCGATACGCCCGGGATCGGGACCGGAGCGGTTTTCCTGGACAGCGCGGGGTCCTCGCTCCCGCCGCGGGTGGTCACCGACACCGTGATCGGGCATCTGCGCCGGGAGGCCGAGATCGGCGGCTACCGGGCCGCGAACGAACGGCTCGACGATTTGGCCGGGGTCAAAACCGCGATCGCGGAATTGATCAACTCGACCCCCGAAACCATCGCCCTCAGCGACAGCGCCACCCGTTCGTGGAGCGATTTCTTCTACGCCGTCCCGCTGCGACCCGGCGACCGGATCCTCATCTCGGGTGCCGATTACGCCAGCAACGCGATCGCGGCACTGCAGCGCGCCCGCACCACCGGTGCTCTGGTGGAACAGATCCCGAACGATTCGCTGGGCCGGATCGATATCGAGGCTCTCGACGCGATGATGGACGAGCGGGTGCGGCTGGTTTCGCTACTGCATGTGCCCACCAACGGTGGCCTGGTCAACCCGGTGGCCGCCGCGGCCCGGATCGCGCGGGCCGGCGGTGCGCTGGTGGTGCTGGACGCCTGCCAGTCCGCCGGGCAACTCCCGCTCGATGTCGCCGAACTGGGCGTGGATGCGCTGTCGGCCACCGGCCGGAAATGGTTGCGCGGCCCACGCGGCACCGGATTCCTCTATCTGCGGCCGGAATTGGCTGCCTCGCTGGAACCCGGCCGGCTCGACCTGCACAGCGCCACGTGGACCGGCCCCGACGAATACCGGATGGCGCCGGATGCCTCCCGTTTCGAATTCTGGGAACACGATGTAGCGGCCCGTCTCGGTCTCGGAGCGGCCGTGCGCTATCTTCTCGATCTCGGACCCGACCAGGTCTATGCCGCGATCGCCGAGCGCGCCGACTATCTGCGGGGCGCGCTCGGCGAGTTGCCGGAGGTGACGGTGCGGGACCTGGGCGTCGACCACAGCGGCATCGTGTCGTTCACCGTCGCGGGGGTGGAGCCGGTGAAGGTCCGGGACCGGCTGCTGGACTCCGACATCACGGTCACGGTCAGCCATGCGAGCTCGACGCTGCTCGATATGTCGGCCCGCGGTCTCGATTCGGTGGTCCGGGCCTCACCGCACTGCTTCGTCAGCCGCGAGGAACTGGACCGGTTCATCGCGGCCGTCGCGGCGTTGTAACTCGCTTTCCGCCATCGGCGCCCACACCCGGCAATCTGGTCCACGGTATGGCGCTGGCCACCCGGAATGTCGCCGACTTCGAGGAAACCGGAGTCCGCATCGTCGATCCCTGGGATCCATCCACCTGTTGATTCGGCCCATCGAATCCCGTGGTGGGCAACGGGCCCGTAGAGATATTGCCGAGGAGACGCCGGCCTGCCATCCGGCACCCGTGCTGTGTCAGCTCCACCGCAGTCCTCGGCTCAGGAAAGAGCGCAGTCGTGCGAGGTGGCCCGGGGTTGCAGGGAACGTGATGTCGTCCACGATCACCGATGTCACTTTGCGTAGGGCAGGCAGCTGTGTGCCGGGTAGGTGCGCCGGCGTCGCGATGATCACTGCGTCGGCTCCGGTCCGGGCCAGCGTGGCGCGCAGCGTTGCGAGATGGTCCGGGCTGGGGTCGGCCGGGAGTTCGACCAGCCGGCACAGTCGGTAGCCGTGGGCGACGGCGGCCAACCGCAGACGCGCGGTGACGAATCCGCGGTACTGACAGAGATCGGTGCGCAAGTAGCCGATAGCTGCCGGTTGCGTGCCGAGTACGTAAGTGTGTGCCTCCCCGTGGGTTTCGTGATCGATCACCGGTAGACCTCGGGTGTCGCCGGTATCCACTGATCCACATCGCCGTGGCGATACCACCCGTACGGGTGGACGATCATCAGCCCGCACCGCTCGAGTACCACCGGGGCGCGGAAACCGATATGTTCCACGGTCGGTGTCACAATCGCGTCGCCACCGAGTAATTCCGACTTCTGCAATGTCCACGGCAGTACATCCACACCGGACTCCACCACCGCTCGGGCGATGGCGAATCCGTGGGCGCGGGCGAAATCGCGGCATTCTGTTTCGAGATGCTGTTGCTTTGCGCCACAGAGACTTTTGTTCAGGTATACGATCGCAACGGGCATGGCTCCGCCTTTCCTGAAGAGGCGATGGGATGCAGCCCGGCACAGGGTCCGACAGGGAGTAGCGGCCGCGGTCGGACCACCGGTTCCACAACGCTCCAGGTAGTGGAACCGGTGTTACCCAATGGATTTCGAGGTATTTCCTGCGCCGGGCGCGAAATCAGTAGACCGGAACAGTGCGATATGTGGAACCGCCTCGGTGGAGATTCCTGCCCAGATCAGCCCGGCGACCGTGCCGGGCCACTTCCGGCATTGTGTTCCGGGCCGGAGTGTTCCACAGGGGAATTCGATAATTAGGGAAGGTAAGAAGATGGCGGGTGGATCCACACTCCCGAAACGAGCACTCGGCCGCGAACTGCGCCGGCTGCGGGAACGCAGCGGCACCAACCAGGCCGCCGCGGCCCGTGCGATCGAAGTAAGCCCGCAGACGATCGGCCGCCTGGAAGACGGGCACGCCTCCCGGCCCACAACATTGCAGATCAACGGACTGTGCGACCGATATGGTGCCTCGGACGAGGAACGCCGATTCGTCCTGGACTTGGTGCAGGAATTGCGCGCGATGAAACTGTCCGGAGGAGGGTGGTGGCGTGCATACGCCGACGAGATCCCCAGGGATTTCAACCACTATCTCGGGCTGGAGGCGGCAGCCTGCCGCATGACCAGCTGGCAGACAACACTCCTGCCCGGTCTGCTGCAAACGCCGGAATATCGGCGCGCGATAATTTGGGCTGCTCATCCGGACTGGCCGACTGTGGATGTCGAGCGGCGACTCGAACTCGCGGGACATCGACGGGAGAAATTCACAGACAGCACATTCCGTCTGGATGCTCTGCTTTCCGAAGCCGTGCTCCGCCACCATGTGGGCGGACCGGGTGTGATGGCGGACCAACTGCTGCATCTGATGGAAGCGAGCATGTGGCCGAACGTATGCCTGCGTGTAGTGCCGTACGACGCGCGAAGCCCCATAGGACTGGTGGTGCGATCCTTCGTGTTCCTGGAGTTCCCCGTGCCATCGAATACCAGGATCGCGGAACCATCCGTCGCCTATGTCGAGGGCTACACCGGAGACCTCTACCTCGAGCGCGCAAGTGAAGTCTCTCAGTACACGGAAGCCATGCGACGCATAGCCCAGGTAGCTTTGAACGAGCAGGAGACCAGAGATCTGGTCGCGCGTATCGCGAAGGAGTACCAGCGGTGACCGACAATCCAGCAGGCGCCCGGTGGTTCAAGAGCTCACACAGTGGCCCGGATCGCGAGTGCGTCGAGGTTGCTCATCTTGCGGGAGGTGCGGTCGGGGTTCGGGACAGTAAGAATCGGTCCGGATCGGTACTCGTGTTCGGCCCACAGGTTTGGGATGCGTTCCTGAACGCTGCGCAGCGAGGTACGGCTGTTCGTTCATGACGTGCGTGGTCCCGGCTGATGGCCAGTGGCCGGGACTACGGTCGACGGAATCCAGTGGAACCACGAAGCGTGGACGTGCGTCTTATAGTGATGGCGGGGTAATCCGCCGCACCGACACAGGGGAGATCCATGCGAACCGCCGACTTCGTCCGTGCCATGCTCGCCACGGCGGCTGCAGCGGTCCTGGCCACCGGATGCACATCCAGCACCGAGGGAGCTGCGACCGGGACGACGGCACCGACAACGACCGGACCCGTTGAGCTCTTCAATCCCTGCACCGAATTATCTGAAGGCGCAATTGCGGCTGCGGGCCTGGATCCTGCGTCGAAAGACGTAACGGTGGACCCGCCCAGTGGGCCGTCGACGTGGCGAGTGTGTCTCTGGCGCTCGAACGGTAATGAATTCTTCGTTTCGATATTCTCGACATCCCACACACTGGACGAGGCGCGCTCGAACCGAGACCTGGTCAGTATCTCTGAGACGTCCATAGCGGGCCGGCCCGGCCTGACATTCATGGACAAAACAGATTCTGCCGGAGAATCATGTTATGCAGCCATGCCCGCTGCGCAGGGCATGTTCGAAATCAATGTCGCATGGACAATCGACGCCGCGCGTAACCGTGACATCTGTGAGGTTGCCACCCAATACGCCACAGCCCTCGAACCGCACCTTCCGGACTGAGCACCAGCAGGAAGATCCGTCGCAGGCACCCAGGCACCTCTTAGGAAGATCCAGAGCATGAGCGACCAATTACAGCATTGGCAGAACCTGAAGCAACAGGCAATCGACGGAGATCTGCGGATGGATACAGGGATCGGTAGCGCGTTGCAAAGCCGTTGCGACACGTTGCGAACTCAGCTCGACCAGATCCGAAGGGAAGCCAAAGGACTTGCCCATCTCGCTGGTTACGGTGGCTTGCCATCTGCACTGGACATGAAAAAGAAGTTCGAACTCAAGGCAAGCGGCGCGGAGAACGGCGACTCCGCAGAATCGCGGCTCGACGAGATGATCCAGATTGTGACTCTTATGCGGGACACCTACGCCGCTGCGATCGGTCAACTTCAGGAAACCGATCAGCAGAACTCCTCGCAAACCACTGCCGCTGGAGAAGGACTTCACTGATGCCCGCACCATTGCTTGTCGCTGCCATCGCCGTCGCTGCCGTCGCCAGTGTCGATTCGGTAATCGATGAAGTCACCGGCAACTACGACGAATCCGAAGGTAACCGGAATCGCGCTTCGGATGCCGCCGGTGCCGCCGAACAGGAGTGGAGCGGTGACCGGACCCGCATAAGCAGCGAACTGGCCAGGGTCAGCCAGGGTTTTGACGGCGAATACGCTCCAGCCACCGCTACGAAGGAAGCGTTCAAAACCTGGACCCACCAGCAAATCTGGGAAGCGCTCAACGGCAGCTCTCAGCACCCGGCAGTGGAATCTGGCGATATCAATGCAGGGGCTGACGGTTGGCGACGATCTACCGAAGACCTCTTTCTTGCCCTGGACGGCTTCGGGAAAGGTGTCGAGTCCGATATCGCGAACCTGTGGGGTGGGCAGACAGCGAACGCTGCCATGGAAGGCACCCGCACCTTCGTCGCCGACGCGCAGAAGCTGGTCAAGAGCTTCGAAATGGTCGCCAACGGTATCGACCTCATGCAGGGCTACCTCGCCCAGGCCAAGATGTCGATCGTCCCGCCGGTCGAGGTGTCCGGATTCGATGGATTCGTGGGCCATATTCCCGGCAACGGTGTCGTCAAAGCCGCCAAGCATCGCGCCAACGAAGCCCAGGCGCAGGCCCAGGATCTGATGATCGAGTTCTATCAGCCCGGAGTCACGGCCGTAGACACGAAAACCCCTGTGCTGCCCGTGACGAAAAGCCCGGTCGGTGGGGGTCCCGGACCACAGCAGCCGGTCGGACCCGCAGGCGCGCAGAACCCCGCCGGTACAAACCCGAACGGCACCGATCCGGCCGGGACGAATCCGAGTGGCACGAGCCCGCAGGACACAGCCACTCCTGGGCAGGAGACACCGGATTCGGCGACCGACCCCGCCGGCACCGAGAACCCGGCATCCACCACCCCGTCGACTGCTACGACCCCGTCGAGCACCGTGCCGCTCGAAGAACCGGTAGGCCGTCCGAACACCACCACACCCGGGTCACCGAGTACAACGACCGGTGCCCCGGTGCTCGCCGGTCCGGGCGGTCAGCAGCCCGCCGGCGCCCCGGGCCGGACGGTCAGCGGGACCCCCGGTAGCCCCGGCCAGAACACCGGGCCCGGAACTCGCACCGGTAATCCCGCGGCGACGCGTGGAATGTCCGGTGTTCCCGGCATGATGGGTGCCGGTGGGCAACGGGGTCGCGGGGAGGACGACGACGAACACAAAACCCCCGACTATCTCGTCCAGGACCGCTCCACCGAGCTGCTCGGCGAACAGCCCCGAGTGCTCCCGCCGGGCGGGGTCATCGGCGCATGAACGGGTCTGGCTGGCAGCTGGACGGTTACGGATTCACATTGGCCCTCGAGGCGATGGGACGCGACCGCCTGCCGTATCCGCTGGAATACATGCCGCCCCGAATGGAGCACGACGACGAGTTCCGGCGTTACCGGCAGCAGTGCGCACGCCGGTTGCAGACGGTGTTCGACGAACCGCTCTACCGGGCGCTCACCGTGCTCCTGGAGCCGGAGATCCGGGTGGAGATCTACGGCGTGCACGGCCCCGGGCAGAACACCGCGGTACGGATGCACGCCGGGGTTATCGGCCGTGTCGCCGTACTCGCCACCCAGTTACCCGGCCCGACACCGAAATCCGGTGCTGACATCGTCCTCACCCAGCTCCGCAGCGACCAACTGGCTCCCCGGCTGGTGGCGGGCCTGCCGAAAGTCGAAACCGGCCGTCACCAGCCTATTCGAGCCCGCCGCGGCGACCTGAACGCACCCGTGTACTCCCGGCATCCGACCCAGCTCTCGCTCGTAGAGGACATGCAACGTTTCTTCCGCCGCCCCCGCGCCGGCACCGGCGAGATCACGATCTACCCGGGCTACACCGTCGACACCCGGCCCACCGACGACGGTTACGCCTTCCTCTGGCTCGACTACCCGGACGACGGCCGCTACCTGCTCCACAACCACAACACCGACGATTTCACCGTCACCCCGGGCCCTCCGGACGAAATCCTGCGCCAACTCCGCAGCCGCCTGGAAGCCGCCCACCGAGTCCGAACCCGCACTTCTCGGTGAGGGCGCGGGATCATCGAATCAGGGGGAGGAATCGTCCCGTAGCGCTTGCCGAAATTTTGGGTGGGCTTGTACGAAGGCGAAACGCTCGTCGTAGATAGGGCGGAACTTGACGGGTTCGACAGATTTGTCGAGTAGATTCAGCGCCACGATGAAACCCAAGAGCGAACCAGGGCAGAATGCGTAACCCAACCAAGGTTTCAGCCATTCGATTCCTGCGAAACTCACCGTCAGGAACGCCGCGAATTCGGCGACCATGAAGACAAATATTCCGATCGCGATACGGCGGTAGATCCGAGCCATCCGACCACACCGGCGGCAAATCGGCCACTCACCGCTGACCAGCGTCGACACCGGTGCGATGTTCGGGGTCGTCTGCCACATTTTCCTGATGTATTCTATGCCTCGGCGTTCGGGAAATCGTGGATGAGCGTCGGTGTCGAAAAACAAGGTTCGCGCGGTCGAAGTATCGATCGCCGGCCGGCCGTGCGGGGCGCACACGTCCGGCAACGGCTGGGCGACTTCCAAATCGAGGGGTGCCACCCGAAGGTATGGCTTCGACTTCTGCCACAGACGGCCTACATTGGAAACCGGTGCCGGCGGCCGGCGTAAGCGAATGATCGCATCGTTCTCATGAGTCCACGGACGCTGATGAGTCATCGGCTCGGGCGTGCCCGTGTCACTGAATATTTCGGCATCACTGTTGGGGCGATAGAATTCGGCCGCCGGGACCAGTCTTCTCATTGGAGCCAGCCGTTCTGATTCCGCTCGCGAAAGTAACGGTCGTCCTCGTCCTCCGAATCGGTCGGTCCGACCACCTGTTCCCGATATGATTTCCGTCTTCCGGGCGCAGTGGTGGGTTGCGCACCGCTGGCTTCTTGTGTCTGCGGGGTCGCAAGAGTGGCGGGAGGCGTTCTTTCTGTGGACGGTTGAGATGCCGGTGGTTCCTGGTCCTGGTGCCGGTAGCTCTCGAGGACGGCCTCGCCCTGTGCCGCCATTCTTTCTCGCTCGTCCTCCGGTATCGATGCGAAATCCGCAAGCGCTTGCGGGATGATCGAATCGCCGACCCTGTCGAATGCTTCGCTCTGCGCCAGATCTCGTATTGTTCCAGTACCTTGGAGGATAGCCTGGATTTGCGCCTTGAAATCCTTGTCCAGGCCTGGCGCCGAAGAAAGAATCCCAAGTACGTTCGCCATATGGCGAGACATTCCCGGGTCGTCATCCAGAACAACTTCTTCGCCGGCCATCAAATCACCCCCGGATGGTCGTACTCGCTGTGGAGCACCGGCATATCCAGTTCGGCGGCCGAGCCCATCAAGCCATACAACGTGCCACACGCCGCAGCCGAACCGGCGAGAATCTGTCCCAGCAACCTGACCACTTTCAGGACTGTGGCCTTCATCGACATCACAATGGCCACGCAGACCGCCTCCAACGCCAGGACGGCCGCCGCGCCGTAAACGGTGGCGACAGACATACGCGCGAGCTTCTTCGCTGCCTGTGTCAACGCCCATTTGAGCGCTTGGTCGAGAAGCTCCAATATCAGGGACTGCACAGCCTGTGCCACCCCGTACGCGTCCCATGCGAAGGCTGCGATCGTATCCCCGATCTTCACCAACGGATCATGCTGCTTATCGATAGCGGAGGTGAAATCCGTGAAGTACTCGGTGGCGCTGGAAGCGGCATTTCCGCTCCAGGAGTTTTCGAACTGTTTTACGGCTGCGGATACTGCATCACTGTAGGCGCTGTTGAACTGGGCAAGATTTTCTGCCGCCTTGGCCGATTTGAGCAACTCGCCCCAATCGCCGCCGAGGTATTTTTGAACATCTCCGACCGGGTCCCAGCCGGTCGTGGATTTGATGATCTGGAGCAGGTAATAGGACACGCTATACGCGTTCCCTAATGCCATATCGACCATATTTCCGCCGGTCGAAAACCAATCCTCGACCTCTGGGGTGGCGAGCTTGGTGGAGGGATCGATCGCCTCACTCATTTTTCGCCCTCCGAGGAGTATGTCTTATCAAGCGACTCCGCGACCCCGAGGTCCGTTGTTTGATACATTTTTGCCGCTTTGGACAACTCTGTGGCGCTGGTGGACGTGATCGAACTCATCTGCGAATAGTTGTTCGATAACTTGCCGCACATTTCGATCACCTGATCCATCAGAGGTTTCAGCGCAAGGCCGGCATTCCCCTCGAGGTCGAAATTATTCTTCGTGTACTCCACAGCCTTCATGCCGGTGTCGGAAAGCGCTTTCAGCTTGTCTGCTGCAGTGCCCAAATCACCTGGCGTGACCTTGAATTCGTATCCCATCCCCAAACCTGCCGTGCGTAATTCGACGGACGTGACGCCCGTATCTCTGTCACGTCACCCTCCCGAGTCGGAACGGTGAGACTGTACCACTGTCGGTGGACTGTGGTTCGGCGCTTGCGATCCGGTGGGTCCGGGCCCGGCTTCGCGTTACATGCCGACGAATTCGACCGGCGACGAAACTATTTCGCTCGAGTTGGCCGCCTGTGCCGCCACGGGGCCTCCGCGACTTCGTTCGCTTCGACACCATCACCGGCCGGGAGAATCTGATGCTCCGCGTGCATCCCGGCTTCCCGAGTAGTTGACGAGGCGCTGATCGGGCAGGATCGAACCCCATGTCGTCAGGAGTGGTTTCGACAGTGGTCACCGGTCTCATGCCGTTGCTGGGTGCCGGACTCGGTGCGTCGGCAACGCTGCTGGTACAACGGAATTCGGCACGACAGACGAAGTCCCAGTTCCTCGCCGAGAGTCGCCTCGCCCATCGGGACGAGTTGAAATCCGCGATCCTCGCCTACTTCGAGGCGGCGCAGCGGCTGCAGGGGGAGTTGGATGTCCGGGAGCGCGGTGGCACACCGGACGATGTGAAACGGCTGATCGAGAGCGTCTGGCTGGCGGAGAAGCAGGTGGAGATCATCTGCTCGGATGCGCTACGGGACCGGATGGTCGCGCATGCCCGCGGCTTGCACGACGTCGTCCGTGACCCCGCGACCTATCCAGATTGGTGGGCTCATTGCCGGCCGTTGCAGGAGGACTTGCTGGCGCAGGCCAAGGTGGAGCTCACCCGCGATCACGACTGGTGACCGGGCGCGCACGCCGATCGCCCTTGGCTCGATGTGCCCGGACGACGGCCGCTACTTGCTCCACCACCACACCGACGATTTCACCCCTCACCCCGGGGGCCCCGGAAGGAAATCCTGAGCCAACGACGCGGCCGCATGGAAGCCCGCCCACCGGGTCCCAACCTGCCTCTCACGACCGGAAAGTCACCTGGAAATTGGCGGTGTGGGCTGCGAAAGCCTGCGCATCGATACGGTCATCAGCGCCGCGCGAGCCGAAGTCCTGCCGCGGCGGTGAGGTGCCTGTGCGGCATCCAGTCTCAGGCCGCGTCCGGTTTTTCGAACCGTGCGACGAAGCGCAACTCCAGGGCGTACGCCAAACGCTCGAGCATGCCGATGGTCGGGGTACCGCCACCGGATTCCAGGCGCGAGACGTCCGGCTGATGCAGTCCAGCACGCTCGGCGACATCATTCTGGGTCAACCCGAGTTCCAGGCGTCGCTCACGTATCGCGTTTGCGAACTCGATGGCGAGCCGTGCTTCTTCTCGACCCGCCTCGTATTCCGCAGCGTTGAAATCCCGGCGAGCGAAGCGCTCCCGCCGCAGATCATCCATGGACTCGTGTTCAGCCATCGCCGTTCACCTCTCTATTGAAACTGGATCGGGCGTGGGAATGTTCCGCCTCGCATACTTTGCGGAGCAGCTTCGCCCTGTCGACCTCGGCTGTCTCTCGCATTTTGGTTTTACGAAACACCGTCAGCAAGATCACTCGTCTGCCCGGCGCAAGCCAATATGTCACACGCATTTCCAGCGGGTGCAGGTGGAAACGCAGTTCTCGTTATTTTTCGCCGAGATTTCGTGACCAGGGCTCTCCGAGTGTATCCGCTTGCTCCGCAAGCATGCCGACGTATGTATCGACACGACCGAAATCCCGGTCCGATAGGGAACGGAGCCAATCGGCGACTTCCGGCTCGATCTCGACCGCATAGAGCGACATAGTATCAATCCTATATAGGAACAATCCTATAGGCAACCGCATCGGTGTGTCGGCGGGGTTATCTCTGGAGGTGGAGCTTTTCGTCCGGCAGGCGAGGCCGAGGGGATGGTGACGGCGTCAGAGAACAGGTCGCGCCAACGGCTTGCCGCCCCAGAGTGAACCCGGATCGGTAATGCCTCGCAGCTCACGAGGCGGTGACGCCGAGAACCACGCATCAGGGAGGAGCTCCGTACGGCCGAGGTTATACCTCGAAACCGCCGCGACAGCCCGTATCGTCTGGTCGACAAGCTGGATCATCAGAGCTGTGCACGCGCGTGCACCTCCGGCCTGAACGGTGAGGCCGTCGGATCCATCGGCATCGGACCGCCACACCGGGTGATTCTTGGCGACTTGCTGGGACAGGCAATGATGCGCAACTCCGTTTCGCGTCGCGATCCAGCCGGTCAGCTCATTTCTCAGCAAGTCGTGATCGCCCATGATTTCGCGTTGCTCGTCCGGGAACTTTCCCGTGTATGCCGTGAACAATGCGAGTTCGAAGCTGCGTGGCAATGCACTGTCCGTAACGGCTGCGAGAAGGGGAAAGGCGCGGTCCGGCCACGCGCCGCCCGGGGGCGCTCGCACCGGCGGTGATACCGCCGACCCTCCTCCGCAGCGACCGGCTGGCTCCCCACCTGGTCCGGACCGGAATCTAACGGTTAGTTGCGGAGATTCTCTGGCGATGGAATGAACACGCAGGGCCGGAACGTCTTTCAAGAGGCGTCGACAACGGTTTACCGGCGGCAATCCTCTTGTAGCGCTTACCGGAACTCGGGATGGGCTTGGACGAAGGCGAAACGTTCATCGTAGATCGGCCGGAGCTTCACGTGGCCGCCCTCCGAAGATCGACCTGCGGAAACGGTGATCAGGACTCCAGGTCAGGGGCGGTGGAGAGTGTCGAAGGTGATCGCCAGGGTTACCGGTCCGTCGAGGACCAGGGCGGTGCGGTGGACCTTGTGGGGCATGTATCGCAGCCCGGACCAGTCGAGGCGGTATTCCTCGATGCGATCGATGGCTTCCCAGCTTTTGTCGAAATGAACGATCAGGTATCCCGGAATACCGGCCTGCGCATACAGTTTGTGCTTCTCGGAGGTATCCGCATCGACGGTGCTTTTCGAGACGACTTCGACAACCAGCGCGATATGTTCTCTGACGGTGTTCACATCGTACGGTTCACAGTCGCGGACGAAGATATCCGGATAGCGGACGTTGAGCCGGTGGTCGTCTCGCCGGTCGTCGGTGTCGGCGAAGCGGACAGCGACATCGGAACCGACCCTCAGACAGGGGCCCGCGGGGTCGCGAGCGTCTTCCAGGGCAGCGGCCAAGCGCCGCACCACGCGACTGTGCGCTTCGCTCTGCGCCATCGATCGCACGACGAGGCCGTCCACGATCTCGATATCGCCGAGAGAATCCGGTTCGGCGTTCAGGAATTCTTCGACGGTGACCCGGGGGTGCTTGTCGGGATGTGATGCCGTCACGGTCAGCTCCTCGTGGGTACAGCGGCCATTCACCGGGATCGACCGCGAACATGCAGGTCGAAGGTATCAGCTGTCACGTCGGAGTTGCGGTATGAGGTGCTCGGCGTCGAAGCCGGGACGACAGCAGTTGCGTTGCCGTGGCCGGCGGTGCCGACCACGGCTGGGAATGGGACGCAGCGGGGATTCGGGACGATTCAGGCGTTGAGTGGAATGGCCAGCACGACCTCCCGCTCGTTCGCGGGCAGATAGTGGGCGGTGACTATGCGACCGACCTGCACGTTCCCGATCGCGGCTGGTGGCAGGAACTTCTCGGAGACGGTAGTGAAGATACTGCCGTCGGGGCGGGTGACTGCCAGGCCCACCTGGACCTTGGAATACCCGTCGCGGATCTCGCCGGGAACAGTGAGCGACTGCACGACCGCTTGCGCGGCGATGCCGCGGGCGGCGATATCGACCTTCTCCGGTGTGGTGAAACCCTTGCGGATCAGCGATTCGTTCATAACACGTTGCGCGGCCGCGGTGTCACCGGACAGGTCCAGTTGCACGAAACCGGGACGGTCCGGGCGGTAGCGCACCGGCAGCACCACACCGGGTGCGAGAAGCGCCAGTTCCGTCAGGGGGACGATCGCTTTCGCCGTCGCGTCGAAGACCTTGCCGTCCGCGCCTTCGACGCTGAACTCGATCCGGATCTGCGGCTGGTCGTTGAGTGTGACACCGGTGTGCGCGAATGCCCGCACCGTGCCCAGTCCCAGCGGGGCGTCGCGGAACTCGCCGGTGTTGTGGCCCGTCAGCGCGGTCACCATCCCTGACGCAGTGAACGCGAAGACCATCACGACGGCGGTGAAAGCGATGATGGGCAGTGCCATGAAGCCGTTCAGCCAAGCGAGATAGCCCGGCTCGTAGACACTGCTGGTTTCGTAGGTGATTCCGTGCCAGAGGTAGAAACCGACGGCGAGGGCGGCGAAGACCAGGGTCAGGGTGCGGACGGTGCGGATCATGGCTACTCCTGTGTGGATCGTGGTCCGGATACCGGGCCACCCCGTCGCGCCCGGCACCCTGGGTGCGGGGGCGACGAGGAGCCGGGTGCCCGGACCGGTCAGCCGACGATGTCGGAGCAGGCGAAGGTGATCTCGAACTTCGCGGTCGCCGGACCGGCCATCGGGTTGGCCATATCGGGCGCGCCGATCCCTTCACCGGTAACGGTGTAGGTGTCGCCATCCTTGCTGACCTGCGCGGAACCACCGGGCTGGCCGTTGCCGTAGCCGACGGCGTACGGCATCCCGTTCGATCCGCCCTGGCTGCCCGCGATCGCCACCGCCTGCACCGTGGTGTCGTCGAGGATGCTGGCGCTGACGCTCAACTGGCCGTACTGCTCGTTGGCGGTGTCGGTGAGCGCCAACGCCAGCGTGTTGCCCTGTTTCGCGCAGGTGGTGTCGAACTCGGCGGTGAGGGCCTTCCCGTCGACCAGCGCCTTGGATTCCCCGCCGGCTTCACCCGCCGGGGCAGCGGACTCCGTCGCCGGGGCTCCGGCAGCCGGGGTGGCCGGGCTGCTCGCGGCATCGTCACCGCAGGCGGAGGTCAGCGCGATGGTGGAGGCGGCGAGGACGGCGGCGCCGATACGGAAGAGCGTGGTGTTCATGGTGGATCCTGTTCTCTCGGTGTCGCGGCTCGATCGGCCGTTGAGAGAAAAGTTAGGAACCCGCGCTCACCTACCGATCCCAACTTTTGCCACCGCGAACCGCTGCGAACTCCGATAACCTGGGCGCATGCGACGACCGCGGGCCATGGTGCTCGATGAGGTGTGGCGCGGTCTGGAAGGTGTGCAAGCGTTGAGCGGGCCCCAGGGCGGGCCGCTGCGCCGGACCGTGAAACTGATCCTCGACCCGCTCGTCATCCGCCCGGTCCAGTACCCGAGTTGCGCGGGCGCGGTCCTCTCCGCCGATGGTGCGACCCTGCTGGCGGCCCGGATCCACGCCCACGCCGATACGCTGCGCGCGGCCGCCGCCTGGTTCACGCTCCTCAAACAGGTACGGCGTGATCTGCGGATCATCGAGGGCAACGCTCAGGACCTGTACTTCCAGCGCTGTTTCGAACTCGCCGCCACCCGCGGCCATCCTGACCCGCAACGCGACCGGTTACGCGCCGAGTCCGTGCTGCGCGAGATCCACGGGTTCGCCGCGGGCCGGACCACCCAGGCTTTGAAGGACCATCTGACGGACCCCGCGCGGGCGGCCGAACTGGAAGGTTTGCTGGAATCTGCCTGGGAGCGCCGGCCGTCGCCGCCGCCGGTCGCGCCCGAATACAGCGGAGAACTACGGCAACTCCTGGAGCTCGCGGTCGCCACACGATCGGAAGCGGATACCGCACCGGGTCGGCTGCTGTTGCGCCGGTTGATCGACAAGCGGACCGGAATTCATACGGGTATCGAGTTGTGGCTGGAGAGGGGTGATCGCCGGTCGGCGGGTGTGGTCGCCGCGGTACGCGAAAACGCTCGGACGAGCCCTACTGCCGAGCCGGCCGCTGCTCCCGCACAGCACGCCGGCGTGCGTGAGTACGACGCGAACCTGCTCGGTCTCACCGGAAACCCCGCGCCGCGCCGGCCCGCGCTGGGTTCGTCGGCGTCCACCGCGGCTCTGGGGCTGCCGTTCGACCGCACCGTCTACGAGCGGATTTTCACGATCCTCCAGGTGTCGACCGAACGCGCCGATCTGTCACCGATTCCCGAATTGGTGACCACCGAGATCACCCGGAGTTGCGCGCCCTGGGCGCTACTCGACGAATCCTTGCGGGTCACCGCCGCGGCGGGTGTGGAATTGGCGCTGGGCCTGACGCCGATCACGACGTCGGGGGGCTCGCGAACCACCGCGGACGGGTTGCCGGAAACCGCCGCCCACCGCCTGATCAACAACCGCTGGCAGCGGGAGTCCTACGTTCTGCAGGCGCGACGGCTGGCGATCCATCCCGTCGCGGGCGACGGGAATCCGCTCGCCGTGATCGCGGCCGAACTGCGTACTCCGTGGCGGCCCTATCTGCGCAGGCTGTGGGTCCGGCTGCACGGGCGCGATGTCCGGGAGCTACCGGTCGCCGAGCCGGACGAACTCTGGGACCTGCTGGACGGAATCGCCCGCTCGGTGGTTCTCGACCACCGCACCCGCGTCCGCAAGATCTTGAGCACGCAGGCGTCCGATCCCGGCTCGGTGATGGTCGAATCGAGGGCCGTCTGATGGCCGATATCGTGCGCATCCGGCGGATACGGCCGGACCTGTGGATCATCGGGCCGCCCGGCGCACCGACCGTGGCCGACTCCGACCCGGGCGTGGATACAGCGGTCCTCGAAGTCGCGGGCGGTTATCTCACCTGGAAGTTGACGTCCGGGCAGCGAGTCGCGGCGGCGACCCTGCACGATATGGGCACCGCGCAGGAGTGGTTGTGGGCACTCTACGGTGCCGAGATCGCGCTTGCCGCCGACGACTACACCGAGCCGGTCGATCTACCCGCCCGGCCCGAAAACCCCGATCTGGCGGCAGCAGTCCGTCGCCTCGCCTACGCCCACTGGGCGGCACGCTGGTGGCCCGCCTCGACCGTCGACAGTATTCCTACGCTCGACCCGTCGCTGCTGGACAGCGAAATCGCGGAGTTGACGGAGTTCTGCGAAAGTGTGGTCGACGGCACGGATTACGCGACGGGCGCCGGAGCCGAAGAGGATCCCGCCGAACTCACCGGCAGTCGAGACGCCGGCTGGGACACGGCCGTGCGAGCACGCGAACGGAGCGCGCCCCGCGCCGACGAGTACGCCCTCGCCGCCGGGCACGCGCCGGCCGGCACGGGCTCGGCCCTCGTGCTCGATCGCGGTAGCGCCGGCTGGGATTGGCGGTACTGCCCTGCCGGGGTGGTCGATGCCTCCGAGCGCGCCGTGACCTGGGAATTGCTCCGGGCAGCAGGCAGCACGACGATCCGGGTACACGCGGTCACCGCCCCTGCCGTAACCGCCGATTTGCCAGGCTATCTGCGACCACACGCGCTGATCCGCACTCCTGCCGGATTCCGCGACATCCCATTGGAATTGAGCGGTGACTCCTGGTCGGGAGAGACCGGCGATCGGGCGGATTCGGTACTGGGTATCGAGATCTACGTGCCCGGAGTGGGCCCGAGCGCGCCGATGCCGAAGCCATCCCGGGTGTCCGGTTCTCCCCATACCGCCGACTCGAACGCGCGGCCGGACTCGCAGGGGGCGGTCGATCGCCGGCCTGTCGCTGATCCGTACGCGCAGCCGGAATCGGTCCATTCCGCCGATCGCGCGCATGTGGACGGCCCGGTGGGGCGGCCACCAGCGTCCTCGGCCACCGATCCAGTCGAACAGCGGCGGATGGTACGGGAGCTGGCGCGGAACAGGTTGCGGATGGCCGCGGCATGGTCCGGCGAGGTCTCGCCCGGAACCGCCGCTTCCGAACCGATCGCCACTGGCGAATCCGGGGGCTCCGACGCCGCCATCCCGCTCGCCGATATCGCGCTGTTGCGATCGGAAATGGCGGCAGCCGAAGAGGATTCGGATTTCTGAAATGAGCGAGCCCGATGGCCGGCCACCCGGCGTGGAACTTCTGTACGAGGGCGCTGCCGCGTATGAGCGCGGCGATGTCACCGAGGCGCTGCGCATCTTCGAACATGCCGTGCACACCACCACCGACGGTGTGCGCACCAGTGCTCTCATCAATGCCGCGAATATGTACGACGAACTCGGTGACCACGAGGGCGCCGCGACCCGGTACCGGGACGCGCTCGGCCGGATCCCCGGCGATGCCGTCGAGAAGCGGGCTTCCGCACTGGTCAACTATTCGCAGGCCCTGCAGCATCTCGGCGAACTGGACGAGGCGCAGGAAGTGCTGGAACAGGCTCGTACGTTGCTCGCCGACGCCGACGACCTCGGCGTCCTGCGGGTTTCGTGCCTGATTTCACTCACCGCCGTCGCAACCCATCGGGCCCAGTGGAACCGGGCCGTGGAAATCGCCACCGAATCCCTGAACGCCGCTCTACGGTTCGCCCCCGAGCTGGCGGGTTATCCGTTGATGAACCTGGCCGGCGCCTACTTCGAGACGGGCCGGCGCGATCTCGGTGTGGATTTCGCGCGGCAGGCGCTGACGGCGTTCACCGAGGCCGGTAACCACAATGCCCTCGCCGATACACAGCAGAACCTGGCCCAGATCTTCATGCGCCTGGACCGGCTCGACGAGGCCGAGGAACTCGCCGAGGCCAGCCAGCTGTACTACGAGCGGACCGGACTCGCCCACCGGGCGGGGATCGGCTGGAAGATACGCGGTTTCCTCGCCGAACGCCGTGGCGATCTCGACCGTGCGCAGGAATGGTATCGGCGCAGCCTCGACCATTTCCAAGCTTCCGGTGCGGTACTCGACGTCGCCGCGCTGCAGTGCAGGCTGGCGACCATCGAGTTCGCGTACGGCAGGGTCGGTGCGGGACAGCAACTGCTCGACGGCGCGTTCGTCATCTACGCGGAGCGCGGACTCGGCTCCGAATGCGCGAAACTCGACTACTGGCATGCGGTGCTGCTGGAAATGGTGATCGATGATCTGGCAGAGCCGGCCCCGGAACTGGTGGTTCTCGGGCGGGCGCTGTCGGTTCCGGCCGCGATCGCCATCGACGCCGTCCGCTACACCCTGGCGAGCGGGAGCCGGCGCGAACAATGGCATCGGGAGGTAGCGGAACCCGCGATGCGTTTGGCATTTCGCTTCGCCCACCTCTGCCAGGACGGTGCGCTGCTCGCCGATCTGATCGAAACCCGCTGTGCCGGAACAACTCTGGATTTAAGTCGCGCGCAACCCAGCGAACGTCCCCAGTTCCCGCTGGATACTCCGAACCCGCCCGCCGCCACGGAATTGCCCGGACCATTGCAACTGGGTGCCGCACTCGCCCAGGTGGCCGCATCCGCGGGTCTGCCCGTCGCGCCGCCGCCGCGGCTGGCGGTCGAACCCGGCGCCCGGATCGCGCTCGCCGACTACATCGAGGCGGCCGAACACCGCTACGGCGGCCGATTCCGGGAGGACCGGGTGATCCCGGCATGAAACGCCTATTCGGCGGAGGATCCGATGAGTGACCAGCCGACCGTGGTGGTCCGGATGGCCGACGCGGGCGATGTCTACATGTCCTGGCGGTGGACCGACGGGTCCGCGCTGCCGGGCGTGACCGTGCTGCCCGGCGACGATATCGACGCGGCCGTCCGCAACCTGTCCCAGTCGCTGCCCGCTCCCGAAACTGCCGGTGGCCTCGAGAAAGCGCTCACCACCGGGGCATTCGCCGCGCCCGGCACCGAGTACGAACTCGCCCGCGACCTGTCCCGGGCGCTGCTGCCCTATGACTTCGCCGGCCAGTTGTACGACCTGTACCAGCGCGGCGTGCGCCCGCATATCCGGTTGCAGCCCTCGCCGCGGGTCGCGCAGGTGCCGTGGGAGATCATCGCCCCGGCCCCGGACGTCCGCCTGATCGATATCGCCGATATCAGCCTGCTGGTCCCCGCCGGAATCGTGCATGCCCCGGTGCGGGTGCCGCGGTCGTGGTCGGCCTCGCGTGACCTGCCGGTGGTCGCGGTTCTCGACCCCAGGGTGCCGGGTTTCCGCGCCGATTCCGCGCTCGGTTCGGTCCTGGGCCGAATGGACCGGCCGACACCGCTCACCGCACGTATCGCCGGCCATCTCGCCGCCGGCCGGTTGCGACCCGTCGTTCCCGGACCGGCGGATGTTTTCCGCCGCACCGATCTGGACCGCACCTGGCTTTCCGAAACCCTGCGCGCAGGTGCGTCACGGCTCGTCTACGTCGGCCATGTCACCGCGGCCTCCCCGGAATCGGGGCAGAGCGAGAACACCGAACTGCACCTGGCCTGCACCGCCGAGTCCGTGGGTTTCGCCGAACCGCAACGCGACCACCGCCCGCTTTCCGCGAAAGACCTGCTGCTCGGCACCTATACCTTGGAGCCGGAACCCGTTGCCGGAAACGAGCTCTGGCCGATTCCCGCCCGCGTAGCGCTGATCGCCTGCGAAAGCGGCGGCGACCTGCGTTTCACCGAAGCCCTCGGCCTGATCGCCGCCATGGTCACCGGTGGCGCGGAACTGGTCACCGCCACCCGCTGGCCCCTCCCGACCGACCTCGCCGTCCAGCGCTTCGGCGCCGCCCCCGAAGCGACCCCGCTCCAGGACACGATCTGTGCGGTGGACTCCGCCCACGACGCGGCCGACCCGGTTTCCGCGCTCACCGCCTGGCAGCACGACAGATTACGTCTCTGGCGCTCGACCGGTGCGATCGAATACTCGCCCCTGCTGTGGTCCTCGTTCGCGACCTTCACCACCTGACAGCCGCTCGAGTGGGCCGGTCGTTCGCGGCGGCCGCCGGGAGGGCTGCCTCCGGCGGCAGCGCCATCGGAACGCGGCCGTACCTCCCGGGCGAGTAGACGTGGCCGCCGCAGGAGGTCGGACGGGCGTTGTCGCCCAGCTCACGGCTGTAGGACGTACCTGCCGCGGATACCGCCCTGCGCCACCGCGCGGTGGGCGTCGGCAACCTGGTCCAGCGGGACGACTGCATGGACACGGGCCGGGAGCCGGCCGGTCACCGTATCCGCCAGCAACCCGGCCAGCCGCGTGCCGTCGGGGCGTACCGAGACCGCGCGCACGGTGATCCCGCGTTCGGCCGGGGGTTCACCGCCCGGCCGGACACCGACCAGCAGCCCGCCGTCGCGCACCAGCGGCAGGGCTTTCTCCTGGAAGACGGCGGTATCGGCCACCGCGTCCCACCCCGCTGTCGCTGTAGTCGTGAAATCCGCGCCGAGGCCGCGGACGAACTTCTCGTCCTGGGGCCGGGCCAGCCCGGTGACCTTCCAGCCGCGGTCCTGAGCGAGCGTGACGATATATCCGCCGACCGCGCCGGCCGCCCCGGTCACCAGCAGGCTGCGGCCGCCGCCTTCACCGAGCAGATCCACCAACTGCGCCGCGGTCAGGCCGTTGAGCGGGACAGTGGCCGCCGTGGTGAGCTCCAGCTCGTCGGGCACCACCGCGACAGCGCTTGCCGGTACGACGAGTTGCTCGGCGTAGGTACCGAAATCGCGATCGAATCCGTCGAGTGTCCCCGCGACCCGGCTCCCGGCCGGTATGTCCACGTCCGGCCCGGCGGCCTCGACGATACCCGCGAAATCGGTGCCGAGACCGGTGTGGTCGGGCTGGGTGACGAACCCCAGCTGATGGAAGACGCCCGCGGTGAGAGCCAGGTCGATGGGGTTGACGGACGTACCGGCGACCGCGACCCGGACCTGGCCGGGGCCGGGTTCTGCGACGGGGACGTCGATGAACTCGATCGAATCGGGCCCGCCCGGGGTGCGGACGACTGCGGTGCGGAAGGTGGTGGGCATTGCGTCTCCTCTGGAGTAATCGGTGCTGTTACTCCAGAATGGACAGGTAACTCTCTATTCGTAAGTAGGCACTCAGAAGTGCGTAACCCACCGCCAGGTAGAAAGGTGCGGTCATGGCAACGATGACGGCGGCGCAGCAGCGAGCCCAGCAGAAAGCCGATTACGACGCGTTCTTCGCAGACTGCCCGAGCCGGCAACTGCTCGACCGGATCTCCGGCAAATGGGTCGCTCTCGTGTTGGCGGCCCTGGGCAGCGACGGCCCGCACCCGGCGGGACAGTGCGCCGGCGAACCCCGGGCCATGCGCTACTCGGAGCTGTCCCGGCGGCTGGGCGGTGTCAGCCAGAAGATGCTCACCCAGACACTGCGGTCCCTGGAGCGCGACGGCCTGCTGACCCGGACAGTGACCCCGACCGTGCCGGTCACGGTCACCTACGAGCTCACCGACCTGGGCCTCTCGCTGGACAGGGTGATCCGCGGTATCAAGGTGTGGGCCGAAACCCATATGGACGAGGTCCAAGATCACCGCACGCGTTTCGACAGCGAATCCGCCGAGCTCGCCGACACGCCGGTGTAGGGCCGGCGCTCGGCCATCTGAGCGCCGTCGTCCTGTTGCCACGATCCCGACCGGACGAAGCGGAGCTGATGCCGTTGCCGATGATGCGGTGCCGGACGTTGTCAACGAGGCGGGCGCAACTCCCGCATGGCCTGGCAGATCGTCGCGTGGATTTCCGATTCCTCGGTCTCCGCGTCCGGATCCCAGGTCGGGTCGGGTGCACCTGCGATCGCGGGCCCGAACAACCACCACACGTTGCTCCACGGATCGATGAACCGTGCCAGCGACGACGAACCGTAGAACGGTGTCGTCTCGGTGATCACCCGTGCCCCGCGCGCGGCCGCCCGCCGCAGAACCTCGTCGCAGTCGGTGACATTGACCTGCAGCAGCGCCGGCGTGAACACCCAGTCGGGCTTGGAATCCACCACCATGAGGCACGAATCCCCGATCCGCACCTCGGCATGGATCAGCAGCCCGTCGGTATCGTCGGCATGCGCCTCCGGATTCTCCTGTCCGTCGAAGACCTCGCCGAGGAATTCGATGAATCCTCGCGCGCCACCGGGTCCTTTGACCGCTGCAAAGGCGTTGACGCTGCCGTATCCATTGCCGATTTCGGAACCGGGCGTGATCAGGGGTGTTGTGGTCATGCGGCGATCATCGCACCGCTTCCGGCCGGTTCCCGTCCGCTATAGGACTTTTCGTTCCGTGATTCACGGCAACCTCGCGCGGCCGGCGCAGCGAACGTGCCGCGATCGGCCATTGCAGGTCATGACCGCCGGGGTCGAGTCGGCCTGACCAGCACTCGGTCGCGTATCCGGAGCGGCTGATCAGCGGCGGGGCGGCAGGGGGATGCGGGTGAGATCGGCAGCGATCACGATCTCGCCGGGAAATTCCCGGCGGGCTTCGACGAGGTGCTCGTCCAGGGTGCGGTAGCGCTGGGAGAAATGGGTCAGGACCAGCGTCCGAACCCCGGCCGCGGCGGCGATATGTGCGGCCTGGCCGGCGGTGAGGTGGCCGTGTTCGGCGGCCAGATGGGCGTCGGCGTCGCGGAAGGTCGCCTCGATGACCAGCATGTCGGCATCGGCCGCCAGTTCGTGGGCGGCCGGGCAGAGCCGGGTGTCCATCACGAACGCGAAGCTCTGGCCGCGCCGGACCGTGCTGACCTCCTCCAGGCGGACCGTTCGGCCCTGCCAGACGATTTCGCCCTCCCGCTGCAACCGGCCGACCGAAGGACCGGCCAGGCCGATATCGGCGAGGCGGTCGGGGAGGATCGCGCGGTAGTCGGGTTCGGTGATCCGGTAGCCGAATGCCTCGACGGGGTGGTCGAGCCGGGCGGTCGTGAGTTGAAAGGGCGCGCCGGGAGCCGGAAGCAGGCCGGGTTCGGTGATCGGGTGCGGCCGGAGTTCGACGGTGCGATGGTAGGCGGTGGCGTCGCACAGGTTGTCGAAATACCGCTGACCAGACGCCGGATAGTAGGCGTCGATCGGGTGCGGGACACGATCCAGGTTGATCCGTTGCATCACCCCGGCCAGCCCGAGACTGTGGTCGCCGTGGAAATGGGTTATCGCGATACGGGTCAGGTCGGTCGCGGAGATCCCGGCGTGGATCATCTGCCGCTGCGTGCCCTCACCGGGGTCGAACAGGATCGCCTCCCCACCCCACCGGAGCACGTACCCGTTGTGGTTACGGTGCGCGGTCGGCACCTGACTCGCAGTGCCGAGCACCATCAGCTCCCGCTGCGACATCTACGTGCTCCGTGGTCGGCGGGGCTGGTCCTCGAACGCCATGAGTCGACCATAACCGGCCGGCCCGGCCGCAGCGCTGCCAGCTTTCGGCAGCGGCCGCCTCCTAAGAGGTCTCGATAGGGACCACATCCATTCCGGAGAGCGCCAAGGCCAGGACCATTCCGATGATCAGGCATACGCCGGCCGCGATCGCCGCCCATTTCCCGAGCGATTCACCGCGGATATGCCCGATGACACCGAGTGCGATACCGGCGATGCCGAACAGGAGCGGGCAGAACAGCAGTGAGACCGCGGCGCAGACGAAACCGATGATCGACAGGACCTGTGGTCCGGAACGTTCCGGTTGCTGGGTGGCGCCATAGGGTTGGTACTGCTGCTGTTGCGGGTAGGCGGGATATCCGCCGGGCTGTTGCGCGCCGCCCCAACCCGGCTGCCCGGGCTGGGCACCGCTCCAGCCTTGTTGCCCGGACGGCCCGACACCCCACCCGTGCTGCCCGGGTTGCTCGGCTCCCCAGTCTTGCTGTCCCGGCTGTCCGCCGCTCCAGCCTTGTTGCCCGGGCTGTCCGCCGCTCCATCCCTGTTGCCGGGGCTGGTCGGCGCCCCATCCTTGGCCGCCGGGCTGGTCGGCGCCCCATCCTTGTTGTCCGGCCTGGCCGGTGCCCCAGCCGGATTGCTCGGAAGGTGGGGTCTCCCAACCG
>NZ_JARWOV010000081.1 GCF_029868855.1 Nocardia carnea | reverse complement strand
CTCGCGGGGGGGGGCCTCCGCCCCGCCCCCCCCCCTCCCCCCCCCCCCCGCCCCCCCCCCGGGGGCGGGCGGGCGCGCCCCCCCCCCCCCCCCGGGCGCACGTTTTCGGCGGACATCCCGGTCGGGACCCGTCTCACCTGGCGTTACCATCCACCCGCTGATCCCGACTGGCGCCGGGAAATGCTTCCGATACGCTGGGCTCCCGTGACCGCCGCATCGTCTCCGGGTAACTCAGATAACAACGCACAGTTCGACCTGATCGTCGTCGGCTCCGGTTTCTTCGGGCTGACCGTCGCCGAGCGCAGCGCGAACTTACTCGGTAAGAGAGTTCTCGTGCTGGACCGCCGTCCGCATATCGGCGGTAACGCCTATTCGGAGCCCGAACCGGAAACCGGGATCGAAATCCACAAATACGGGGCGCACCTGTTCCACACTTCGAACAAGCGAGTCTGGGACTATGTCACCCAGTTCACCGAGTTCACCGGCTACCAGCACCGCGTTTTCGCCATGCACAAAGGCCAGGCCTACCAGTTCCCGATGGGGCTGGGGCTGGTCTCGCAGTTCTTCGGCCGGTATTTCACCCCCGAAGAGGCGCGTGCGCTGATCGCCGAGCAGGCCGCCGAAATCGATACCAAGGATGCGCAGAACCTCGAGGAAAAGGCCATTTCGTTGATCGGCCGGCCCCTCTACGAGGCCTTCTTCCGCAACTACACCGCCAAGCAGTGGCAGACCGACCCCAAGGAACTGCCGGCCGGCAATATCACCCGGCTGCCGGTCCGCTACACGTTCGACAACCGCTACTTCAACGACACCTACGAGGGCCTGCCCAAGGAGGGGTACACGAAGTGGCTGGAGAACATGGCCGCCAGTGAACTGATCGAGGTCCGGGTGGACACCGACTGGTTCGATGTCCGCGACGAATTGCGTGCGCAGAACCCGGACGCTCCGGTGGTGTACACCGGCCCGCTGGACCGCTACTTCGACTACGCCGAGGGTGAGCTGGGCTGGCGCACGATCGACTTCGAGACCGAGGTGCTGCCGACCGGCGATTACCAGGGCACGTCGGTGATGAACTACAACGACGCGGATCCGCCCTACACGCGCATCATCGAGCCCCGGCATTTCCATCCGGAACGGGACTACCCCACGGACAAGACGGTCATCATGCGGGAGTACTCGCGTTTCGCCAAGACCGGCGACGAACCGTACTATCCGATCAACACCCCTGAGGACCGAGCCAAACTGACCGCGTATCGCGCACTGGCCAAGCAGGAGACCGCCGAGGCGAAGGTCCTGTTCGGCGGCCGCCTCGGTACCTACCAGTACCTGGATATGCATATGGCCATCGCGAGCGCACTGAACATGTTCGACAATGTGCTGCGGCCGCATCTGGAATCGGGTGCGCCGCTGGCCGAGGAGAACAACGACGTATGACCTCCGCATCACTGACGCACAGCGCATCCGCCACCCGGGCGAAATCGCTCCTGCAGCGGGTGATCCTGCCCCGCCCGGGTGAGCCGCTGGATGTGCGCACCCTCTACCTGGAAGAGTCGGCGACCAACGCGCGGCGCGCGCATGCCACCACCCGGACCTCGCTCTCGGTGGGCGCGGAGTCCGAGGTGTCGTTCTGTACCTATTTCAACGCGCTGCCGGCCAGTTACTGGCGCCGCTGGAGCATGCTCGATTCGGTGGTGTTGCGGCTGGAGTTGGCCGGGCACGGACGGGTCGATATGTACCGGTCCAAGGCCGACGGGTCGCGTATCCACGTACAGGGTCGCGAGTTCTCGGTGGCGCCGGGGGCCGAAACCGTCACGCTCGAACTGGAGACCGATTTCGGGCCGTTCGAGGACGGCGGCTGGCTCTGGTTCGATATCACCACCGATACCGCGGTGACACTGGTGTCCGGTGGCTGGTACGCCCCGATCGAAGCGCCCGGCGAGGGCCGGATCGCGGTCGGTATGCCCACCTTCAACCGTCCCACCGACGCGGTGAAAACGCTGGCCGCGCTCGGTGCCGACCCGCTGGTACTCGCGCAGATCGACGCGGTGATCATTCCCGATCAGGGCACCCGCAAGGTTGTGGACGAACCCGGTTTCGAGGAGGCCGCCGCAGTGCTCGGCGACCGGCTCGCCATTCACGATCAGCCGAATCTCGGCGGGTCCGGTGGATACAGCCGGGTGATGTACGAAGCGCTGAAATCGACCAGTGCCGAATACATCGTCTACATGGACGACGATATCGAGATCGAACCCGATTCGATTCTGCGCGCCCTGGCTTTCGCCCGTTTCGCCGAATCCCCCGTGCTGGTGGGCGGGCAGATGCTCAACCTGCAGGAACGTTCGCATCTGCATGTGATGGGCGAGGTGGTCGACCGCAATATCTTCATGTGGTCGGCGGCGCCGAATGTCGAATACGACCACGATTTCGCGAAGTATCCGCTGCGCGACCGGGACAATTCGAAACTGCTGCACCGGCGTATCGACGGCGACTTCAACGGCTGGTGGACCTGCGTCATACCGCGGCAGGTGGCCGAACAACTCGGGCAGCCGCTGCCGTTGTTCCTGAAATGGGACGACGTCGAATACGGATTGCGGGCCCGCGAGGCGGGTTATCCGACGGTCACGCTGCCGGGGGCCGCGGTCTGGCATATGGCGTGGAGCGACAAGGACGACGCCATCGACTGGCAGGCGTACTTCCATCTGCGCAACCGCCTGGTGGTGGCCTCGCTGTACCAGCCGGGTAACGGGCGCGCGATGATCGCGCACACCGTCAAGGCGACCCTCAAACACCTGCTGTGCCTGGAATATTCGACCGTCGCCATCCAGAACCTGGCGATCCGGGATTTCCTGGCCGGTCCGCAGCGCCTTTTCGAACTGCTGCCCAGTGCCCTCGGCGCGGTCCACGAACTGCGCAAACAATATCCGGACGCGGTGATCCTGCCGTCCTCGACCGAATTGCCGCTGGCCAGCGGTATCGGGGTCGGCGCGGTGGGCGAACCGGCCAACCCGATCGCCAAGATCGTGCGGCTCGGCAAAGGCGTGCTGAACAATCTGCGGCCCGCCCATCCGGAGCATCACGAGCGGCCACAGCTGAATGTGCCGACCCTGGACGCGCGCTGGTTCCTGCTCTCGCAGGTCGACGGAGTCACCGTCACAACCGCCGACGGGCGCGGTGTGGTGTACCGGAAACGGGATCCGCGGCAGGCCTACGGACTCTTCCGCGAAGCGCTGCGGTTGCGTAAGGAACTCGCCGACCGGATGCCGGAAATGCGGCAGCGTTATCGTGCCGCGCATGCGGAACTCACCGGCACCGCCGCGTGGGAGAAGGTTTTCGGAATCGACGGTAGTACGGAGACCCAGCGGTGAACGCGATGAACCCGAGCCTGCAGGATTCGCCCGCCGGGCAGACCCCGCCCGAGGTGAAGATCATCGAAGCGGTGCAGGGCGCCATCGCGACCCCGCCGGTGATCTCGGCGGCGCGCGGTATGTCCCATTTCGGGGAGCACGCGCTCGGCTGGGTCGCGATCGCCGCGGCCGGCGCACTCGTCGACAAACCCCGCCGGCGTCAGTGGGCCGGGGTCGCTGTCGGCGCGGTCGGCGCGCACGCGGCGTCCATCGTGATCAAGCGCATAGTTCGCCGCCCGCGACCCCATGCGCCATCGGTGCAGGTCAACGTCGGTACGCCGAGCAAACTGAGCTTCCCGTCCTCGCACGCGACCTCGACAACTGCGGCGGCGGTGCTGCTCGGAAAATTGACCGGGCTACCCTTGCCTGCGGTGCTCGTACCGCCGATGTTGCTGTCCAGGGTCGTTCTCGGGGTGCACTACCCCTCCGATGTGATCGCCGGTTCCGCGCTCGGCGCCGCGTCCGCCGCCGTCCTGCTCGCCGCCGAAAAGAGACTCGACAGTGACCGTACAAGACGAGAAGGCGCTGCCTGATATGAGTGAAGAGCCCACCGGCGTCGATCTGGCCGAGGCCGAGGTCAAGGGACCACCCAAGACTTTGGTCGGTGGCCTGATCAAGGCCGCTCGCCCCCGCCAGTGGGTGAAGAACGTCCTGGTGCTGGCGGCACCGATGGCCGCCGGGTCGGTCACCGATCTGGATGTGCTCGGTAGTGTCGCGATCGCGTTCGTGGTCTTCTGTATGGCGGCCTCGGGTATCTACCTGGTCAACGACGCCATGGACGTCGAAGCCGACCGGGCGCATCCCACCAAGCGGTTTCGCCCGATCGCGGCCGGTGTGGTTCCGGTGAACCTGGCCTTCGCGCTGGCGGCGGTGCTGCTGCTCGGCTCGATCGGGCTCTCTTTCGTGGCCAACTGGCAGCTCGCCGCCACCATCGGGGTGTACATCGGCGTTCAGCTGGCCTACTGCTTCGGGCTCAAACACCAGGCCGTCCTGGACATCTGCATCGTGTCCTCGGGATTCCTGCTGCGCGCGGTGGCCGGCGGTGTGGCCGCCGGAATCCCGCTGTCGCAGTGGTTCCTGCTGATCATGGCCTTCGGATCGCTGTTCATGGCGGCCGGTAAGCGGTACGCCGAGCTGCAGCTGGCACTTTCCACCGGGGCCAAGATTCGCAAATCCCTGGAGTACTACACCCCGACCTACCTACGATTCACCTGGAGCCTGGCTGCCACGGCGGTTGTGGTCTTCTACGGACTGTGGGCCTTCGAACAGGGTGCGGCCAAAGATACGGAGTGGTTTGCTCTCTCGATGATCCCGTTCACCATCGCGATTCTGCGTTACGCCGTGGATGTCGACGGTGGTGAAGCCGGGGAGCCGGAAGAGATCGCCTTCGGAGACCGCGTCCTGCAGTTGCTCGCCATTGCCTGGATCGGAGCGGTAGGTGTCGCTGTCTATCTCTTCTGACGAGATTGCGGTAGCCGAAAAAGAAAAGACCGGCGAGCGGGCTGCCACCGAGCAGCCTCGCTCGTCGGCGCGTCCCACCTGGATACCGCACGCGGTATTCGCCGGTGGGATCGTGGCGACCGTCGCGCTGCTCGCCTTCGGCGGCTGGCAGCGGCGCTGGATCGCCGACGACGGTCTCATCGTCCTGCGCACCGTGCGTAATCTGCTGGCCGGCAACGGCCCGGTATTCAACCCGGGGGAGCGGGTGGAGACCAATACCAGTACGGCATGGACCTATATCGTCTGGTTCTTCAGCTGGGTGACCCAGGCCCGGCTCGAATACGTCGTCCTGGGTGTGGCGCTGACACTTTCGCTGCTGGCGCTGGTGTTCGCGATGCTGGGTACCGGCAAACTGTGGGGCCCGGCCTCCTCGACACTGCTGCTGCCGGCCGGTGCTCTCGCCTATATCGCCGTCCCACCGGCCCGCGACTATGTCACCTCCGGACTGGAAAACTGCCTGGTCATCTGCTGGATCGCGCTGCTGTGGCTGCTGCTGGTGCGCTGGAGCAAGGCGGAACGGCCCCGCGTGCCCGGATTGCTCGGACTGGCCTTTCTGGCGGGCCTGGCCCCGCTGATCCGGCCGGAGATGGCGGTCGTCGGCGGGCTGGCGCTGCTGTTGATCTTCCTCGCCCCGATGCCGGCTTCCCGCTTGCGGCCGTGGCTGCTGCGCGGGCTGGTCGTCGCCGTGGCCGGCGCGGTGCCGCTGTGTTACCAGATCTGGCGGATGGGTTATTACGGTCTGCCGTACCCGAACACCGCGGTCGCCAAGGATGCGGGCGGGGCCAAATGGGGGCAGGGTTTCACCTATCTCTGGGACCTCGCGGGACCGTACTACCTCTATGTACCACTGGCGATTCTGCTGATCGCGGGCCTGGTGGCGGCGCGGGTGTATCACGCCGAACCGGTTGTCGTGGACCCGGCCGCGGAGCAGAACCGGGCAGGGGAGACGCCCGGGCGGATCCGGCGGCTCCGCGAACGGCTGCGGACGCCCGCCGCGGTGGTCACGCTGGTGCTGTGCGCCGCGG
Source organism: Nocardia carnea (assembly GCF_029868855.1). Taxonomy (GTDB): domain Bacteria; phylum Actinomycetota; class Actinomycetes; order Mycobacteriales; family Mycobacteriaceae; genus Nocardia; species Nocardia carnea_A. The sequence goes on along the minus strand of NZ_JARWOV010000081.1, from coordinate 19,793 downwards.
TGATCCTCACCGTCTACGCGCTGCGGGTCGGCGGCGATTTCATGCACGGCCGGATGCTGCTGCCGCAGCTGTTCCTGTTCCTGCTGCCGGTCGCAGTGTTGCCGCTGCGGCTGCCCGAGGGCGGGGTCCGGGCGTTGACACGCCGAGACGCCCCGGCCTTCGCGCTGCTGGTCGTCGCGCTCGCCGGAACGGTGGTCTGGGCGTTGCTGGCCTCGGGAACCACCGCGATCAAGACCGGAACCAAGATCAATGAATCCGGCATCGTCGACGAACGTATCTACTACGTCCTCAACACCGGTCACGACCACCCCATCCGCGCCGAGGATTACCTCGACTACGCGCGGATGCGGCCGATGGTGGAGGCCATCGAGAACACCCCCGACGGTGGGTTGCTGCTGAATTCGCCCTCGTTCATGTTCTGGTACGTGGCACCGCCGCCGATCCCGATTCCGCCGGGCGGCGCGGGACATACGGTCTACTTCCTCAACCTCGGTATGACCAGTATGAATGTCCCGCTCGACGTTCGGGTCATCGATCCGATGGGCCTTGCCTTCCCGCTGGCCGCGCATACCGAACGACTCGAAGACGGCCGTATCGGTCACGACAAGAGCCTCTACCCGGACTGGGTGATCGTGGAAACCGGCATGGTGGACCGCAAACCGTGGCTGCCCTGGTACATGGACGAGGACTGGGTGAAACAGGCCCACGTCGCCATGTCCTGTCCGCAGACCCACGCCTTGATGCTGTCCTACAAAGGCCCCTTGACCTTCGAACGCTTCAAGCACAACCTGTTGCACGCCCTCGATTTCGCCTCCTACCGCATAGATCGCGTACCGGAGTATGAGATTCAACGCTGTGGCCTGGTGGATCCGGTACCCCCGGTGCGCTGAGCTGCCCGTTCGCCGACAGCTTTCCGGCACCGCCGGATCGGCGTGGTTCCCGGCGGGCGACTGCCGGCATGCCACGCTATTGTGCTGGCGTCCGTTCCCGGTACGCACGCAACCGGGGACCGGCGTCGGACCACGCGATCGATGGGTCGCACGACGGAGGGTGGGATCAATGCGAGGCGTTACCGGTCGCGGCCAACGGCCCGGCCACCCGGCACGGCGGCTGGGTAACCGGTTGAAACGAGCGGCGCTGCTCTCCCTGGCGGTACTGCTGCCCGTGGGGGTGTCGGTCGCCGGACCGGATGCTCCGGCATCGGCCCGTTTCGATCCCGCTTTCGGATTCGATTTCTGGGTCGAATCTCCGGAGATGGGCCCGATCAAATCGCGAATCTTCCGCGCCGCGGACGGGAACACCGGCCGGGTCGTCTACGCGCTGGACGGTATGCGCGCCCGCGACGATCTCAGCGGCTGGGAGATCGATACCGATGTCGCCCGCGAGCTGACCAAATGGAATATCAACGTGGTCATGCCGGTCGGCGGCCGCTCGAGTTTCTACGCGGATTGGAACGCGCCGAGCAACTTCTTCGGACTGGGCAGTTCCGGCAGCGCGAGTGGAGCCAGCGGGTCGGCAGCGGATTCGGGGTCGGGGCTGGGTTCGGGTTCGGCGGCCGGTCTGGGACGGTCGAACACCTACAAATGGGAAACCTTCCTGACCCGTGACCTGCGCTGGGCACTGCGCGACCGGCTCGGTTTCAACCCCAACGGGAATGGCGTGTTCGGGCTGTCCATGGGTGGTAGCGCGGCGCTCGCGCTCGCGGCATACCATCCCGACCAGTTCCGCTACGCGGCTTCCTATTCCGGCTACCTGAACGTTTCCGCCCCCGGTATGCGTGAGGCTCTGCGCGTGGCCATGCTCGACGCCGGCGGTTTCAATATCGACGCAATGGCGCCACCGTGGAGCCCGCAGTGGTTGCGGATGGACCCCTTCGTCTTCGCGCCGATGTTGCGCGCCCACAACACCAGGCTCTGGATCTCGGCCGGGAGCGGCCTGCCCGCGGCCGCGGACGGGCTGGATGTGCAGACGGTGAACGCAATGGGGCTGGAAGCGCTGGCGCTGGTCAACACCAGGGCCTTCCAGGCTCGGATGATGTCGCTGGGCGCGAACAATGTCACCTACGACTTCCCGGCCGTCGGTGTGCACAACTGGCGATACTGGACCGACGAGGTGTACCGGATGATCCCGGATCTGTCGGCCAATATCGGCTGAACCCAGCTCCGCCCGGCGGACCGGCCCGTCCCTTTGCGGAAACGTTGCCGTACGCGCCCGATGGGGCGTACGGCAACGAAACCGCAGCCGCGCCACGCGTATGCGTGTGACCTGCGACACTATCTGGCAACATGAACGTGCATCTGGTCGATTGATACACCAGGAACATGTATCCAGGTAACGGCTTCCGTAACCAGCGGGCGCCGAGGTCTATGTATCCGATATGGGGCCGGTAGCGTAGCTCGTGATTTGCTGTCCGGCTGTCCAGGCGAAAGGTCTAGTCGAATGCGAAGTGCGCGAAGGCTCAGATCGGTCCGATCCCGGCGGTGGATCGGTCGTTGGGCGCTGGGTATCACCGTGGCACTGCTCGCTCCACTCGCGGTGTCGTTGTCCGATTCGGGCACCCGGGTCGAGGCGGCACCCAACCCGCGGGGATTCGATTTCGTGGTCGATTCCCCGGAGATGGGGCCGATCAGGTCCCGGATCTTCCGGGCCAAGGACGGCAACACCAACCGCGTCGTCTACGCCCTGGACGGTATGCGCGCCCCCGAGACACACAGCGGCTGGGAGTTCGACACCAATATCGCCGACGCGCTCACCGACTGGAATATCAACGTCGTCATGCCGATCGGCGGTATGTCCAGCTTCTACGCCGACTGGAATGCGCCGAGTTCGTTCTTCGGTGCGCCGCCGACCGGCTCGTCCTCGGGATCCGGCGCGCTCAACGTGATATCCCAAGGGCCGGGCAAAAGCTATCGCTACGCCTGGGAAACGTTCATAAATCAGCATTTGCGCTGGGCGCTGCGCGACCGGCTCGGGTTCAACCCGTACCGCAACGGCGTATTCGGATTGTCGATGGGCGGTAGCGGTGCGCTGACCCTGGCCGCCTATCACCCAGATCAGTTCAGTTTCGCCGGTTCCTACTCCGGCTACCTGAACATCTCCGCGCCGGGTATGCGTGAGGCCATCCGGATGGCCATGATCGATGCCGGCGGGTACAACGTCGACTCGATGGCCCCGCCGTGGGGTCCGCAGTGGCTCCGGATGGACCCGTTCGTCTTCGCGCCGATGCTGCGCGATCACAACACGCGCCTCTGGATTTCCGCCGGTAGCGGGTTGCCCGCGCCGGCCGACGGATTCAACGGCAATACCGTGAACGGAATGGCGCTCGAGGCGCTGGCGCTCGCCAACACCCGATCGTTCCAGCTGCGGATGATGTCGCTGGGTGCGAACAATGTCACGTACTCGTTCCCGGCCGCGGGGATCCACTCCTGGACGTATTGGGAAGCCGAAGTGCATCGGATGATTCCGGATTTGTCCGCGAATATCGGATAACCAGCGGTGGGGGGGGGGGGGGGGCGCCCGCCCCCCCCCCCCCCCCCCCCCCCCCCCCCGCCCCCCCCCCCCCCCCCCCCCCCCCCCCCCCCCCCCCCCCCCGCCCCCGCGCCGGTCTCGTACGACGGGCGCGTCAGGCCTGTGGACGCCAGGTGGCGATCGCCCAGATCACCACGATGTTCAGGGCGATGACAAGCGTCGACCACCACGGGTAGTAGGGCAGCCAGAGGAAGTTCGCCAGAATCGACAGTGCCGCGACGACGATCGCCAGCACCCGGCCCCAGGTGGTACCCGTCATCAGCCCGAGCGCCGCCACGATCAGGACGGCGCCGAGCACGATATGGATCCAGCCCCAGGTGGTGATATCGAACTCGTAGACGTAGTCGATACCGACAACGAACAATTCGTCCCGGGCGACCGCGGCGATGCCCTCGAGCACCGAGAGCACGCCGACCGTCAACAGCAGGATCGACGCGCCGATCGCGGCACCCGCGGCAAAGCCCTGCCGCAGCGGGCCGCCTTCCCGAGTGTCGGAGGTGTATTGCGGTGCGGTGGTCATCTCCACTCCTTCCGAGCGCAGTGATTACCTCGACTGTCGCCGTTCGGGTACCGGTGCTGCCTCACCCCGCCCGGGTGAACTCCGCCGTTCACCCCGGCGCGGGCGGTGGTTCGGTGCGCCGCTTGCCGCGATCCGGGGCGCGTTCGCCGATGAGCACATCCACCCACCTGGTCGCGGGGTCGATATCGAACAGCACCGCTTTCGCCAGCAGAGTGAGCGGAATCGCCAGCAGCGCGCCCAATGCGCCGAGTACCCACGACCAGAACACCAGCGACAGGAACGTGACGGTCACGCTGAGCCCGACCGCGTCGCCCACGTATTTCGGCTGGATCACCGACTGCACGACGACATTGAACACGCAGTAGACAACGATCACCCAGAGCATTCGTGTCCATCCGCCGTCCAGCAGGGCCAGTAGCGCGGGCGGCACCAGCCCGATGACGAAACCGATATTCGGGATGTAGTTGGTGATGAACGACAGCAGTGCCCACAGCAGCGGGAACGGCACCGCCAGCAGCCACAGCGCCACACCGTCGAGGACCGCGACGATCAGGCCGAATACCGTGGACACGATCAGGTATTTGCGGGTGCCCGAGGTGAACGAACCCAGCGCCTGGGCGATATCGGGCCGCATACTCCGCAACACATCCATCCGGCGTCCGATCGTCATTCCGTCGAACACCATGAACAGCAGCAGCGTGACCACGAAGATCAAGTTCGAGAACACGCCCGCCAGCCCGCGCAGCAGATCCTCGAGCAGTTCGACCGCCTTGCCCAGATCGAAGCCGCTCAACGCGTGATCGATCCGTTCCTTGTCGATATCGAAGCCCGCCAGCAGGTCCTGGACCTGCACGAGCAGGTCGGCGAACTGATCGGAGTACTCCGGTAGCGCGGTGGCCAGCTGAGCCGCGGAGACAACCAGGGCCGCGACCAACCCGAGCAGGATCAGATACACCACCACAAGCGCCGCGAGCATTCCCAGCCAGACGGGCCGGCCGCGGCGCTGCATCCGCTGCTGGATGGGCTGCACGGCTATCGCCAGCATCAACGCCAGGAAAACCGGGCCCAGGACACCGGAGAACGCGCGGGCGCCGGTTACGGCGACCACCGTGGCCGCCGCAACCAGCAGAACGATCAAACCGCGCGGAATCGCCCACTGCCCGGGACCCGGCGCCGCCGGTGGGGGTGCCGGCGGGGGCGCAGCGGTCACGACATGGCCTTGGCCTTGAGGCGCTCGAACTCTCCTTCGGTGATCGTGCCTTCGGCGAGCAGCCGTTTCGCCTCGGCTATCTGCGCGGCCGGGTTGGTGCCGGCAGTGCGCTGGATGAATTCCTTCTCGGCGGCCTGCACCTGCTGTGCCTCGGTGATCGACCGCTGGGTCATCCCCTTACCGCGGACTATCAGGTAGACCAGCGAGGTCAGCAGCGGCAGCACGATCAGCAGAACCACCCAGATCGCCTTGACCCAGCCGGAGGTCTCCCGGTCCCGGAAGAGGTCGCCGATGATGTAGAACAGCAGCAGCAGGTAGGCGATGAACGCGAAGCTCACCACGACCAGCCAGAGCGCTTCCCAAAACGACACGGTCCACCTCGCTTACGTCGGATCCAGTGGCCCCCACAGCGGGGATCCGTTCCACGGTATGGCGGCCCGGCCGGTGCCCGACTCACCCGATACGGATGAATATTCCCGGATACGCCCTGGTAACAGGTTGGTTCAGGGGCCGCTGAGGGTGCCTTCCGCTCGGGTAGGCTGCGGCCGAGTGCGTGCTAGTGCTGTTTCGGAAATTTTCTTCGGGAGGCACCGTGACCACTTCGCCAACACTGGATCCGACGGGCCGCCCGCTATCGCGAGCCCGGCCACGGTCCCATATCCCGGTGTTCCCCTTCGACCCGGTATCACGGCCGCGTTTGCATACCGGGCTCGATGCCGTGGTGGATCGCCGCAACGGCGGTGTCCTGCTGGTCTGCGGTGCGGTGGGGGTCGGCAAAACGGTTGCCGTGGCGGACTGGGTGGCAACGCATCTGCCACGTTCACACCCGGAGGCCCGGATCGCCTGGCTCACCGTCCGCGACCAGACCGCGGTGTGGCCGGAGCTGCGCACCCGGCTGTGCGTACCCGCCGCGGGGTCCGGGCAGCCGGCCGCGGGGGTGGGTGAGGCCGAAGCGATCCTCACCGCGTTGGCCGACAGCTCGGACCCGACCGTCGTGGTGATCGACGATGCCCACCTGATCACCGATCCGCTCGCCCTGGCCGGACTGGAGTATTTCCTGCAGCACGCACCGCCGACAGTGACGACCGTGCTGTGTGCCCGCTTCGATCCCCCGATCCGCTGGCATCTGCTGCAACTGCATTCCCGGCTGACCCGGTGGAGCGCCCACGATCTCGCGCTCTCCCCTGCCGAGGCGTCGCGGCTGTGCGCGGGGCATGAATGCGCACTCGACGAGCAAGGCCTGCACACCCTGATGGATCTCACCGAGGGGTGGGCAGCGCTGGTGCGGATCGCGGCGATCTACCTCACCGCCAGCTCGAGTGACAACGCCGATGCGCTCACCGCGCTGGCCCGGCCACCGCATGCGTTCGCCGACCTGCTCGTCGGTGAGCTGATCGATACGCTCTCCCCCGCGCTGCGGCAGTTCCTCACCTGCACCAGCGTCCCGGAGGAGTTCACCGAACAACTCGCCGACGATCTCGTCGGCGGCGGTGCGGCACATCTGCTCTACGAACTCGACCGGATCAATTTCCCGATGACCTCGCTGTCGCGCGGCGGGAAGGTCTGGTACTCCTACCATCCGATGCTGCGGGCCTACTTCCTGGCGGAGGCCAACCGGCTGGGCCGGGATCTCTGCGCCGACCTGCACCTGCGGTCGGCGCGCCGGCTCACCGCCATCGGTGAACTGCAGGCCGCGCTGACACATCTGCTCGCGGTACCCGATCACCGCGAGCTGGGGTCGTTCCTGGCCGAGCACGCACTGGCACTGGTTTTCGCCGATCACGGCGAAACCCTTTTCGACGCACTCGCGACCGCGGCGCCGGATGTGCTGACCGATCCGTTCCTGCGCCTGCTGCAGGCCACCGACGCGCTGCTGCACGGCGGCAGCGGTACGGCACAGGCATACCGCGACAGCGCCCGCCTGCTCGCCGACGACGACCCGCATTCGCTCGCCGGGCCGTACCGGCTGGAGGCCTTGACCGCGGCCGTGGACGCCGAGCTCGCCGTGGCGACGGGCGCCGATTCCGATCCCATCGTCTTCCCGGAACGGATGCCGCCCGCCGATCGCCCCGACCTGGACGGCTACCTCGCCGTCACCACCGGCACCGCTCTCGCACTGCGCGGTGAACTGGCCCGGGGTGAGGAGCGGTTGCGGATCGCCCTGAGCCGGACCCGGTCCCGCTGCCATCCCCGGCTGCGGTTGATCGCGGTGACCCGGCTCGCCGTCACCGCCGGGCTGGCCGGATCGATCACGACGATGCGGCAGCGGGCCGAACGGGCCTGCGCCATCGCCCGCGATCACGACCTGCTGGATCTGCCGGAAACCGTGCACGCCACCGCGCTCGAGGCCTACGGCGCCTATCTGCAGGGCTCGGATCCGCACCCGGAGCAGATCCGGGTGCTGTGCGCCGAGCACATCCGCCGCGACGGGACGCCCGGGCCGGTGGCGGGCCGGTTGCCGCATGTGGTCGGCAACCTGCTCGACTGCCAGTGCGGTGACGATCCGGGCGCCACCGACCGGCTGCGCCGCAGTATCGGCCGGCTGCTCGATACCGACCCCGCACCCGTACTCGGTGGCGGCCTGGTGAGTGCCGCGGTGTGGGCACTGCTGGGGGCGGGCGATACCGCGGCCGCGCGGCAGCTGACCGAACGGGCGCGGGCGGTGCTCGGTCTCATCCCTGATACCGTCCTGTCCACGGCCGCGCTCACCTCCGTCGCCGGTAACCATCACACGGTCCTCGGCCAGGTGGAGCCCGTCCTCGCGGCGACCTCCGGAGCCCATCCCGTCGCCCGGCTCACCGGCTGGCTGCTGTACGCCCGTGCCCATCGTGAACTCGGCAACGACGCCAAAACCCGGGAGGCCGTGGACAATGCGCTGCGGATCGGTGCCACCCATCGGATCGCCCGGCCGTTCTTCGACGTTCCCGGCACCATCGATCTGCTCGACTACTACGCCGGCTGTTTCGGGCACTGCAGCGCGTTCGCCGACAGCGTCCGGGCCGGTCACCGGCCGCCGCGGCGGGTCCAGCATCCACCGCTCACGGCCACCGAGCTGCGGATTCTGCAACAGCTGCCCTCGGGCCGCACGACCCAGCACATCGCCGACGATCTCAGTGTTTCCATCAATACGGTGAAAACACATCTGCGCGGGATCTACGCCAAACTCGGTACCCGTTCCCGGATGGAAACGCTGCAGGAAGCGCGGCGCAGCGGATTGCTCTGAACCTGCCGGAGCCGTTTCACCCGGTGCGGACGATGTGCGGCGGTGCCGCCGTGGGACACACTTCATCCGACGCGGCGACGCCTGCCGCCGCGACCGGTCCGGATGAGGCAGGAGACGGCGATGCGATACCAGTTCACCATCGACGGCGAACTCTCCCAACGTGCGCTCGCCGCTTTTCCCGAGCTCGCCGGCGATCACGCCCACGGCACCACCGTGCTGTCGGGTCCGGTCACCGATCCGACTGGTATCCGCGGAATCCTGGCCCGGATCGACAATCTGGGTCTCACCGTGATCGAGATGCGCCGACTACCCGATTGAGCGCCAGAGCATTACGCAGCCGGGATGCGCCGGCACGGCTCGGTGTGGTCCCCGCGCACGCTGGTAACGGTTAGGCGTTCGAGGATCGACCGGCGCTCGAGCGACCGCGAACCGGCCCCAGGGCCCCGCCGACCAGCGCCGGGACAATCACCGCGGCGACGAGCAGTGGCCGGACCGCGGCCTCGAGGGCGGGGCGAGAGCGGCACCGACCGCCGGCGGCGAGGAAATTCAGTCGCTGAATGATCTGCCACGGAAGACCTCAATAGGTATGTGCTCTATCGGCCCAGCGCGGGTCGAGGCGGTTCGCCGAACTGCGCGGAAACGAGATACGACCGGGGTCACCGTCGGAGGTGTAGCGGCGGGCCGGTTCGGCCGCGAGGAGGTCGAGCCAATAGCCGGAATCGAACGGTACCGCGCCCGGACCGGACCGGATCCGCGGCACCGCGGCGGGAACCACCGGACCGAACGGCGACGGCGCGGGGTTCGCGCCGACCAGCATCGCGGCAGCGAACCGGTAGGGCGTCCCACCCGAGTTTCCGGCGAGCGCGAGAGCAGGGTCGGCCGGGGCGCTGCCCAGCGGCAGCGCCATCGTGGTCACCGCGGTACCCGGCGCCGCGGCGGTGATCGCCCGGACGTTCTGTGCCAGCTCGTGCTGCACACCGGCGGCGTCCAGGCCGGCGAGATCGGGATGGCTCGCGGTATGCGCGCCGATCTCGTAACCGTGCTCGGCCAGCCAGGGCAGGGCGCGTGGATCGGCCTCGAACGGGTCGTTGTTGACGTAGAAGGTCGCGCGGGCCGGGAAGCCGGGGTGCTCGGCGGCGAACCGCTCCAGCACGCCGACGGCGCAGTCCGGGGCAGGTCTCCCGGCCGCGGTGAACCGGAGCTGGCTGCCGGTGGAATCGTCGAAGGTGAGCACCACCGGATGTGTCCCGGCCGGAATATCGATGTCCCCGGTGATGTACTGCGCGGCGGTGACCGGGCGGTAGCCCTCGCGATACAACCGGTCCAGTTCCGCGCGGAACTCGCCCGGACTCTGGTCGTACTCACCGGACGGTTCGGCGGTCACCTGGTGGTACATGAGAATCGGCACCTCGCCCAATTCGTCGGCACCGACCGCCGCCGGATCCGGGGGCGCGGGCGGCGGGGGCGCCGCGGACGTACTCGGCGGTGTGCCCGCCGAGGCGGGCTCGTCCGTTGCTCCGCAGGCCGTGGCGGCCGCGCAGACCAGCGCCGCCGCGACCACCCGAACACCTTTCCCGGGGTACCGCACCATCGCCCGAATATTACGTGCCGGCAACGATTTACGGTTCATCTCCGCGAAACAGATCGGCGCTCCGGCGGACTCGCCATAGTGGGCGGGAAGCTGTTCGCGGAAGTTGGTGTGTTGTGCTCGTGCGGGTCCGGGCGGCCGGCCGGAAACGGTTGGCGGTCCTCGTATTCGGTGTTGTCGTGATCGTACTGCTGGTGTTCGCCGGGATCGGGGCCGGTCGTTCGCCGGCCCCCGATCTTCCGCTGACGGGTCTCCCGCCGGGCCCCGTCGGCGCTGCCGCACTCCGGGATCTGACCCTTCGGGTGGACGCCGCCGGACACGATCCGCACGCCGTGGAGCTCACGGTGGACGGTTCGCCCGTCACCGGCCGGGTCGACGGCGACACCGTCGTCTACCGGCCCGAGGGGCTGTCCGACGGCGAGCACACCTTCACCGCCGAGATACCACCCGGTGGGCCGACCGGTTGGCTGCGCGACGGCCCGGGCGCCGAGGCGACGTTCACAGTGGACACCGCCGCCCCGGAATTGCAGGTGACCCAACCGGATACCGTCGCCTCCTACCGCGCCCCGGTCACCGTGCGCGGGCGGGCACCCGACGCGGAACGGGTCTCGATCGGAGCGCATTCGGTGACACCCGGTCCCGACGGCAGTTTCGTGAGCGAACTCCCGCACAGCCCCACCGGGTCGGAGGTGGTCGCGGTGGACGCGGCGGGAAACACCACCACGCAGGCGCTCACTACCGGTATCGACCTGCCCCGGATGCGCGCCGTGCACGTCACCGCGCACGCCTGGTCCTACGGACCGATGCGGGAAGCCGTCCTCGATCTGGCCCGCCAGAAACGCATCGATACCGTGCAACTCGATATCAAGGACGAGGACGGCGTCGTCGGCTACGCCTCGAAGGTGCCGCTGGCCCGCACGACCGGCGCCGCCACCCCGATCTACGACGCGCGGGCGGCGCTGCGGCAACTCCACGATATGGGTGTGCAGGTGGTCGGCCGGATCGTCGCCTTCCGCGATCCCGCCCTCGCCGAATGGGCCTGGCACCACGGCCGCCCGGACTGGGTGGTGCAGAACCCGGCCCGGCAGCCGTATTCCAGCCACTACGGCGCCATCGCGTTCACCAATTTCGCCCACCCCGAGGTTCGCGGCTACAACATCGCGCTCGCGGTGGAGGCCGCCGAACTGGGCTTCGACGGGATCATGTACGACTACGTCCGCCGGCCCGACGGCAGGCTGTCGAGTATGCGTTTCCCCGGACTGAAGGGTCCCGCCACCGAAGCCGTCGCCGGGTTCCTGGCGCAGAGCCGCGCTCCGGTGCACGCCGCCGGCGCCCACCAGAGCGCCGCGGTCTACGGGATAGCCGCGACCCGGCCCGACCAGATCGCGCAGGATATCCGGCTCATCGCCCCACAGGTGGATTTCGTCGCGCCGATGATCTACCCCTCGCACTGGGGTCCGGGCGAATACGGTGTGGCGAATCCGAACGGGCAGCCGTTCGATATCGTCGCCGCCTCCCTGCGCGATTTCCAGACCGTGACCAAGGGCACGGGCGCGAAGGTGATCCCCTGGCTGCAGGATTTCAGTCTGGGCGTGAACTACGGGGATGCGCAGGTCAGAGCCCAGATCCATGCGACCTATAAATCCGGGATCGATAGTTTCTTCCTGTGGAGTCCCAGTGTGGAATACCACGGCGGCGCACTCGACCCGAAGTGATCGCGTAACGCCGCACGCCCCGGCCGCGACGTCTCCGGTGACGTAACGGCCCGTCGGGGGGCCAGTCCGTCCATTATCAGTTCTGGAATGGAGCATGGGACATGGCTTTCCGAAGTAGCTGGATTCTGCGATCCCGCGGCTGGTTCACCCAGCACCGCATCGCCGCGGCGATCGCGGCACCCGCCGCCCTCGGCGTGGTGGCCGCGGTGGGCGCCACCTATTCGATGACCGCACCCTCGCAGCAGGCGGATACGCAGCTGAAGGCGTCGGTCACCGAATGCCACGACATGGTCACCATCTCGGTCGCGGGCCGCGGTGACACCCCGCGGGAGGGCACCACGAAACTGCTGGTCGACGCCCACGGCAACCCGCTGCCCGCGGCATTGTCGGGCGACCACAGCAGCGAATGGGTGGACCCGGTGGTGAACGCCCCCGCCGACGATGTGGACCCCGGCTCCTACGCCGCGGTCTATATCGCCTACCCGGCGGATATGGCCACCTACGAGGACGCGGTCACCTCCGGGGTCGCCAACACCCAGCAGGTGATGCGCGAGATCGCGCAGGCCTGCCCCGACACCCGGTTCGCCATTGTCGGCTACAGCGAGGGCGCCGATGTGGTGCGCCGGGTCGCCATGGAGATCGGGCATCAGGAACAGCAGGACGGCGGCTACGCGATCGTCGACCCGGACAAGGTCACCGGTGTCGTGATCCTCGCCGATTCCGGCCGCGCCGCGGGCGACGGCCCGTTCCCGGGCGCCGAGAACCCGCACGGCAACCCGGACGGTTTCGACCAGGCGTATCAGAACGGGAAGAATCCGGTCCCCGGGCAGGGTGCGCTCCCGGATACGAGCGGCGATTTCGGCGCGTTGGACGGCAAGATCGCCTCGTTCTGCTCCGACGGCGACCTCACCTGCGCGGCACCGGAGAACATCGCGCTGTTGCAACTGGTGGTCAATGTGGCACGGCAGATGAATGTCGACGCACTCGAACGGGACGGGCTCACACCGGCCACCGGGCAGGACGTCGCGGTCGTCCTGAGCCGGGTCGCATTGCTCGCACTCGCCGATATCCAGTCGCAGCCGAACTGGATGGCCAGTGACGAAACCTTCCTCGAGGTCCTGCTGCGCGTCTCCGAGCCGGGCTACGAACCCGGCGCCACTCCCCCGGCCGGCGAACAGCCCGCGGATTCCATCTCGACCGGCGAGATGGCCCCGCTGGCCTATCTCCCACAGAAGGTGCTCAACGAGATCATCGGGTTGATCGTGACGAACCAGAACACCATTCCCGTGATCCTGTCCGACCCCTACAACCTGACACTCGGCCCCAACGCCACCGGTCATCACTTCGACTACTGGCGCGACGCGGACCCGGCCAACGGCAAACCGCTGACCTCCGCCGAATACGCGGCGGCCTGGCTCACTCATCTGGCGAAGCAGGCCCAGGCGGGCGAACCGGTGAATACGAAATCCACCCCCACCCCCGAAGATCTGGACGACGCCTACCGGGCAGCCGCGGCAACAACCACCGAACAGGCTGCCGAGCCCACCGGCACCACCACAGTGGCGCCGACGACCACCGGCACCACCCCGGCCACGACCACACCGGACGAAACGACAACCACACCGCCTGCCGGCGAGCCGACAACCGTTCCGCCCTCCTCGACGACGGAACCCCCGAGTTCGACAACGGTGCCCCCGGGCTCCACATCGGCAACGGAGGTCGCCGATCCGGCGACCACCACACCCACCACGACCGTGCCCCGGACCACCGAGTCCACCACCACGGAACAACCCGCGCCACCGGCAGGTGAGTCGGTCGCGCAGACTACGCGCTGAACAACCGGACCGTACGTACCGAATCATCCGGGCGGCCGGGACAACCTGGTCCCGGCCACCCGGATCAGCGCTGATCCGATCCGGTACGGGACGCTGTCAGGGCCTGCGAGCTTCCTCGGCCGAAACACCGAGTAGCACTCTCCGGCTCTTGTCCCCGATCCGCGAAAATATTCGTATGACCGTCACCGCACAGGATCTCGCCCACCTCCGCCGTTGCATCGACCTCGCCCGCGAAGCACTGGCCGACGGCGACGAACCCTTCGGCTCCGTCCTGGTCGCCGCGGACGGCACGGTGCTGTTCGAGGACCGCAACCGAGTGAAGGACGGCGACGCCACTCAGCATCCGGAATTCGCGATCTCCCGGTGGGCCGCCGGGCACCTGACCCCGGAACAGCGCGCGGCCGCCACCGTCTACACCTCCGGGGAGCACTGCCCGATGTGCTCCGCAAGCCACGGCTGGGTCGGGTTGGGACGCATCGTCTATGTCACATCCAGCAGTCAGCTCAGGGGCTGGCTGCGCGAATGGGGTGTCCCCGCAGCACCGGTCGCCTCACTGCCGATCGGCGAGATCGTCCCGGGCGCGATCACCGACGGTCCGGTCGACGAACTGGCCGCAGAGGTCGAAGACCTCTACCGCGCCTGCTTCACACAGGAAGGCACCGCGCGATGAGCTCACCACATATTGCCCCTCGCAGGCACCCGGAATGGTCGCCGGCCGACCTCGCCCGAGGGTCGGTTCCGTTCCCGCCGATTTCCTGAAAAATGGGAGGTCGAACTGCGGCAGGACCTCACCGGTATCGAGGTCTTTCGCGTCGACGAACAGCTCGGTGAACTGCGTCTCGAAATCGCGTAGCGCCTGATCGTCGGCCCCGCGACGATGCTCAGTGCAACTTCCCGGCGATCACGCCCGCGATAGCGACGGCCTGGGGGCACGGGTCCCAGGCCACGCCCGTGTGCAGGCCGCCGCCGTCGAGGCGGATACCGAAGGATCCACCGGAGGGCACCGCGACTTCCACCGAACACGAACTGTGGCTGCCGTCGGGATAACGATCGTCCGGCCGTACGGCGGCGCGGTTGCCGCCGATGGTGACTTCCCGGTCGGCCGAGTCCTGATTCTCCTGCCGGCGCGGACCCTCGACGCCGGATTTGCTTGGGGTGAACCGGACCGAGAAGCGGCCCGCGGGCGAGGTCTGCACCGACTGCCAGCTGCACGCAGGCAGCGCATTCGGGGGTGTGGCCGGTTCGCCCCCGGGTTCGAGGATGAAACGGGCGGTGTCGTCGGCGTCGAGCACCGAGCACGGGTGGTAGGTGAGTTCGTCCACCGTCCACGGGCGCTCCGGGACCGGTGGCGCCACCGGGACCACGACCGTGGTAGCCGGGGCGGGCCGGGTGGTTTCGCAGGCAGCGATGAGCGCGACGCTCACGCCCGCGGTGAGCGCCATCGTGGACCGCAGGATGCGCGCGCAGTTCGTCATGATCCGTCTCCTGGGCCGACGGTTCCGTGCGGCCCGCCGGTATTCACCGCATCCGCCCGGCAACGAGTCCGGCGACCTCGACGAGCGGGTCGCAGTCCTGCGCAGCGATCCGCGCACCGCTTTCGTAGTCGACGGAAAGCCGGAACTGACCACCCGATTCGACCGCTGCGTAGACAGTGCACCCGAGCGGATCACCCGATCCGTCGAAGAATACGAAGGCCGGCCGATCCGCGAGGGTGAGCGTTCGCGTGGCGTCCGGGTTCTTCTCCCGGAACACGCGCTCGTACGGTGCGTAGTCGCCGTCGTGGTCGGGCACGAAGCTGAGCGTCTGCCGCCGCCCGGCACCGTCGCGACCACGCCACAGGCAATGTGTTCCTTGTGGCGGGGTGCTCGCGTCACCCGGGGATTCGAACCCGAAGCGGGAGAGGTCGGTTTCCGCGAGGACGACGCACGGATGGTAGGTCAGCTGGGCCGTCGTCCAGGGCGCGGTGGGAGGCGGCATTCCCGGCCCGGGAACCTCGACGACCACGGTTTCCGGCGCGGCCCGGTTGGTTTCGCAGCCTGCCGTCGTGAGCACCACCGCCGAAACAGCGACAGCGACCCCTATCCCGCGACACATGGCCCGCACAGCGTTGCGCATGATGATCTCCCTCCTGCCCGGAATCCAACCAGATATCCGCCGGGCACGCCGCCGGGCTTGACCTCAACAATGATTCAGGTTTCAGACTGGTCCGGGGAACAGCGAACCGAGGAGGCTCACCGTGCAGGCAGTGCAGGTCAAGGAATTCGGCGCACCGGAGGTGCTCGAACTACAGGAGGTCGCGGCACCGGAACCGGGACCAGGACAGGTGCTGGTGGAGGTCGCCGCCGCCGATGTGATGTTTCTCGATACCCGGCTGCGGTCGGGCTGGGGTACCGATTTCTTCCCGGTCCAGCCCCCGTACATACCGGGCGGAGCAGTCGGCGGCACGGTGACCACGGTCGGCCCGGGCGTCGATACCGCCTGGCTCGGCCGGCGGGTCGCGACTCGCACGGCGGCCAGCGGAATCGGCGGCGGCCTACCCATCGGCGGATACGCCGAGCAGGCGGTCGCGGTCGGCGATCTGCTCACCGAGGTTCCGGACGGAGTGAGCCTCGACCAGGCCACCGCGCTGGTCCACGACGGTCACACCGCGCTCGCCGTGTTCGACCGCGCCGCCGTCCGGCCGGGCGATACGGTTCTGATCACCGCGGCGGCCGGTGGACTGGGCACCCTGCTCATCCAGCTGGCCCGGCAGACGGGTGCGCAGGTGATCGCGGCGGCCCGCGGCGGGACGAAACTCGCTCTCACCGAACGCCTCGGCGCGCACACCGCGATCGATTACTCCGAACCGGGCTGGACCGGTCACGTCCTGGCCGCGACCGGCGGTCAGGGACCCCACGTGGTGCTCGACGGTGCGGGCGCAGACCTGGGTGAGGCCGCACTCGCGATCACGAGAACCGGCGGGCGGTTCCTCGGGTACGGGGCCGCCGCCGGCGAATTCGCCGGAACGGCCGCGGCGGACGCCCGGCACCACGGTGTCGAGGTGGTGGGTTTGCACGACCTGAACACCGGTAACGATCACCGTGCCGCATACGCGGCCCGGATCCTCGACGCGGTCGCGACCGGAACGATCGAGGTGGTGATCGGCCAGAGCTACCCGCTGGCCGAGGCCGCCCGATCGCACGCCGCCATCGAAGCGCGCACCGCTCTCGGCCGCACCTTGCTGCACATCGGCTGACCGGCCGCCGGCCGGGCGCTCACACCGAGGTCGCGTCGACGGCCTCGGTGTAGCGGCGGCGTAGCTGCGCGACCTCGTCCGGGTCGGGCATTTCGATCGGCCGGCCGTCGAGCGAATCCACGAGTTCGTCGAGGCACACGTGGTACCCGGTGGCGGTGCCGGAGAGTCCGTGCGGGCCGGGCGTACCGAACCAGACCGTACACACCAGCCGCGTCCCCGGTTCCTCGGCGAACAGCTCGAACCGCAGATGTTCGTCGTCCCAGAGGAATTCGAAAACGCGCGGCGGGTCCCAGGTGAGGATGCGGCCGGGTAGTTCCGGATCGTCGAGATCGACCTCCATCTCGGTCAGTTCCGCCGAGGCCTGTTCGACCGCCTCGGGCCAGAACCGGAACCGGATCTCGGCCCCGGTGCGGCGTTCGCCGAGAATATCGGCCGGGAACCAGTGCCGTAGATGGTCGGATTCGGTGATCGCCCGCCATACCTTGGCCGGCGGATGCGCCAGGATGCGTTCGTAGCGGGTGCCCACGCGGTCACCGTCGCGCAGTACCTCGCCGAGACGCTGGGTTACTCCGGTCATCTCACTCCTCGGGTTCGTCGGGCAGGGTGTCGAGATAGGTTTCGAGATCGTCGAGCCGGTCGGCCCAGATCTGACGGAACGGGGCCAGCCATGCATCGATCTCCCGGAGCCGGCCGGGGTCGAGTGTGTAGTGCCGGCGCGGGCCGTCCACCCGGACCCGCACCAGCGCCGCCGCGTCGAGCATTTTCAGATGTTTGGACACATTGGGTTGCGCGGTGCCCAGCACACCGACCAGATCGCCGACGGTGCGCTCACCGTCGCGCAGGAGGTCGAGGATTCGCCGGCGGGTGGGGTCGGCGAGAACCTCGAATACATCGCGTGCCACAGCTCTCATATTCCCCCTGAGGAATATTCCTGTCAAGGAATGCTAGCCGCTGCAGACACCTCCTCCCCGAACTCGGCGACCGAACCCGCGCAGGGTCCGGCGACCCGTCGCGGGAACCGATTCCACTCGCCGTATGGTCAGGAAACCGAGTTCCCCGATATCCGGTCGACACTGCGGCGTACCCACGTCAGGAATGCGTCCACCTCGCCGGCGGGCAGTTCGAGCGCCGATTCCCGCGGCCGTTCGAAACTCCGCAGCGCTTCGGCCACGAGGGGACGAAATCCCTTCTCGGCGGCAGCAATCGACCGGCCGGCCGTCCGCTTGGAAACCCAATCACCCGTCTCGCAGTAGTACACCGACCGGCAACCGTTCAAGACCCTGTTGTCCGCGAGATGTCCCGCGCCCGACGCATGCTCGCGTACCGACGCCGAAACGGCGGCGAGCAGGTCCGCACGCGCGGGCGCGCCCAGCGCCTCCCGGATCGGTCGACCGGCGAGCGTCCACCCGCTCTGGTGCCCGATCGCCCGATCGATCACATACCAGAAACCCGGCGCAGCACCGAATTCGAAGTCCGCCACGGCGGGCAGGCAGGGGCCGGTGTTCAGATTGAGCACATACCCCGCGCCAGGCGCACCCGAGGCGGCGAATCCGGCGTCGTAGACGACCAATTCCAGCCCGGCAGCGGGACAGCACAATCCGGGGTGGACCAGCGCGTCGGCGAGTTCGTGCGCCAGTCGCGCGGGCGCCGCCGGAGCGACAACGACCGTGATATCGATATCGCTGCGCCCGTGCCGATAGTCACCGAGCGCGAGCGACCCCACCGCACCGATGCTCACCAGCCGGTTCCGGTAGATCGCTTGTACACGCAGTATCAGCTCGGACAGGTAGCGCCCGACCTCGACGGGCAAGCGCTCGAGGTCGTACTCCATCACCGCCCGCCGAGAGAACCCCGGCCGTCCATCGGACCGCCGTCGCCGAACCCGATCGTCATACCCCCAAGATAGTGTGCACCCGTGGTGAGGCCGGACGGCGCGCCAGCGCGAAGGCCGCCGCCACAGACCACGCTGAACGCCGGCGATTTCCCGTTGACACCGCGACTTCAATGGACAGGTGACGAACCTTATCGATGCTGTATGGGAGCGTGATCCCGTTGCCGTCGAAGCACTGCTGAAGGCCGGCGCGTCGCCGGAGGAGTCGAGCGAGGAGGGAACCACACCGCTGTACCAGGCCGCGGTGAACGGTGCCACCGACCTGGTTCGCCTGCTGCTGGCGCACGGCGCCGACCCGAACCACCCCAGCGCGCCGGTCGAGGAGGGCCTGCCCTTGTGCGCCGCCGCCTGCTGGAATCATGCCGGTGTCGTTTCCGCGCTACTGGCCGCCGGCGCCGACCCCGATCTGCCCGAACCACCACATCCGCAGCAGCAGGGTCCGGGGACCCCGCCATTGCTGTGGGCGGCGGGCAACGGGCACCTCGAAACGGTGGACCTCTTGCTCGCTGCGGGAGCCGACCCGAATATCGCGGGCACACCGCTGACCCGCGCGGCCCGCCGCGGATGCTACGGAATAGTGCGGTCCCTGTTGGCCCACGGCGCCGAACCCGGCCTCGCCGACCACGAGGGCAATACCGCCGCGACGATCGCCGCGGACCTGGTAGGCGCCGACCTGATCGCCCTGCTCGCCGATCAGGCGGGCACGCGGGAGCGTGAGTACACAGTCGAACGGACTCCGGCCGGCGACGGCACCGACCGGATCACCCTCCGGTACGAGGACGCCGATGGTGGTGGCGGTGCAGCGTCGATCCAGGACGGGCACGGCGCGATTGCCGCGCTGTTGGCGCGACCGAACGACTCCGGCCCCGCGGACGCCTGAGTATCCGGTGTGCATCCTCCCCGGGGGGGCCCGGCCGGGGGGGGCGGGGGGGGGCCCGCGGGGGGGGGGGGGGGGGGGGCCGGGGGGGGGGGGGGGGGGGGGGCCGGGGGGGGCGGGGGGGGGGGGGGAGCGGGGCGGGCGGGGGGGGGGGGGGGGGGGGGGGGGGGG
>NZ_JARWOV010000080.1 GCF_029868855.1 Nocardia carnea | reverse complement strand
GCTCAGTGCCCCCTCCCCCCCGAGCCGGGCGTCGCGCCTGGGGGCCGCCGCGGTTCCCCCCCCCCCCCCCCCCCCCCCCCCCCCCCCCTTTCTCGCAGCCCGGCTGTGCGATCAGTCGGTACCGGCAGCCGCGATGGCGCTCGCATACTCCTCGACATATGTCCCGGGGGTGAACGCTGTGCGAAGGAGCCCGCTGGGAAGTTCGAACGCGTCGACGAGGTCACGTAGATGCGGTGCCAGCAATTCATGCAGCTGACGACGCATCTCCATGAGCGGCTGCACCGTCTTCGGCAGTGGACCGTCTGGCAGCATCTCTGTTCCGTGGCTCAAGCACTGACCGACGGCGTAGAGCACGATGAGCCTCTCCAACACCTCTCGCGGCTCGGTCGCAAGCCCGCCGATCCGGTCTGCCAACGCCTGGGCCGATTGGTGCGCGGTATGGGCTTCGGCGGCCGCCATCGAAAGACCGTAAATCGCATCCCACCGTTCTTGACGGCTTCCGGTCGCGTTCGCGTACGTCTCGAGCGTCCGGTGATGTAGAAAACGGGCCCGAGCGTCGAGCCAGCCCAACCACTGACCGGGGGTTTCGATATCGAACAGCTGGTCGTCCCAACCGGATTGCGTCCACGAGTCCGGAAGGGTGATCCGTCGGTACGCCGCCTGCAAGCCGATAACGTAGCTATCGCCTTCCGCGGTCGCTGCGGCGTCACGCAGCGCTCGGTACACCATGATCTGGTTGTGCGCGAACACCCCCTGGGCCCCGAGCCGGTCACGCACCTCGGCGGTGACTCGCAGCGCCACCGAAGTGGTGAAATTCTTTGTCAGCGACACCAGGTCGGTCAGTTTCGGAGCTTGTTCGTCGGCGCCGTTCTCGATCGCTGCCGCAAACGCGTCGATCGCCACCTCCACGGACATACCGGCGATGTAGGTTTCGGCGACGGCATCGATCAGCCGGTCGCGGTGAGCAGGCACGTCCAGGAGTGCAATGCGGTCGGCGCCGCGGTCCATGCTTGCGATATCGCGCTGTTCAGCGTGTTTTACGGCGATGGCCAGGGACGCGCGACACACTGCTGCGGACATCGCCGAAATCGCCAGCCGGCCGGCCCGTACCCGACTGATCGCACGCCAGACCTGATTATCTGCCGGGATGGGCGAAACGAGTTGGCCGTTGTCGTCGATGGAGGTGCCGGTATGGGACAACAGGCATTCGCGAGGCAGCCGGACATGGTCGAAGCGAGTGATGGAGTTGTCCATCCCCAGACCGGGCTTCTCGGGAAGCGCGCGAATGGTGATCCCCGGCCGGACCGTCCCGTCGGCGTCGACCAATCGCACCAGGAATGGGTAGTTTCCACGGTTCTCTCCATCGACCAACAACCGCGCGAAGACGATCCCGAAACGCGATACACCTTTCACCGGCGGCGGGGCAGTGGTCGGCATGAATTTGACAGCAGCGTCCGTCGGCGTGTCGAGTACGAAACTACCGCCATCGGCCGGATCGTATGTGGCCGTGGTTTCGAGATTCGGCAGGTCGCTGCCATGGCCCACCTCGGTCAATACATACGCGCCTACCGCACGTCCCTCGAGTAGCTCAGTCAGAACTGCCTCGACCTCACCGGTTCGCGAATGCTGCTCCAGCAGTGTGCCCAGAACGAGATTCACCTGCACCGTCAGCAGGGCACCCAGGTGTGGATCGACCACGGTGGCTTGTTCGTGCAGTGCGACGAGGGCACGCAGATCAGAAATCGTGTCGACCGCGGACAGACGCGGAAGCAGTTGCAGGTAGCGTTCGTAGGCCCGCTTTCCGGGATCTTTTGTGGCAGCCCACCAATCCTGATCGAATATCGACTCGCTGAACATGTCGGTGTAACGTTGAGCCGCTTCCCGCCGACCCGCGAACAGCACGTTCGAAAGGTCGTCTGAATACCCGTGGGAAACCATCACTGCCTCCTACTCAAATTCGAACCCTGCAGTGGCAGATGGTCCGCTGCAGGCATAACGCGGTAATCGCCTCCGGTATCCGGACGCTCGGTCTGCTCATCCACGAGAGTTATCTCGTGGATGAGCATCTCCTCGTGCACGAATTCCGAAACGATCACCAATCAGGGTTCAACGCGCCAGGTACCACAGACCTCCACACCGGGAGGGCCGGTCGACCGGCCGTATCAGTAGGTGTGCCCGGGGTCTCCGCGTCCGACGGAGCGGGCTCTGGGCGACCGTCCGACAGCCAGGTGCGAGAGAAAGGGGCCGGCCATCGCATAGACGTGGCTCGTCAGTTCGGTCGTCGTATGCGGTATGTTGTGTGTCCATCGGCCGCCCGGAACTTGCTGAGCATGATGTTCCAGCGACTGAGGTGCCGGAGATGGCTGCTAGGGGAACATCGACCATGTCCTGCAACTCTCCAACTCCAACCGCCAGATCCGTTCGGTTACCCCCTGGGTATCTTCACCCGGCGACGCCACCGTTGCCGCCGAGTTGCCGTGACCTGACCCGAACACGAAAAATATTGTGCCACACCTATCGTTCGTGTTCTGCGCTTAGGAGATTTCACAACTGTTCCAGGCTGGCTGCCAGCTGTTTTGCCGATGCCCGCCTCGCGGGGTGCGGGCTGGACGAAGTCGGACGAACGTATGGTCCACGGGTTCGCTGAACGCCACATGTGTCACCGGTGGTCCAAGGGACCGGAGCCTCTCGGGGGCGCCGCGCGATGATCGTGCGGTCGTAGCATCCGCTTTCGTGCCACAGTTGCACTACGGCGATGGCCGGCTCCCGGTCTGCAACGCAGCCGTTTCGTGGGGCCGTTCCGCGTTAATCGTTTCCTCGGGTGCTAGTCTCTCGGCTTCTGCTCGGCTTCCCGGGATTCAGCGGACAAGTCGACGCCAGGTGCTCGCGAACCTTGTCTCACCGAGTAAGAACTCGGTGACCGAGGGCCAGCGAGCCTCTACATCGTCGGCATCGAAGATCACGTCTGCATTGGCCTTGATCAACTCGACCTGTCCTTCGAGATGGACCCGGCTCGGCACGAACACCGCTTCCGCGCGGTTGCGGGCGATGGTGAACAGGAGTCGATCGATGCGGTCTGCGGTGTTCTCCGAGAGCACAATGATTTTGCGTAGGTTGTAGCCGAGTCGAGGTGCGAGGTTCCGCATCCGGACCTCGTCCCAGGGCTGGTGGACACCAGAGATATCGGAACGCAGGTACCCGACCGCGGGCGCCAGGTCGCAGAGGCTCATCACTCGGCCGCCAGTGTGTATCGCGCGAAACCACACAGAGCTGATCGGTACACGTATGGCATCAGGAGTTTCCTTCCGGGCAACATCGATTGATTCTCAAAGGATCGCGTGCGAAATGTCCTGCAACAAGGCCTTAATGGAGGACATGGATAGGACATAGTGGGCAATTTCAGCTCGACCATGTCCACTGTCCGGGCTACCATGCCCCCATGGCTGGTTCAGGGAATGCCGCCCTTCGAGCGGCACGCCAAGCGCTGGGGCTTCGGTCCCAAGCCGCACTCGCGGACGCTATTCGTGACGCGGCGGAGCGCATCGGCCTCCGGATCGATGTAGCGGCACGCACGGTACGGCGCTGGGAGTCCGCCGAACCACCGTGGCCGCACCCGGAACATGCGGCAGCGCTCGAGGCCTTGTTCGGAAAGCCGATCACGGAGTTGGGATTCAAACCCCCCTGGGCCGATGAGCAGCCTACGAATGTCGAACCAATTCGGAAGGTCGCCGCCCGATCTGTACTGCGCCGAACTCTCGGTGATGCGCCCGGTGACGTCCCCGCAGCGGTTGTGCTCGACTACACGGCCGTCACGGAGGCATACCGGCGAATGTACTGGGTCGTCGGCGCACCCAGGCTGCACGAGTCGGTCGCCCAACATGCCCAGCTCGGTTCGGAGCTCCTTCGGGAAGTGCCCAGCACCGCCAAAAGTGCTCTCGGCCGCGCTGTTTCCGAATCGAGTCTGCTGGCCGGCCGCATCGAGTTCTTCGACCTGCAAAAACCGGACCGGTCCCAGGCCAGCTTCGTGCTGGCCTTACAAGCCGCTCATGAAGCAAACGACGCCTTGCTGGGCGCGGCCACACTCACGCATATGGCCTTCGCACCTGCCTTCTCGGGCGATTCCGCGCGGGCCGAAGAAGCTCGCGAACGGCTACGCGCGGCCAGGGTATTCGCACGGCGGGGTAATGCGAACTTCGAGATGACCGCCTGGATCGACGCCGTGGAGGCCGAAGCCGAGACTCGATTCGGTGATACGCGCCAAGCGCTGAAGCTGCTCCGGCGCGCCGAGGAAACCTACGACCGGCACGAGCCTGCGGAGAATCCCTCCCCGCCATGGCTCGATTGGTTTTCACCGACCCGTCTGGCGGGATTCAAGGGTTATACGCTGATGGTGGCAGGGAGAGGTCGGGAGGCACGGGAGAGCCTCGAACTGGCTCTGGCGGATCTGCCGGACAACGCCACGAAGCAGCGAGCTGTCTTCCTCGCCGATATCGGTGCGGCTGCCGTCTTGGAGGAGGACCCCGAGCTTGCTTGCGTCAAGCTCGGCGAAGCACTCGATCTGATCTCGAGCAACTGGTATGCGACCGCGCTGGACCGGATCAAATCCGTCCGGAATACCTTGCGGCCCTGGGATTCGTTACCGTCAGTACGTGCCCTCGACGAGCGGATGTACGACTGGCATACCACAGTCAGTTCGGTCGGTGGATAGACGTCCGGTGGTCCGCGGTGAGACCTCGAAAACTGATCTCGGCGCGGGTGCACCTGGCCGTGGCGGGTGCCGGGCGGATGTCGAGTACATGCCCCAAATCATCGACGCGCGGCCCGCTCACTGATATCCACGAACAATACCGACCGTCACGTCGGCTAATATTTCTGGCAAATCTACAGACAGGCGGACCGCCTCGTCGCATCCAGGTTCTGCCAGGTCAGCCGATTTTCCATAAAACACCAGATCATCGGCCTAGACCAATTACTGTGATCGATCCCTATGAGCTCTAAGACCGATTGTGAGACAATACTTTTCGTGTCTCGGTCGATCAATAGCAACTGCGTGGCAACGCTGATGTTGCAGTTCGAAGCGGTCACAGGATCAGCTCGGTGGCACGGCCACGCTACTGCCCGGCCGTTCCGTACCGGCTGCCCATCCCCCAACCACCCCGGATGGATTGGCTACGGCCGTCTGAACTTCCCTCTGCCTTTCCGCGATTTCGCGGCACCCCGGAGTTTTTGCACCCGCCCCCAACGGGTCGCGGTACTCGACTCCCTTCGGCCGGTTCGCAGCACGGATCCACACGGTAAGGGTGCGTGGTGAATTGATCTCTTGACAGGTGACGGTCCGGATCCCGTGCGCTCCGGTGCCGGGGGGGGGGGCCGGGGAGGGGCGGGGCCGCGCCCCGGCAG